>JABMPJ010000045.1 GCA_013203785.1 Lentisphaerota bacterium | reverse complement strand
TGTGGCGCGCCAAGTTCTGCCGTGGGGCTAGTTTCCTGCTAAATGGTGGGCACGTGGGCGGTATTGTCTGACTGTTTCGTGGGCCACGGCTGAAAGTGGCGAGTCCAGCACGACAGAGCTGAGCCCGCCTTCGAAGTTCATCTCCCTGAAGGCATCGCGATCTTGTCACGTGCGACCGGGACCAAGCGCAAAGCCGCATCCACATGCGTGGGCGCTATCTTGTCCTGCTGCTCACGCGACGCCTCGATCCAGGCCATGCGAGCGATCAGGTTGATCGTACGCGGTACCCCGTCCGAAGCCGAAGCGATCATCTCAACGGCCGCGTCCTCGAAGCAAGGGCGATCCAGCCCCGCCTGCTTGAGCCGATGCAGCAGATAGGCTTCAACCTGTGTCGGCTGCAGGGGCTGGAGTTGGTGGCTGACGGCGATGCGCGTATAGAGCGCCCGGCGGCTTTGCAGCCTGAGCGAGTCGAGCAGGTAGTTGTCGCCGATCATGATCAGGCAGAACACCGGCTGTGGGGGCAGGTTGAGCCCCAAGAGCAACCGGACTTCCTCCATAGCCGAGGCCGTGTAGTTCTGGGCCTCGTCCAGGATAATGACCGGAATGACCCCACCCAGATGACCGATCGCATCCTCCATGCGTGATACATTGATGGCCCTCTGGTATCCCGGCACCTGCCCGAGCTTGGCCAAGAGTGTGCACAGCACCCCGCTGGCACTCAAGGAGGCCTGTGTGATCGTCAACGGCCGATACGCCTTCGGCTCCAACGTCTGGACCCAACGCGCCACCAGCGCACTCTTGCCCACCCCGTTGTCGCCACTGAGGAGCATCACGGAGCGCAACGCGGCGCTCTGCTGAAGCCGTTCTGTTGCTTGCCGGGTCTGCTCCGTTTCAAAGAGCGCCTGATCTTGATCCTGGAAGGGTACTGAGCGCGCCCCCCATGCATGCATGTAGTCGTTAAGCTTGCTATCCACGTTCTTCATAAGACTGTGACCCTCCTGTTTCGCTGTTGAGTTGCAGATTGACCGAGCGCGCCAGACAGACGAAGACCTCCCGGTGATAGACCTCGATACGTGAGAGCGTGAACGGATCAAAACGCAGTTCCACGCGCAGAGCCCGCAGAGAGAGATCCACCTCATAGAGTTTCTTGTCGATCCGCACCGTTCCGTCCTTGCGCACCGTGCGTTCTTTGCGGGTGTAGAACAGGTGGTCCACGCCGAAGGGATCAAGATCGAGCTTCCTGATCTGCGGCAGGTCTTGATGATAACGCGCCTCAGGGGTGAGGCCGGTCGATGAGTGGACTCGCTGGTGGTAGGTGGTCTGGATCCATATCGAGAGCTTCTGATTGAGCGCCTCCAGGCTCTTGGCCTGGTTGCCTTCGATCCTGAGCGTGCTCTCGAAGCCCCGCTGGATCGTCTGGATCAGTCGTTCGACCTTTCCTTTGCTCCAGGCATGATAGGGCTTGGCGTGCAGCAGGCGGATGCCCATGTTCGCGCACACCACATGCGCATGCTGACACACGAACGGCTTGCCCTGATCGGTATAGAGCTTTAACGGCAACCCCCTCCTGAGCACGGACTCCTTCAGTGTGTCGAGGAAGGCTTCGGTGTTGCCCTTGGGGTAGTAAGCCGCAAAGGGGATCAGCCGCGAACAGTCATCGATGATGACGCAAAGTTGGGTGCTCAGCGCTTTTCCATCGTCCGTCCGGATGCGGGGACCGGGGGAGAAGTCCACCATCCACAGCTCATTGACATGTGGCGCCGCAAAAGCCTTGGTCGGCCCGGTCTCCAGACGGCCGGCGGCAAGGGTCTTGCCGTCGTAGCCCTGGCGCTTCAGGTAGCGATAGACCGAGCGCAGCGGCGGCAGCGCCTTCCCGTCCTGCTTCCAGTGCTCGTAGAGCACTTTAACTTGGATCTTGGGGTACTGGCAGACCTGCTCGATCAGCCAGCGGCCGGTATCGGTGTCGATGACGCGGAAAGATCCGCGATCTGAGCGGCGCTCAGGCTCCAAGGCTGAAAAGCCAGACTTCTGGTAGCCATACCACCAGTCTTCCAGCGTTCGGACCGCATAGCAGCGGCCGGTCTCGTCAGGCCAGGGGCACAGCGAGGCCTCTCGCAAGGCCTGAGCGAGCAGGATACCGTTGCGAACTTGTTCTTCGATGGCGTTCACGGCCTTGAAACGGGTCAAGGCCACCGTCAGTGGGTCATTGAGGTGTGTGTTGTTCATGGAATGGGACTCTGCCAGAGCCCTCATTCCTCTCCGATCACATCATTGTGTGGGAATGCCGTTTTCTGCGTTCCTTTTCCAGGCGGCCCCGTCCCCCACCCATCAGCCTGACACCAGCGGTGGTCGTAAACATCGGTAATCGCCCAACAGCGAAGTCTTGAACTTCTCGGCTAGGAAGCGCAGTATCTCAGTGAGCTTTCCGAGCTTGCGGAGTTGCCCCCATAACTGGGTGGCGGTCGGGCTGAGGACCTTAATCATCTGCCCCAAAACTTCGGTTAGGGAAGGGATGCGCTGGAGAAAGCGTTTCAGGGCTCGATCCAGACATCCCTTCTCGTTTTCTGTGACCTGTGGCGGGGCACGCCCCATGAACTCTGTGTCGAGCCAACTTTCAAACAGATCGCCCCCTACAGGCCGATAGGGCAGGCACGTGTCGGGGAGAACGCTGATGGTGCAGCATCCAGCGGTGCACAGCCAGCGAGGCACCTTCTCTTTCTTCTCACCATCAGCCTTAGTGTGGCGCTTGTAGCTGCCGTTAGAGTGGATGCGGTGGCGCGGATCCACCGGGCAATCCGGACGATCCCCTCTGATGCTCGATTGACGTATTTGCATCCGTGCAGTCAACCACACCCGCACGCCGGCCGCACGCCAGATCCGCCCCCGCTCGCTGCGCTCCCTGTGACGCTTCAACTGGTGCCTCTAATTGAGGAGGGGGAGGGAGGAGAACTCCGCTCCTCGACCGTGTCCCACGGACGCAATCCCACGATCCATCATGGCACCATCACGCACCCGTTCCCACACCACGGCGTGGCGCGGAACAGGAGTGAAGGAGGCGCACCCATCCTCTACCGCTTCAGTCGTCCCACAGACACTACGTATCCTCGGGAGCTGGAGCTTTTTAGTCGAACCGATGCATCCATCGCTCTCATGGAGGATCAACAGATCGTCCCGGTCCGAATGGAAGACGCTGAGAGTCTGTCAGCCATCCTCTTGGATGAAAACTACTACAACCTGATTCTCGAACACCGCCGTTTGAGTGATGGAATCTGGATGGCGGACGCGACGGCACTCATCCCCCTGAAGGCGCGTGCATGGATAGACCTCTCGGGAAGGCAGGAGCGGGGCGAGTTGGTTGACACCGCCAAGATCACGGAACACAGGAACGACGTATTTAGTCTTGCCACGACTCTGCGTGATGTGCTTAGACCGAGATTGCCCGAGGCAATACAGGCTGACTTGGGTACATTCCTCGACAGTTTCCCGGATGATCATGCCGAGTGGCCTGCCGTTCTCGGTTCGATTCGCCAGACTATCGGTGGACGTTTCACTCCGCAGGAACTACACGAGACACTGCGCCGCCACTTCTTGGCACAGTAACAAGAGATGATCGACGTAGTGCCAATGCCCGGGACACCCACCGCATACGAAAATAGCCGTTAACCGCGTCCGAAGGACGCTTCGGATGCACGGCTCACAGCCGCCCCTCACTCCCCTTGATCTTCACGACGCCATCCACGCGTTGCACGCTGATGCATTGGGTCGGGCAGACTTCGAGGCAGGCGTTGCAGCGGATGCAATCCTTCTGATTGATAAAGTACTCGGCGTTGTAGTCAACATCCTCTACGGCCTCGTCGTATCCCACGATACGGTCCTGCTCATCGGTGTGGATGCTGTTGACCCGCACAATGCAGTTGGGGCGCGGCTTGACCTCGATACACTGGTTGCACTTCACGCAACGCGTCGTATCAATCTCGTACTTGTAGTGGCAGAGATAGCAGCGTGACGTCTCTTCACCTGAGTGCGGTACATCGAATCCTGTCTCCACTTCCGCCGAGAAACTGCGCTCCGCCTTCGGGATCGACGGCATGGGTACCCGCTCCACAAAGTCCGAGGCGCGCTCGCGTGGATGGTCACGGCCGGGCACGATTACAGCCGCATCATAGATGCGCTTCTCGCCCATCAGAAATTCGTCCATCAGTCGCACCGCCGCCTTGGCATGAGCGATCGCCTCAATCAGGGTTGAGGCACCGGTCGAAAAATCACCTGCACTAAAAAGTTTATCGATCTCGGTGGTGTTCTTGTTGCTGCTCAGCAACCACTGATCCTCGCCCACGAGCTTTGGGTAAAGCTCCGGATCGATCCAATCGGTGGCGGGGTACTGACCCGTGGCGAGCAGAATCGTGTCAGCCTTATGCACAAACTCGCTGCCCTTGATCGCGACCGGGCGGCGCCGCCCGCTGTCGTCGGGAGCGCCCAGTTCGTTCTTCACGAACTCAATGCCCTTCACCTGGCCAGCCTCGACCACGTAGCCGGTGGGTCCCACCATGAACTCCATCGGGATAGACTCATGATCGAGTTCCTCTACCTCGCCTGGCGTCACGAGCATCTCGTTGACCGAGCGGCGGTAGCAGACACGCACATCGGTGCGATCCATAGAGAACTGCTGAGCCTGAATACGCGCCGCGGTGCGGGCACAGTCCATCGCCGTGAAACCACCGCCGATAACCACGCAGCGTTCCCCCACCTCAACATCGTGAAATTCGTTGGCGCGCAGCAGCCAGGGAATGCCGTGGTCGATGCCCTCGCTATCCTTGCCATCCATATCGAGGACATTGGGGCGCAGCGTGCCAGCAGCCATAAGCACCGCGTCAAAATCGGAGAGCAGCTTGGCCAGCGGAATATCCGTGCCGATCGACGTGTTGCAGATGATCTCCACGCCCATCTGACGAATCTGGTCGATCTCACGATCGAGCTGGTCACGCGGCAGGCGAAACTCGGGGATGCCCTGGTTCATCATGCCCCCCGGCCGCTCGTGCTTCTCGTAAACCGTGCAGCGGTGGCCCAAAAGCGTCAGGTTGCGGGCGGCAGCCAGTCCAGCCGGTCCGCTGCCCACGATGCCGACCGTCTTGCCGCTGGGTGGGAAGAGCGGCTCGAGGACGACACGCTCTTCGGCCTTGAAATCGGAGGAGGAGCGCTTGGAGAAGCAGATCGCGACCGGCTCACCCAGCCCATCCCAGCCGCGGCGGCAGGGGCTCTCACAGGGACGCGAGCAGACACGGCCCAAAACGGCAGGAAAGACGTTGTCGAGCAGATTGATCCGGTAAGCCTCATCGAATTCGCCGCGATAGATCGCACCCAGATACCCGGGAATATCGGTATGGGCCGGACACGCCGTACGGCAGGGAATGTTCTCCGCCAGCCAGCGCATGTCCTTAGGCTCAGTCGCCTCGCCGACAGGCTGAGAGAGAGCGGGTGGAACCTCTCCGTGCGACGCAATCTGTATCTTAATTACTGCCACTGCACATCCATCCTACCCCTCGGGAGCGAAGTATAGATGAGCCCTCGGGCCGATGTCAAACAGCTCATCCCTCAGTACGTGTAATACTTTAGCGCATAAGTCACCTATCCCTGATGTGAAAGGCATGAAGCCCTGTGTTTCTGGAGACAGAGACGATGGGTACGCCAACCCATGGGTATCGCGGCGATCTGCGATTTGTTGCACATCAGTCAATTCGAGGACTGCACCGCTTTTCGTAATCGTAATCGTAATCCTGATCGTAATCGTACTCGGATCAGGATTACGATTATGATGAACACAAGAGCACTGTATCGGAGATACACCTCACTTCTACCCCAATAATACCCCAAATCTTGACACCCAAGCGGGGCGATGCGACACTCGCCATCCAGCTGATCCAACGGGAGTTTTGATGGCAACAGCATTGATCTTACAGGGCAAGAACGCGTTTTCTTCCTTCCGCATCACGGCCACGCTCAAGGCAATCCATGCCGTGGCACCGGAGCTGCATGTGACGGCATTCCGGGCTGACTTTGTCTATTTTATCGATTGCGAAGGTCCCATCGAGGAGACCACCGAACTCACGCGCATCCATGGCCTACTGGAGGCCACCGGTCCTTTCAAGCCGACCGCTGGCTTCTTTGTCGCGCCTCGCAAAGGCACCCTATCGCCATGGTCCTCGAAAGCATCGGATATTTTCCACAACTGCGGCATGAGTGATATCCGCCGAGTCGAGCGCGCCATCTTCTACACCCTCTTCGACCAGAACGACGCCCCCATCCCCATGGCGGCCTGTGGCCCCATTCTGCCCCTGCTGCACGACCGCATGACCGAAGGGGTCTACGGCGACATGTCCGACACCTTCGCACGTATGCAGCCAGCGGCCATGAAGGTTATTGATCTTATGGGAGAGGGCCCCGCCGCTCTGACCCGTGCCAATGTCGAGATGGGGCTCGCCTTGAGCGATGATGAGGTGGACTACCTCTGCAAAGCGTACGGCGAGATCAAGCGCAATCCGACCGATGTCGAGCTGGTCATGTTCGGCCAGGTGAACTCGGAGCATTGCCGTCACAAGATATTCAACGCCGACTGGATCATCGATGGCGTCGAACAGCCCCAGTCGCTCTTCGCCATGATCCGTCACACGCACAAGGAGAACCCCGAAGGTACACTCGTCGCGTACAGCGATAACTCAGGCGTCATTGAGGGTTTCCAGAACGAGTGGTTCGAGGTCCATCCCGACACCGGTAATCGGTACGGCTATACCCCCTGCCACCTTGATATCCTTCTAAAGGTAGAGACCCACAACCATCCCACCGGTATCTGCCCCTACCCCGGTGCCTCAACCGGTGTCGGCGGTGAGATTCGAGATGAAGCCGCGACCGGAATTGGTGGCCGCACCAAAGCCGGCCTGGCGGGTTTCTTTGTCTCACACCTGCGCCTGCCCGATTTTGAGATGCCGTGGGAGCGCGATTTCGCCGAGTTCCCCAGCCGCCTCGCCACCCCACTTGAGATCATGACCGAGGGACCCATCGGCGGCGCCCACTTTGGCAACGAGTTTGGTCGACCCCAGCTACTCGGTATTTTTCGCACCTTCGAGACCGAATCAGAAGGCCTCTACCGCGGCTACCACAAACCGATCATGGTCGCGGGCGGTATGGGCAACATCAAGCGAGAGCATGCCCTTAAGAAGGAGATTCCTCAGAACGCCCACATCATCCAGATCGGCGGACCGGCCATGCGCATCGGCATCGGCGGCGGCGCAGCCTCGTCGATGGCCACCGGCAGCAACGCGGAGGACCTCGATTTTAACTCCGTTCAACGTGACAACGCTGAGATGGAGCGCCGCTGTCAGGGCGTTGTGGATGCCTGTATCGCCCTGGGTGAGGCCAACCCGATCGTCAGCATTCACGACATCGGCGCGGGCGGCCTCTCCAACGGCTGCCCCGAACTAGTTGCTGAGACCGGCGGCCACTTCCAACTGCGTAACATTCATAATGAAGACCTCTCCATGTCACCTATGGAGATCTGGTGCTGCGAGGCACAGGAGCGCTACGTGCTCGCCGTGGCCGAACCCGATATTGAGCGGTTTTTGGCCCTGTGCGAACGTGAACGCTGTCCGGTCGCGCTGCTCGGCACGGTTATGGATGATCATCGCCTCGTCCTTGAAGACAGCCACTTTGGCAACAAGCCGATTGATATCGATATTGACGTTATCCTCGGAAAACCGCCGCGCATGCTGCGTGATGTGGCGCACCGCACCCCGGCCCCGGCCGCTCTCGACCTCGCCCCGATGGAGATATCCGAGGCGACCGAGCGCGTCCTCCGCTTCCCGGCCGTGGCACGCAAAACTTTCCTGATCACCATTACCGACCGCAGCGTCACCGGCCTCGTCGCGCGCGAACAGATGACTGGCCCCTACCAGACCCCCATTGCCGACGTCGCCGTCACGGCCACCTCCTTCCACGCCACCAGCGGTGAAGCGATGTCAATGGGTGAACGGACACCCCTGGCCCTCATTTCGGGCCCGGCCTCCGGCCGTATGGCCATCGGTGAGGCCCTGACCAACATCGCGGCCGCCGCCATCGGCTCGATCAAGAAGATCCGCCTCTCGGCCAACTGGATGTGCGCCTGCGGTGAATCGGGTGAGGATGCCGCGCTCTACGACACCGTTAAGGCCGTCGGTTTAGATCTCTGCCCCGCCCTCGGTATATCCATTCCGGTCGGCAAAGATTCGCTCTCGATGCGCAGCGTCTGGGAGGATAGCCACGGTGCCTCCCAACGGCAGGTGGCCCCATTGAGCCTGATCATCAGCGCGTTCGCACCGGTCCAAGACGTGCGTCAAACCCTCACCGCCGACCTCAAACCCGAGGCCTCGGCCCTGCTGCTGCTCGACCTCGGTCGGGGACGCAATCGCTTGGGCGGATCCGTCCTGGCTCAGGTCTACAACCAAGTCGGCAATGAGGCCCCCGATCTCGACGATCCCGCCCTGTTCGTTGGTTTCTTCGCGGCCATCCAGGAGCTGATCGCCAACCACCTGCTCTTGGCCTACCATGATCGTTCCGATGGTGGCCTCTTCACGACGCTGGCCGAAATGGCTTTCGGCGGTCACCGCGGTATGACCGTTGATCTCTCCGGTCTGGCCGACTCCCCCCTGGCGCTTCTCTTCAACGAGGAGCTCGGTGCCGTTCTACAGGTCGCCGATGCACAGCTCGATGGCGTGACGGCGATACTCGTCAAATATGGCCTCGTCAACCTCACTACCTGCATCGGCAGTGTCCAGACCGACGACGAGCGACAGGCCCTCACCATCGTGCAGGGCGAAGAAGAGCTCTTCAGTCAACCTATCAGCGCTCTCAACCGCACGTGGTCCGAACTGACCATGCGCATGCAAGCCCGGCGTGATAACCCGGCTTGCGCTGCCGAGGAGTATGATCTGCTGCTCGATGAGTCCGATCCGGGTATGACCATGTCACTGACCTATGATCCGGAAGCCGCGCCAGCCGTCCTGACGCACCGCCCGCGCATGGCGGTTCTACGCGAGCAGGGCATCAACGGGCATGTTGAGATGGCTGGCGCCTTTGATCGGGCCGGCTTCGACTGTGTCGATGTGCACATGACCGACCTTCAGCGCGGCCTGGTCGATCTCAAGAGCTTCGCCGGCCTGGTCGCCTGCGGCGGTTTCTCCTACGGCGATGTGCTGGGGGCGGGTTCCGGCTGGGCCAAGTCGATCCTGTTCAACGCGGAGCTCAAGGCGATGTTCGCGGACTTCTTCGCGCGCCCCGACACTTTTGCACTGGGTGTCTGCAACGGCTGCCAGATGCTCTCCCAACTCAAAGAGATTATTCCGGGTGCCGACCACTGGCCCGCCTTCACCGCCAACAGGTCCGAGCAGTTTGAGGCGCGCTTCGTTCTGGTTGAAGTCGTCGATTCCCCCTCCGTTCTGTTGAAGGACATGGTGGGATCGCGCCTCGGCATTCATGTCGCGCATGGCGAGGGTTTCGCCAATTTTGATGTCACCGGATCGCTGACCGGCATCAAGGCCCTTGGACTTGAAGGCCTGCGTTATGTTGACGGTCAAGGTGCCCCCACCGAGCTCTATCCGCTCAATCCCAACGGTTCGTCCGAAGGCCTGACCGGACTAACGACCGAAGATGGGCGCGTGACGATCATGATGCCCCATCCCGAGCGCGTCTTCCGCTCCCTCCAGATGCCCTACTGTCCCGCTGGACTGTTCGAAGGCGAAGCAGGCCCTTGGCTACGCCTCTTCCAGAACGCCCGCAGCTTCGCGGGGTAGGCCGCGCGAGGGGGTAACACCAGGCAACGACGACCCTTTTCAGCCGGATGTCAGGGCTTGGCGCGGGCGCACGAATAGAATCTTGGTGAATCCCGCTTTGCGCAGATCGCGGGTAATGTCGACCATGATGGTCTGCGGTGCACCCGTCGGGATGGAGACTTCGATGGCTGTCGTCGGTCGTGCCCCGGCCGCCTTGACCTTCTTGATCAATCGATCCCGCGTGAAGACTCGCCCGTTGACCGCAATCTTGCCGCCATCCAGCACAGAGATGCGCACGGTGCGTCCCCCCTGCGCTGCTGTCGTACCACACCCCTGGCATCCCACCAGACACGCCATCGCAAGAAGCATTATCAGCACTCGTTTCATTGCGTCCGCACTATATATTCCCCCATACCAAACTGCAAGAGATGGACCACCATATCTCTCTCTTTGTGCTCTTTGCGTGTTTTCGCGGTAGATCACTCCCCCGTTCCCAAGCACCCGCCCCCCGCTTGACTTCATCCGCCGCAGAGGCCATGCTCGATTCCGCAACGAACAGCCACCATTTCTTTGTGAGGGGCGATGCAAACAATCTCGGTCGTTATTCCTCTCTACAACAAAGCACGCGAGATCGAGCGATGCCTACAGAGCGTCGCGGCGCAGACCATCGCACCACATGAAATCCTCGTCGTGGATGACGGCTCCACCGACCAAAGCGCCGAGATCGTGAGCCGCGGTACCGACGAGCGTGTGCGCCTCATTCAGCAGACCAACCAGGGCGTCGCCGCCGCGCGCAATCGTGGCATCCAAGAATCCAGCGGTGATGGCATCGCCTTCCTGGACGCTGATGATGAGTGGAAGCCCGACTTTCTGAAGACAGTCCTCACCCTCAGCCATCACTTTCCTCAGGCCGGACTCTATGCCACCGGCTGCGAGGAGATCGCCGACAGCAGCGGGCCGCCGCTCAACCACCGCAGCGAGGGACTGCCCGAAGGTCCAGGGGGGGCATTGATCGATTTCTTCAGGAGTATGTATCGCTACCCCCCCGTCTGCTCTAGCAACACACTCTGCCGACGCGAGGTGTTTGACGTCGTGGGCGGTTTTCCGGTCGGAGAGGAATTGGCCGAAGATTGGGATATGTGGAGCCGCATTGCGCTGCGCTATCCTGTAGCCTACGATCCATCCATTGAGGCTATCTATCACATCGCAGCCGACAATCGTGCCACCCAACGCGAGAGTTTCAGCGGCCGCGATACGGCGCTCCTCGTGACGCTGCGCTCCGCGCTTGAGGCGGGGGAATTCCCTTATACGCGCCCCGCATGGGTAAAGCGCTTTATGGCGAAGCACCTGCTTGAGATTGCCAAACATGGCATCGCGGCGGGAGAGCGCTCGGGTACACGCGCGCGTATCCGCGAGGCCTGGCAGCTGCACGCCCTGCATGGCAAGTGCCTGCGCTGGTGGTTCAAGAGTCTTGTCTGAGCCCCTTCTTGCAGTAGGTTGCCACCTCCCGGCGATCAAAGTAATCGCGATTCTGGCTCACCCATCTGCCCCGCTCCGGCTTGTGGGTTTCGTGACAGAGATGCACCGCACGTGCCTCCCGGAAAACCGATCGGACCGATAGGCCGGCCTGATAGAGACGCATCCCCAGATCGTCATCCTCCAGCCCCCACCCCTCATAAGCCTCATCGAATCCGTTCACCTTCACCATATCAGACCGGAAGAGCGAAAAGTGATTGCTGATGAGCTGGGGCTTGTGGCGCTTGGTCAGGTGCAGGGCACGCAGCAGGCGGTTCTTTTCAAAGCGGCGCTCGGATTCCGCAATGTGGGACCCATCGGCCGCGTGCCACAGGGCTTCCATCGCCTCAATGTTGAGCGGCGCCCCTTCCAGTACCGGGCGCGTGGCCGATTGATCCAGAAAGGCCACCTGCCCCAACAGAAACCGATTGTGCTCTGCTCGTTTCAGATGCTGCTCCAGCGCATCGGGCATCAAAACGATGTCACAGTCAATCAGGAGCAGGTACTCCCCCGTCGCCTGCCGGATGGCCATGTTACGAGCCGCGGCCGCTCGGAAGCCCTTATCCTCCTGGTAGCAGTAGTGATTGGGAATCGGGAAAGTCGCCAGGAACCCCTTGACCGCCTCAACCTGCTCGGGCGTCGAGCCATCATCCGCCACCACGACCTCGTCCGGTCGCACGGTCTGGTGCAGCAGCGCCGCCAAACACGCCTTGAGCCAGGCGGCTCGGTTATAGACATTCACAATGAGGCTCGTTTTCATCTGACGACACGTGTAGCACACCCCTCCCCTTCCTGCAAATGCCAACACCCATCCCGGATGGATTCATGCGACCAACCTGGACGAACAGCGAGGACCACGCGCATCACCAGAGGGCCGGGAGCGCACGCTTTGAGCCCATTTGTCGTCAGCTCACTACAAGGAGACAATCAGCTTTGACCTTTGACGATCGACTCGCCAGCATGGTAGTGTAAGGAGTGTAGGTAAGGAAGAGAGCCAGAGGGTCGGACTCATGATTGCATCCATCACGTCAAAGGGGCAGGTCACGGTTCCCGTGGAAGCCCGAAGAAGACTGGGGTTGCACCCCGGTTCCCGCGTCGATTTTGTCGTCAATGACCAGGAGCATCTGGAAATGATTCCCATTGCGGATTCGGTTCAGCAACTGAAGGGGATGGTCCCGAAGCCAGCCAAGACGCTTAGCTTGGAAGCCATGGATGACGCCCTAGCCAAAGGTGCTCGGCAGTGATCGGGCTCGATACCAACGTTCTGATCCGCTACATCGTGCGCGACGATGATCGTCAGGCGAAAGTGGCCACAAAGCTGATAGAATCTTCCTGCACAGCCGATGATCCAGGTTTTGTGAACCTAGTCGTGCTCTGTGAAATCAGTTGGGTCCTTGGGCGCGGTTACCAGTACGACCGCCAGACCGTAGCGGCCGTGATACGGGGCCTTCTAACATCGGTCGAGTTGGAGGTCGAAGCGTCCGAAACCGTCTGGAGGGCCTTGCGGGCCTTCGAACAGGGCAAGGCCGATTTTGCCGACGCCTTTATTGGAGCACACAATCGAGCCCAACACGTCTCACCCACCTACACGTTTGACAGGAAGGCATCCAACCTCGCCGACTTCGTCTTGCTGGGAACCAAAAGCTAGTGTGGAATGGATATGCTCCCAACTCCCTCGCACGCATTGATGTTCTTCGACTGCGCTTTTCTGTTTAAACTCTGAGCCCTCGACAGGGGAAGATGGTGCCATGGTACCGCAATGGATTATTGAAAAGAAGAGGGATGGGTTGGCGCTGGACGACGCGGAGATTCGCGACTTCATCGCCGACTACACTTCGGGCGATATCCCCGACTACCAGATGGCCGCATTGGCCATGGCGATCTACTTCCAGGGCATGAATCCGGAAGAGGTATCGATCCTGACCGATGCCATGATGCGTTCCGGGGATCTGGTTGACACCTCGGCGATTGCCCTACCCAAGGCGGACAAACACTCCACCGGCGGCATCGGCGACAAAGTCTCGCTCATACTGGCCCCTCTGGTGGCCTGCTGCGGGGTGGTCGTGCCCATGCTCTCCGGTCGCGGCCTCGGTATCACGGGCGGCACACTCGACAAACTTGAATCGATTCCCGGCTACCGTACCGACCTTGATATCGCGGGCTTTCTCTCCGTTCTGAACCGCTGCGGCTGTTCGATCGTCGGCCAGACTGGCCGACTCGCCCCGGCCGACAAGAAGCTGTACGCCCTGCGCGATGTCACCGGCACCGTCCCCTCTATTCCCCTCATCGCCGCCAGCATCATGTCTAAGAAGCTGGCCGAAGGCATGGATGCCCTCGTGTTGGATGTGAAGTGGGGCCGCGGCGCCTTCATGAAGACCCCTACTCTGGCGCACGAGCTGGCGCAGACCATGGTCAGTATCGGCAAGGCCATGGACAAAGGGATGGCCGCCATCGTGACCGATATGAACCAGCCGCTCGGCCGTACCGCTGGCAACGCACTTGAGATCATCGAAACGATTGAGACGTTGCGCGGCGACGGTCCGGCCGATCTCGTGTTGCTCACAATCGAGCTCTCTGCCCACATGCTGGCCCTGACCGGTGTGTCCCCCGAACTGGACCTCGCACGGGAACGGCTCACCGCCGCTCTGACCGACGGGCGTGCCCTCGCCAAGTTCAAAGAGATGGTTGCCTTGCAGGGCGGTGATATCGCCGCCATTGACGATCCCGCACGGCTGCCCACCGCACAGCAGCAGATCGCCTGTCCAGCCCCCGCAACCGGCTTCATCGCCGCGGCCGACGCCGAGGCCATCGGACGTGCCTGCATCGCTCTCGGCGCCGGTCGCCAGCGCGTCGAAGACAGTGTGGACCATGCCGTGGGCGTCAGCCAGATCCTCAAGATCGGCGAGCCCGTGAGAGAGGGCCAAGCCATGGCGGTTATTCACGCCAACAGCGACGCCACGCTTGAGGCCGCATTGCCCTTCATGAAGCAGGCCTTCAGGATTGCGACCGACCCCGTAGCCATTCCAAACCTGATAGGAGAGGTAATCACATGAGTCCAGCCGAATTGCTCGCCGCAGCCGATCTGGCCCGCCTGTGCGCACATGCACCCTACTCGAACTACCAGGTCGGTGCCGCCGTGCTGACAGCAGACGGCAGCGTGATCACGGGCTGCAACGTGGAGAATGCCTCCTACGGACTGACGATGTGTGCTGAGCGGGTCGCCATCGGCAGTGCCGTGGCCTTGGGTCAGCCCCTCATCAGCGCCATCGCCATCGTCGCCGGGGAGGGTCCGCCACCCTTCCCATGTGGTGCCTGCCGTCAGGTCCTGTCAGAGTTCGCTGCATCCGAACTCCCAATCTATGTGGCCAACAGTAGCGCTCTGGATCGCTACGAAACGACCACGCTCGGCGCGCTCCTGCCTCACGCCTTCAGATTGCGCTGATCTGGACCGGCTGACCGCTGCGGCTGCTTTCGTAGATCGCATCCAGCAGTTCCATTACGATCAATCCCTCTTCGCCGGTGGCGATATGGGGGGTGTCATTCACCAGTGCATCCACGAAGTGGGCTGCTGCGCCGGGCACGTCCGGAACCGGTGGGCGCAGCTCCATGTCATACTGAGAGCCATCACGTTCCTGGTAGATCTTCGCCTCGAATTCGTACGTGCCGTTGATATTCTGCTGTAGTAGCCCCGCCTTGGATCCGAGCAGCCGCGTCTGCATCAGCTCCCTCTCGGCGATGTTGCCCGCCCAGCTGGCCTCGATTTCCAACGTCGCACCGTTGTCGAACTTAACGAGGCCGACCGCAAAATCCTCCACGTCAAACGCCTTGCCCTGCTGTTTGGCTAGGTCGGATGCGATATGGTTGTACGTGCTACCCATGACCCACACCGGCCGCGGATAGCCCATCAGCCAGAGGGCCAGATCGAGGCGATGCACACCGAGATCGATCAAAGCGCCGCCGCCCGAGAGGGCCTTGGTCCCGAACCAGCCTCCAAAGCCCGGCATGCCGCGGCGGCGCAACCACTGCGTGCGTGCGTAATAGATGTCGCCCAGCGTGCCGCGGTCGACTTCCTTTTTCAGTGCCCAGGACTGCGGACTGAATCGAAACCCAAAATTGATCATCAGCCGTTTCCCCGCGACGCGGCCGGCCTCAAGCATCTCACGGGCTTCGATCGTGTTCATCGCCATCGGCTTCTCGCAGAAGACATGGCAGCCGGCCTCAAAAGCCATGAGGGTCAAGGGCTTGTGGAGTTTGTTGGGGGTGGCTATTGCGACGATGTCCAGCTTCTCAGTCGCGATCATCTCAGCCGCATCCCTATAGCGCGCACTGATCTTGTGCTCGTCACCAATCTCGCTCAGTCTTGCTTCCGATTGATCACAGATCGCCACGACTTCGGAGTGCTCGTGGCTATGGAACGACTTCACATGGTTGCGTCCAATCCCCAGACCAATAACACCCACACGCTGCAAATCGCTCATAATCCGTTTCCTATCGGTTTGTGCTCTGTACAAAAAAAGACATCCCGGATACCCATGAATGGAGGCCGTATTTATCACACTCCCTGCGCGGAGGCAAGCGCGGAAGCGGCGCGACTCAGCGTGCGTCTTCCAGCCATTCAACAATCTTGAGGTCGGCGGCGGGGAACGGGTAGTCGCGTAACTCGGAGACGGTGACCCACCGAATGGCGTCGACCGTGACCGCACGCGCGCGGCCGCGCACGGGGGTGCAGTCGAAAACGTGCAAGGTCATCTTGAAATGGCTGAAGGCGTGCGGGATGGCCCCCAGTTTGCTTCGGACCCGAATGGTGATGCCGATCTCCTCGTCGATTTCGCGCCCGGCGGTCTGCTCCAGCGTTTCACCGGGTTCCTGTTTGCCGCCGGGGAACTCCCACAAACCTCCCAGCATCTGGTCCGGGCGGCGACGGGCAATCAGAATCTTGGGCCCACGCCGGATTACGCAAGCCGCGACATCCATATGCGGCACGGGCTTGCGGCGCGGACGGTGCGGGATGGCGGCCGTGAGACCCTTGGCGTGAGCCACGCACCAGCGCTGTAGAGGGCAGGCCTCACACGCCGGGTTGCGCGGTTTGCAGACCAGAGCGCCCAGTTCCATGACGGCCTGGTTGAAGTCTCCGGCGCGACGGGGCGCAATCAATCCGGCCACGCAATCCGTCAGCTCGCGCCGCACCGTCGGCGTCGTGCTGTCCGCGCGGATGCCCAGCAGTCGCGTGAAGACACGAATCACATTCCCATCCACGGCTGGCACCACATCGCCAAAACTGATGCTCACGATGGCACCTGCGGCGTAGGGCCCGATCCCCGGCAACTGCTCCCACTCCTCGGCCCGTCGCGGTAGTTCACCGTTTCGCTCCGTCATGAGGTGACGCGCGGCCCGGTGCAGGCTGCGCGCACGAGAGTAGTAGCCGAGGCCCTGCCAGATCGTGAGGACATCTTGCAGGTCGGCCGATGCCAGCGCGGCCACGTCTGGAAAACGGTCAAGGAAGCGGTTAAAATAGGGCCGAACCGTGGCCACCTGGGTCTGCTGCAGCATCACTTCGCTGATCCACACCTTGTAGGGCTGCGGATCATCCCGCCACGGCATGGCACGCCGGGAGCGGTCAAACCAGCGCAGCAGGGCGCGGCGAAAAGCGGGGGGGGTGAGGGATTCCATATGCGGCACAATAACCGGATGCGACCGCGTGTTGCCAGTCCATAAGGCCCCGCGGGCGACGACGGTATGACATACAACGTGTAATTCCGCAGGGCACCTGCTATGTTGGCTCACCATGTCGACCACACTCTCCGCCAACGTGATGACGCAGTTGCGGCGCACCTACCGCAGCGATTTTGGGCTGACCTGTCGCCCTATATCCGACAGCGGAGCCATCACGGCGACGGATCGGAACCGTGCGGCCCACAACAACGCGATCTTCTGCCGGGCGCGCGTGCATGCCCTTCAAGAGGCGGTGCGCTGGGGCGAGCCCTATGCCCTCTTTCTGGCACCCGGTCTCATGACCTGGATTGTGCCTCTGGTGGAAGGGGAATCTCTGCAGGGCGGGCTGAGCGGTGGAGAAGTGCGCGTAGAGGGGGACACCTCCGAGCCGACCGAGATCATCAACTTCATCGTCTCAGCTGGCGTCAGCCGCAAAGCAGCAACCACCTACGTCAACCAGGTCGTCCGGTGGCCTCAGCCGCGCGTGCATGAGGCCGCCGCGAGCCTGTTCGCCAGTTTCTACCAGCTCAGTGGCTGGTCCCCCACGCTCCTGACACGCAACCGTGACAATGCACTTCAGCAACGCCAGATTGCCGAGGTCATCCACGAACGGAAGCGTCAGCCCCAGCGGGCCTACCCCCTCGAGGAGGAGCGTATCCTGCTCTCCCTGATTCGGGTTGGCGACCGCGCTGCGGCCCGCAGCATGCTTAATACCATGCTTGCTGCCATCTTTCTCTACTCCCCTCGCGAAGCCGTTATTCGCGCACGCGTCATCGAAATGATGGGATATCTCGTGCGCGCCGCCGTCGAGGATAGCCCCTTGCTCGAACCCCTCCTCGAACGGCAGCAGCAGTGGATGATGCGCGTATTCACCACGGAGGGCTTTGAGGCCCTCTGCGTTGTCGTACGCGAAGCGCTGGACGATTTCATGCAGAGCATTTTCGAACAGGGCTACGGCCGGACCAATAAGAAGGTGCGCAAGGCTCTAGACTATATTAGCGACCATTTCAGCGAAGAGATCCGGCTCGAGGCCGTCGCCGCGCATGTGGGCCTGAGCACTTTCCGCATCGCCCATATGGTGAAAGACCACACCGGCCGTACGATCCTACAGCATGTCAAACGGCTCAGAATTGAGAAGGCCCGCCATCTGATTGAGGAGACATCGCTCACCTGTGCCGAGATCGCCTACGCGGCCGGTTTCTCCGATCAAAGCTTCTTTACGAGGCAGTTCAGGGAGATGACCGGCACCACCCCGGCCAAGTATCGGCGCGAACGGCGCGGGCTCGGCTGAGAGGGTCGCTTTCAGAGCGCCATTTTCACCTTGGACCTGACGCGATCCGCTCTGTAGTATGTGCCGAGCCCAAAGAAGGGGGGGGAGCAGGATGAGCATAGAAGAACAGCGCGAGATCACCGAGGTCAAGCGAGAGCTCAACAACGTGCTGCGTGACTGCCACGAAAAGGAAGCGTTCAACTTTGCGCTCTTCCAGCACAACCCATCTGCCATCACCATCGTGGATGCAGAAGGGCGCGTCGTAAAGAGCAACCTGGCACGACGCTACGCGCCTGATCCGCTCCCCGAGCTGGGCCGCCCACTCTTCTCGGGCGAATCAGAATGCGATATGATCATGAAGTCGGAGTTGCGCAAGGTCCGCGAGCAGAACAGGGTGCGCGAAGTCTCCGACGTTCGCTCTGGCGGACGCATCTTCGCCTTTACTCTGGCCCCTTTCTCGCAGGGGGTCATCGTGATCCGACAGGATATCACCGAGCACAAACGCGCCGAGTCCCAACTGGTACAGGCCCAAAAGCTCGCCGCACTCGGTACACTCGACTCCGGGGTGGCGCACGAGGTCAGCAATCCCAATAATGTCATGCTCCTGGGCCTGAAGTCGCTACAGCGCGTCATCGATCAACTCCTACCTATCCTGGACGCCCACAGCGAGGTTCAGGGCGATTTCGATACAGCGCTCGGGAGCTACAGCGCGGTACGCGACGAGATCCCCGAAATGGTCGCCTCCTGCTACCGCGCCGCCGAACGCATCAACCGCCTCGTATCGGATCTCAAAAGCTATGCGCGCAAGGATGACGGGGATGTGCGCGAGTCGTTTGACGTTAGCACCGTGGTGCAGAGCGCGGCTGATCTGATGGGCTCCACGATCCGCAAGGCCACGCACCATTTCTCGATCACGCATGACGACGAGTTGCCCCCGGTAATGGGAGCGGCGCGGCGTATTGAGCAGATTGTCATCAACCTGCTCTGCAATGCCTGTCAGGCCCTGCCCGACCAAGAGTGTGCCATCTCTATCGCCACCACCTACAACCGCGCCACACAAGAAATTCACGTGCGCGTCCAAGATGAAGGGATCGGGATTCCGCCCGACTCCATGCCGCAGATCACGGATCCGTTCTTCACTACGAAGCACGATACCGGGGGCACCGGGCTGGGGCTCTCGATTTCGCGACAGATCGCTGACAGCCACGGCGGCACCTTGGTCTTCAGCTCGGCTGATGGCCGCGGGACACAAGTGACCCTGACGCTTCCGGTTCAATCAGATAGGGAGAATGAATCTTCATGAGTGCAACTGCCTTTCCCGTTAATCCCGTGCTGCTGGTTGATGACGACCGCGACCTGCTGCGCAACTACACCTTCACCCTGCGTGCCGACGGCATCACCAACGTGGTGACGTGTGGCGACGGCAGCGAGGTCGAGGCGGTAATGCGTGATCAAGAGGTGGATGCCGTCCTGCTAGACCTCAACATGCCCGGCATGTCCGGTCGCGACGTGCTGCCCATGATCGTGCAGCGCCACCCCGATCTTCCGGTGATCGTTCTCACCGGCGTTGACGAAGTGGATACCGCCGTCAAGTGTATGCGCGCCGGGGCGTTTGACTATATCGTCAAGCCCGTCACCGAGGATCATCTCCTGACCTCACTGCGCCGGGCTCTCGATGTACGTGACATGCGTCGTGAAAATGCCCTGCTCACCCGCAAGTTGCTCTCAACCGAACTCTCCCAGCCGTCGGTCTTCAGTAAGATGGTGACCCACAATCAGGGCATGCGCACCCTCTTCCAGTACATCGAAGCCATCGCCTGTACACCTCAACCGATCCTGGTCACAGGTGAAACAGGGGTTGGCAAGGAGCTGATTGCCCGCTCGATCCATGACGCCAGTGGACGAAAGGGTGCCTTTATACCGGTCAATATTGCAGGGCTCGACGACAACGTAATCTCCGATACGCTCTTCGGACACGTGCGCGGTGCCTTCACCGGCGCGCTGGAGGCGCGCAAGGGGCTGATCGAACAGGCTGAAGGCGGGACCATCTTCCTGGACGAGATCGGCGACTTGAACAGCGTCTCCCAGGTCAAATTGTTGCGCCTGGTCCAGGAGCGCGAGTACTTTGCACTGGGTTCAGACACCCCCAAGCGGACCAACGCGCGCATCGTGGTGGCCACCAACCGGGATTTGCAGGCGCTGCAACGATCCGGCGATTTTCGTGAGGACCTCTATTTCCGCCTGCGTTCGCACCATGTCAGCATCCCGCCTCTGCGCGACCGACGCGATGATCTGGCCCTGCTGCTCGACCACTTCCTGGAGCGCTCGGCCAATGAGATGGGCAAGCGCAAGCCCACTCCGCCACCAGAGCTGGTGACCCTGCTCTCCACCTACGGGTTCCCCGGCAACGTGCGCGAACTCGAGGCCATGTGCTACGATGCGGTCAGCACACACAAGGCTGGCGTTCTCTCCATGGAGACTTTCCGTGAGGCCATTATACGCGAAACCGGCTCCATGCCGGTAGCCCCTGTCACCCCCGCCGCCCCCCCTCCCGCACCCGATTTCCTGCGGCCGGAGCAGCCACTCCCCTCCATTCGCGAGGCCGAACGTATGCTGATTGGAGAGGCGCTACGTCGCACGGATGGGAACCAGACCATGGCCTCCCAGCTGCTGGGCATTACCCGCCAGACCCTCAATCGGCACCTGAAAAACATCCGCGAGAAGGAAGAAACCGACTAGTAACAGTTTTTTACACCGTACTGCTTTTACCCATGCATGGCACCCCGGAGTTTCCGGGGTGCTTTTTTTATAATCACTTACCCTAAAGGAAGTTACAGAAACTCAAGTCATCCTGGCACGTTCGCTGCGATAGAAGTCGGCACAAGCAAGAACGGGAGTAAGAGGATGACAAAGAAAAGCAACAACACGATCGGGCGGGCGCTGGCAGCCGCAGCCATCATCCTTCTTACCGCCATTGTAACCAGCCCGGCCCAGGACTATAGCCGCCGTATCGCCGTTTGCATCGGTATCAACGCTTACCCCTCCTACCCGACCCTCTCCTGCTCAGTCAATGACGCGGTCGAGGTTTCACAAGTTTTCAAGACATACGGCTTCGACCAAGTCATTCTGCTGACGGACGAGGAAGCTGGCCGCGAAGACATTACATCCACGCTTGAGACCGTTGGCGCCGAAATCGGCGAGAACGATCTACTGGTCTTCTTCTATGCGGGTCATGGGTGGACCGGATCAGATGCCAGCGGCAACCAGATGGGCTATCTGCTGCCGGTTGGTACCCGTAAGGGTCACGAAGCCGACGACGGCATCTCCATGCAGGCCCTGCGCGAAGCGGTTGAGGCCATGCCCAACCGCCACAGTCTTTTCATCATGGATTCCTGCTACTCAGGCTTTGGAATCAATGTTGCAACGAGTTCAACCGACTGGACCTCCTCCCGGAGTATACAGATGCTGACCGCCGGCGGTGCGTTAGATCGCGCGTTCGAAGCCGATGGTCATGGTCTGTTCACACGCTACATCCTCAACTACTTCCACCGCTCCGGGGGGCGGGACAGCGGTGTTTCCGCTCTGGGTCTGGCTTCCTACGTCCGCAACCGCGTCCGCAAGGAGACCTCCGGCTGGCAGACACCGCACTTCGGCCGCATGGGCGCTGGCGAGATCGTGATTGCCATGGGTGAGCCGACCGCCGCCCTGGCCATGGCCAACTGACCGGAGATCGGAGGTCGCAAGACAGAGGTCGGAAGAGACTCCTCTTCTGGCGCTTTCACGGTCTCTACCCCGCCCGCCTGTATCGCATCGGCGTGGTGCCGGTCAACCGCTTGAAATGCTTGGTGAAGTAGCTCTGATCACCAAATCCGACCTCGTACGCTATCTCTGCACAGCTGTGCTCCGTGTGGGTTAACAACTTTTGGGCATGCGTGACGCGCGTCTGGTAAATCAGATGCATAATCGTGCGCCCCGTAAATGCCTTGACCAGATGCGCCAGGCGGCACGGAGACAGCGACACTTCGGCCGCCACATCACGCAGCGATATGGGGCGCATATAGTGCCGCGTTATATAATCGATCGCCTGTGAGACCTTGAGGTTGGAGCGGTTCACGCCCTGGAGGTAGATCGCGTCTATGAAGTCGTCCAGGGCCGACATGAGCTGTTCCGAGAGCTCCTCAAAGTCGGCGGCAGCAACCAGCTTTTCAGTCCAGGTATGATTGCGCTCGATCATGGGTTCGAGCAGTGGATTGTCCTCTATGGCCGCACGGGTCAGACAGCTCAATAGCTCCACGGCCCTTACGCGCAGGACCACCAGCTTGGGCGTGGACATGTAGATCGTGGCCAGCATTTCGTTGAGGAGGCTGCGTGCACCGTTGCGGTCACCCGCCCGGATAGTGGCCAACAGCATACGCTCCTTCTCAAAGGCATAGAGGGAGGGTTGCCCCTCACGGCGTTGATTCTCGATGGCGCGATTGAGCTGCTCCATCTGGTTGCGCCGTAGCCGATTCTCATCCAGCAGCTCCGGCTTCCAGCCACTGAACTGGTAGAAGCTGCTGTGCAAGTCCTGTGCCGCCACCGCCACTCGGTCCGGTGCCCACACAGGCAGCTTGCCCACCAACAGCGTGGCCGCCGTTGCCGCCATGCCGTTCCCGACGAGATAATCCTGCGTCGCCGCAGCGGTGGCCGTACGGCTTTCGTCGAGAACCGCCCCGCCAATCAGTCCGCCATGGATCCGGCGCCGATCCTCCAAGGCTACGATCCAGGACAGAATGCCTGGAGCGGTCTCATAAACATGGGGCGCGCCATTGTTAATGCTCTGTTGCAGAGCGTAGCTCCGCCGCCTGCGCGCCGTACCCACTCGCGACAGGGGGGTATCACCACTGCTAATGGCCCCATCCACGTCCATCAGACGCACATGCAGCTTATGCCGTTTTCGATAGTCCCGACTAACCGCCTCGAAAAGCCTGTTGGACAAAATCGCCATATCAAAACCCAAATAGATGTGATGAAGCAACCAAATATGGACACTTCTTATGTAGATAACAACATTATCGTTATAATTTACGAAAACAAATACATAGAACTACTCGGGCCGGACGCTCTACCATGTGGTGTTTTCAATAACAACAGAAGGAGCACCATGAGTGTACTACAGGAGATCGCCGAAAACCTGATGAAGGGTAAGGCCAATGATGTGAAGGCTCTTGTCGAGCAGGCGCTTGGCGATGGAATTGCACCGAACGAGGTGCTGACCAACGGACTGCTGGCCGGGATGAGCGTCATCGGTGAGCGCTTCAAGAAGAATGAAGTGTACGTCCCCGAGGTCCTGATTGCCGCCCGCGCCATGAAGGCCGGCATGTCGGTGCTTCAGCCGCAGCTCACGGCTGCCGGCGTAGAACCGCTCGGCGTAGCCGTTGTGGGTACCGTCAAAGGTGATTTGCACGACATCGGTAAGAATCTGGTCTGCATGATGCTCGAAGGCGGCGGCTTCAAGGTCGTCGATGCCGGTATCGACTGCGATCCGCAGAAATTCATCGATGTGGCCAAGGAGAGCAATGCCTCGGTCATTGGTATTTCGGCGCTGCTGACCACGACCATGACCAACATGAAAGCCGTCGTCGACGCCGTGAAGGCCTCCGAGCTGGCCGACAAGGTTAAGGTCATGATCGGTGGCGCACCGGTCACGCAGGCCTATTGTGATGAAATCGGCGCGGATGGCTATGCGCCGGACGCCGCTTCGGCGGCCGACCTGGCTAAGCAGTTGGCCACGTAGGCTTGCGACCGAGATAACCAAGAAAAGGCACAAGGCTTCGGTCTTGTGCCTTTTTCTTTGAGTGGCTACCGTGAACGAGTCATGAAGCGCCCCACCCTCACGATTACGGCAATCGCACTGAAAGCCCGGCTTCTGCGGTCGGCGGGCAGCCTGGCGCTCATCGGCCTAACCCTCGCGGCCTTCTGGGTACGCGTCCGCAACTGGCCGATGGTCTTCACAGCCGACGGGGTCCACTTCCTAGGGAACGATACGCTCTATCACATGCGACGGGTCTTCCAGGCCGTCAACGGAGGCCTGGCCATTCCGGAGCTGGACCTCTTCCTGAATTACCCGGCCGGACTGCACCCCAACTGGCCACCACTCTTCGACCAGGGCATTGCCGCCCTAGCCCTTCTACTGGGAGGGGGCCATCCCTCCGGCGAACTGATCGAGGTCGTGGGCGCCCTGACCCCTCCCGTTCTGGGTGCCCTCACAATCCCGCTGCTCTATCACATCGCGCGGCGACTGATGTCCCGGCCGGCCGCCTTGGCCGCAGCCGCAGCCGGGGTCCTGCTACCCTACGCTATCCAGATCTCCGTGCTGGGCCGCCCCGATCACCACGTCGCTGCGGTCTTCGGCGCCGCGCTGCTGCTACTCACATCCATGCAGGCGATGGAGGCCGCCACCATCCGGCGGGCCATCCGCAACGGCGGCCTCGCTGGCGCAGCCCTCTTTCTCTGCCTGGGCGTCTGGATGGGCTCGCTCCTCATGATCGTGGCCACCGCGGCCGCTTTCATGATCGCACTGCCAGCCGCCCACCGCGACTCCCCTCGCCGCACGCGCCTGACCGTCGCAGGCGCGACGCTCTTCGCCACTGCAGCCCTGCTCTTTGCACCGCTGGGGCTGACCTCCCACTTCGCCCGATCCGGGATGCCGGCCTGGGACGCCCCCAGCCCATTCCACCTCTTTCTACTGGGCGGCACCGCGCTGGCACTGGTGGCCTGCAACGGTGGGCTCACCGCGGTCCGGCCCGGCCCCTCCCGCCGCCGATTGACCGCTCTGGGAGTCAGCCTCCTACTCCTGGCCCTGATCGCAGCCGGGGCGATTCAGGTCAACATGGTGGCTCTTCTGAGTGAGGGATCGCAGTGGATGCTGAAGCAGGACCCCCTCCTGATGCGGCTGGTCGAGTCGCAGCCACTCACCTGGCAGACCGCACAGGAAAACTTTACCCGCCTGATTCTACTTATGCCCCTGCTGTTGGGCTGGACCCTCTGGGAGCAGGATGGGCAACAGCGACGCATGACCGCCATCCTTCTGGCCTGCTGGTCGCTGGCCCTGGCGGTCGCGGCCTTGCGGCAGGAGCGCTTCTCCGATCTACTCTCGCTCATTGCTGCGATTCTGATCGGCAAGGCCGTCGAAGGAGCGCTCCGTGGCGTGACCCGCATCTGGCGCGGTGAGGTCCGCACGACTATGCTGCAGCGCGGCCGTCTGAGCACGATTGCGGCAGCCCTCCTACTCTTGGGCGGAGGGGTCTACGCCGCCCTCCCGCCAGCGCGCTGGCTGCGCGGCTACTGGTACAGTGCACCGCGCTTGTCGCGCGGCCCCATCTACGAGCTATGCCACTGGCTGCGCGACCAGACGCCCGATCCAGGCGGATACGATGACGGTCGCCGCCCGGCCTACGCTGTTCTGGCGAGCTGGCCCTATGGGCATGCCATCACCTATATCGGCCGCCGCCCCAACGTGGCCAATCCCTATGTCGGATGGAAGGAGAATCGCGCAGCCAACCTGCTGCCCTACCGCTTCTATGTCAGCGACGACCCAGAGGCGGCCATGGCCATGCTGCGCGCCTACGGCGTGCGCTATGTGGTCGTAACCGAGACACTGCTCTCCGGCCACTACGCCGACATGCTACAGGCCCTGGATCTGCCGCATGACGGCTTCTTCCATACACGCGAGACATCCGCCGGGCCAATCCACCGCCCCAGCGAACGCATGCGGCAATCCATGGTCCACCGACTCTATGTCGAGAACGGGGCCGGACTGGCCCGCTTCCGTCTGGTCTACCGTTCAACCGCCCAGACCAGCGTGGGACCGCAGAAGTTGCCCCTCTTCAAGATCTTTGAGTTCCGGGAGGACACCCCACATGACGAATAAACCGTCTGTCGTGATCGTGGGCCCCGGCGCCATTGGCGGGCTGCTGGCCTGCCGCCTGCAGAGCGCGGGCGTGCCGGTCGCCCTGCTCGACCACGATCATGCGCGGGCCGTACGCCTCAACACAGCTGGGCTGCACCTGCTCGGCGACGAGGGCGAACGGGTCTACCCGATTCCCGTCACAGCCCACCCCGACGGGGTCCGTCCACCCACCTGGCTCGTGCTCTGTGTCAAGCGGTTCCAGACCCGCGCGGCTCTCACGTCGGCCCGCCCCCTCATAGCGCGCCACACCACGATCGTCTCCCTACAGAACGGCATGGGAGAGGAGGAGGCGATGCTGGCGGCGGCCGATCCGCACAGGGTCCTCTGTGCGGTCACCGCCATGGGTGCCACGCGCCAAGCCGAGGATCGCTGGCAACAAGCCGGTCACGGTATCACCAACGTGAGCGCGTGGAGGCCGGAGGCAGAGCCCAGAGCCGAGGCCTTTGTGATGCTGCTTGCACGGGCGGGCATAGATGCCCTCTATCACCCCAACGCCGTGGGGATGCTCTGGAGTAAGCTGATCATCAACGCGGCCATTAACCCAGTCAGCGCCCTGGCCGGACAACCGAACGGGGCCATCCTGGAGCATCCCGGCCTGCGGGCCACGGCCCACTCAGCCGCCCGCGAGGGTGTTGCGGTCGCGGAAGCGCTGGGGATAACGCTCGACTATCCGGATGTTATCCAACGGGTTGATGAGGTATGTGCCGCCACGGCGACGAACCGCTCCTCCATGCTACAGGACATGACTCGGCACCGCCCCACCGAGATTGATTCGATCAACGGCACCATCGTTCGCCATGGGTGCGCCACCAGCATCCCTATACCGGTCAATGCGCAGCTGGTGACAGACATCAATTCACATTAATGCGACATCTCAGGTGCCACGGCCCCGGACGTCCGGGGCGGCCCTCCCGAACAAGCCTGTCTGCGTCTCAGATGGGAGGGCGAGCGGCCTCGCCAGCCGGTGCCGACGTGAGCGTTGCGTGAGCGTTGCGGCCTATTGTTCTGGACATTGTCCAAGGCATTACTTAGAGGATGACAGTCCAGTTTCTACAATCAGCAATGAACGGCAGCCTGTATGCGTGATTCTTATCTAATATTCGGCCAACCCCTTATTGAGGAACCTGAAATTGAAGAAGTGGTCAGAAGTATGCGGACCGGCTGGCTGGGAACCGGACCGAAAGTGGCCGAATTTGAGAAGCTGATTGCAGAATACAAGGGCGTCAAACACGCCATCGCCGTGAACTCCTGTACGGCGGGCCTGCACCTGAGCTGCCTTGCCGTTGGACTGCAACCAGGCGATGAAGTTGTGGTTCCGGCCATGACGTTTTGCGCTACGATCAATGCGGTCATTCACGCGGGTGCCACTCCGGTTCTGGTCGATGTGGAGCCGCAGACGTTCAACATGGATCCCGAGCAAGTTCGTCAGAAGATCACCGCCAAAACCAAGGCCATCATACCGGTTCACTTTGCCGGGCGGGCCTGCAACATGGACGAGCTGGTAGCCATTGCCCACACGCATGATTTGAAGATCATAGAAGATTGCGCGCACGCCATTGAGACCGAGTACCATGGTCGCAAGGCCGGTACCTTCGGAGATTGTGGCGTCCTGAGCTTCTATTCGACCAAGAACATCGTTACCGGTGAAGGCGGCATGGTGTTGACCGGTGATTCGGACATCGCCGCTCGCATCAAGATGCTGGCCTTGCACGGCATGTCGCAGGATGCCTGGAAGCGATTCGCGGATACCGGTTACAAGCATTACGAAGTAGTCGAGGTGGGGTACAAATACAATATGATGGACCTGCAGGCGGCTATTGGGATGCATCAAATTGGACGTGTGGAGTCCTACTGGCAACGGCGTCTGGAGATATGGGAGCGCTACACTGAGGCCTTCTCCGATCTGCCGGTGACACAGCCGGCCCCATGGTCTGCAGATTCACGCCATGCGCTTCATCTCTACACCCTCTTGATTGACCCCGAGCACTCGCCGGTAGGACGAGATGAATTCATCATGGAGCTGCATCGTCGCAAGATTGGCACCGGCGTACACTATCGAGCCATTCCCGTGCATCCGGTCTACCAGCAGCAATTTGGATGGATGCCAGAGGACTATCCACGGGCCGATGCCATTGGGCAATCAACCGTGTCGTTGCCACTGTCGGCCCGACTATCTGATGCAGATGTGGAAGATGTCATTGCGGCTACTCGCGAGGTCCTTACCGCCGGAAGATGAAGCGCTCAATGAAACCCATCCAGGTCCTGCATTCGATCGGCTCTTTTCTTGAAATATCTGAGAACTGGATCTATCCGCAGGTAACGGCTGTTTCTGGCGTGATAGGAGCTGTTGTCACGCGCCGCGCCACCAATCAGGATGTCTTCCCGCTGGCAGCGGACCGGCTCGTCCTCTACCGGTCGCCATGGGAGCGAACCTTCCGGGGACGTCGATTGCTTGAACCGCTGGAACGGCGGGTGGTCGCGAGAAGAATCGCATCACACGTAGCGCTCAGGTCTTGGAACCCGGACATCCTCCATGCCCATATTGGGACGCAAGGGTGGCTCTCGCTCGATCTCCAGCAGAAGCTTGAGGTTCCCCTGGTGACCTCCTTCTACGGCGCGGATGCCTGGCTGCTTCCAGAACGGGTCCGTTGCTGGCGCGACCGTTACAGGCGGTTGTTTGCGGAGGGCGACCTCTTTCTGGTCGAAGGTCCCGCTATGCGGGCGCGTCTGACCGACTTGGGCTGCCCGGAGGGGAAGATTGTGATCCAGCGTATCGGCGCGGCGGTGGACACACTGCCGTGGATACGAAAAACGTTTTGGGATGGGCTGAACATTGTCATGGTCGGCCGATTCGTCGAAAAAAAGGGGCTGATCGATGGCTTGCGTGCTTGCGCATTGGCCCGTGCGCAAGGAGCTGAACTACACGTCACGATTGTCGGAGATGCCAAAGACGGCGATGCGACAGGCGAACGGCTCAAGGCCGAGATGCAGGCTTGTGCCGCAGAGTCGGCATTGGCGGGACGGGTTCATTTTATGGGATTCATACCATTGGACCAGATCCATGGTGTGGTGGCGGCACACAACCTGTTTCTCTGCCCAAGCAAACATGCCTCCGATGGCGACGCCGAGGGGGGCTCGCCCGTAATATTGACCGAAGCGATGGCGGCGGGCCTACTGTGCGTCGGCACGCGACATTGCGACATTCCGGAGCTCATCCTGGACGGGACAACCGGATGGCTATGTGCTGAGGGAGATGTCGATCATATGGCCCGCATCCTTGTGAACGCATCTCAGCAGCTTGAGGAGGGTATCCGGCTCACCGAAGCTGGCCGACGTCACGTTGAAGACCACTTCTCTGTCGACCGGCAGATGGATCAGCTCAGAGGCGTATACGACTCTGTCCTGAGCATTGCCTAAAACAGAACGGAAGGTGCGCTGCGCCTGCCGATCACTCCGTCAGGCGCGCCTTGAGCATTTCCTCCATGCGCTTCTGCTTCTTCGCGATGTCGTTGATTCGGAATTCGATCGAGTTGAGTATCCAAAACTGGAAGTGCTCGACCTTCATCTGCTTGTGCATCATCCAGATGATCTTAATTGAGACCAGCAGCACGCCGATCTGTAGTGAGAATAGCGGGGGCAACGGCGAATGGATCAGATTGAGCAAATGCAGGAGATCGATCAGAAAGAGGAGTGAGATCATCACCACAAAAATGGTGCTGATAATCCCATCCTGCCGGCTGGTGGTGTTGCCCCCGATCGTCCCGATAACGCTCTTGATCTGTTCCTTCTCCTGCTGAAACTGCGCCAACTCGCTTTGTAGCGCCTTTACTTCATCTTCGGTCATGGTTGTTCCTCCTTGCCTGTCTCGTATTGCTTCAATTTGCGGTGCAGTGTGCGCCGACTGATTCCTAGCTCCTCGGCCGCCTTGGTGCGGTTGCCGTTCACTTTGCGGAGCGTTGCCATAATCATGCGTTGCTCGGTAGCGGCCAGCGAGTCACCACCGTGCATCGTGTCGCCCGAGGGCAGCACCACACTCGGACCCGCCGCGCGGACCGCCTCTCTAATGTTGGCCGGTATATCGCGGGCGGTTAACCGATCCGCGCGCGTCAGCACCACCATTTTTTCAATCGTATTGCGCAGCTCACGGACATTGCCCGGCCAGCTGTAGCTGGCCAGAATCGTGATCGCCTCCGGTGTGATACCGTCCAGCGCACGTTGGTTGCTCTGGCTGAACTCCTTCAGGAAGTGGCCACACAGGAGAGCCACATCTCCGAGCCGCTCACGTAGCGGCGGCAGATTGATATTCACCACATCCAGCCGGAAGAAGAGATCCTCACGGAACTTGCCCTCCTTGACCAGCTCCTTCAGATTCTTATTGGTTGCCGTAATGAGTCTTATATCTGTCTCAATCGTCTCATCGCCCCCCACCCGCTCGAAGGTCCGCTCCTCCAGGACGCGCAGCAGCTTGACCTGAATC
>JABMPJ010000044.1 GCA_013203785.1 Lentisphaerota bacterium | reverse complement strand
GTTGGCTGTTGGATATTGAAAAGGAACGCGAATCGGGGAGTGTTTACCCACGCAATGTAGCGAAGAACCAAAATAGACGAATAGGTTTTGACAGAACCCATACACTAAGAAGCAGGCAACTTTATGGACGAGCTGGACAAAGGACTGAGCATATCGCTGACCGGTGCGGCGCGCGACGCAGCGCTGCGGCGCTTTGAGGCGACGATTGCGGCGTGGGGGGTGGCCATGCCGACGGTCGAGCCGCTCGTCCTCGATTTCGGGCTGGGGCAGTTCGAGAAGATCGGGTTGATCGAGTTCTGGATCGCCAACGAACTCGCGGCGGGCTACTGCGGCAAATACCTCTACCTCGAGGCCGGACAGAGCTGTCCGCGCCATCGCCACCGGGGCAAGCATGAGACCTTCTTCATCGTCAAGGGACGTGTCCGCATGGAGTATGACGGTGAGGTACGCGAGATGGGCCCTGGGGATGTGCTGCCTGTTGCGCTATGGCACTATCACAGCTTCACCGGCTTGACCGCCGCCCTCCTGCTCGAGGTCTCGCAGCCCTGCGAGATTGAGGACAACTTCTTTGAAGACACACGCATTCCGATCGGAGGTAACCACGATGGCTGAGTTTGGAACCATGCGCATCTACTACAACAACTTCGCGGGCCATCTCCTCAACGCCTACAACCCCAACATGCTCCACCCCGAGCTGATGTACCGCTGGAGTGACGAGGAGTGGTTTCGTACGATCGATATGGTGAAGCGTTGCAGCTATACCCATGTGGAATTCTGGCTGGTCCCGCGCCTCTTCTGCCGGGAGGGATTGACGAGCGATTTCGGCCGCACCTTCATCGATCAGATGGCCCGGGTGACCACCTATGCCAAAACGCAGGGGCTTCCGGTCATCGCTCTGATCGGGCTGGCGACCGTGGGGGCCGACTGGCGGACGCTCTGTCCGAACCGCGCCGAGGAGTGGGACGAGATCCTCTTTCTGTGGAACGCCTGGATGGAGGCGCTGCCTGATCTGGGGGGCGTTGAGATTTTTCCGGGGGATCCGGGGGCCTGTTCGCGCAATGGATGCACCGCCGAGACCTATATTGACCGTGCAGTGGAGATTGCCGACCTGGTGAAGGGGCATCTTCCCGACGCTGACATTCTCTTCAACACCTGGGGCCCGCCCTTCTTTGGTTGGGGCAACCTCAAAGGGCCCGAGGGGTGGCAGGGCGAGTTCATTCAGGCCTGGCAGCATACGGCATGGACGCTGGATGCGGAGCGCATCGAGCGTTCTATGACCCACCTCGTCAAGCGGTTGCCCGACTTCCCGGCCGGCACCTCCGTCGGAATCAATCTGGCCTTCAATCCCGATGCCAATCCCTATCCCGACGCCACGGGCGCTGTGAATCCCGCCGATGCGCGCGGCTGGGCTCAACAGATTGCCGCAACGCACCCCATTTATACCTGGGATTTCAGTCTGACCGAGGGCGAGAATGCGGTCATTCCGCACTACCGGCTCGCGCGTCTCTTTGAGCGCCGCCGCGAGGAGCGCGCCGCCGCCCCCTACAGCGGCGGTATCTGCTATACCATGAGCCCACGTCTCAACCCGCTCTCCCTCGCCGCCGCCTCCCGCTCCTTTACCGCACCCGACCAGGACCCCGATGCGGTGGCGGGGGACTTCTGCGAATCCATTTTCGGCCCGACTGGCCGGGCGCTGGTACCCCACCTTCATCGCTTCGAGGTCTTTCGCGACTGGGGCTGCTACGTCAGGATCACGGAGAGCCGCGAAGCCTATCACCGGGAGATGGGAAGGCTGGTGGCCCTGCTCGAAGGATTGGCGGGCCAGGAGCGCAGCGGTGTGATCTACCCCGAGGCGGCAGACTACCGTAAGGAACTCCTCTTCTTTGCGGTCCTCTTCCGCGATCTCTCGGCCCCGGCCCCCGATTACGCCTCGCTGCGCCAGCGCTACTGGAACCGGGTCTACCGCATCTACGATGACCTACCCGAGCATGTGGACCCGCGGCCACACGGGGCGACGGACAAACTCATCCGCCACTTCCGCGACTGGGGCACCATCGACACCACCCCGGCGGCAGGCCAATGGGTGGAGGGCACCCATGCTGGATGATTTTCTCAGGGTCCTGAACGGGGAGACGCCGGAGCAGATCCCCTGGACGGCGGACCTGAGCTACTGGATCTCAGGACAGAAGCAGGCGGGCAAGGCCGATGCCGCATGGGACAGCGAGGAGGGCTACCTTCAACTCCACTACGAGCTCGGTGTGATACCGTACTACTACTACCCCAGGTTCTGGGTCGGCGAGCCGCGCTATGACGAGAGCGTTACAGTTGCCGTCACCCGACGCAAGGCGACCACACAGTGCACCTGGACCACCCCGGTGGGAACACTGACAGAGACGCGCGCCTTCATGGCCGAAAGCGCGTGCGAGGGCGTGACCCGCCATCCCGTTTCCACGCCGGAGGATCTCAACGTACTCACCTACCTCATCGAACACAGACACATGGAGCCGGTGCACCTTTCGGACTACCGCGAACGCTGTGACCTCTGGGCCCAGTATGACGGATTACCCTGTTTAGGCTTGCCACGCAGCGGCCTCCCGGCGCTCTGCTATGAATGGACCGGCCTGGAAAACTTCGTCTATCTTATGATGGATTGCGAGACGCAGGTCCGTGCACTCCTGGATCTGATGGAGGAACAGGAGGTGCCTATCATCGAGGCGGTGTGCGAGCTGGCTCCGCCTCTGGTTCATTTTCCCGACAACCTCTCGAGTGAAAATCTGACGGGATACTACGACGACCTGCTGGGGCCGCAGCATCGGCACCGACTGGCCGCCCTCCACCGAGCGGGTATCAAGGCCGCGGTCCACCTGGATGGGACCGTACGAGGCCTGCTGCCCAAGCTCATTGATGCTGGGTTCGACGCCGTGGAAGCCCTGACGCCCGCACCGGTCGGGGATATGAGCCTGAAGGAGATTGAGTCCATGGCCAAGGACAGCGCCACCATTCTCTGGGGCGGCATGCCCGGCGCTCTCTTTGCGGCGCCGTGGACTTGGTCGGATGTGGAGGCACACCTGGAGGCGTTTCGCCATACCTGGGGGACGCGTCCCGCCATCCTGGGGGTGGCCGACCAGGTGCCGCCCGATGGGGATATAGAGTTTATACGTCGCATCGGGGCCAGTCTGCGGCGATAACGAGCCGGGGGTGAATTGCCACATGATCACCCCTGCCGCGCCAATTCTTGCCCCCGGAGCCAGCGCCGCCAGGGACCGCCGCCAGGGACCGCCGCCAGGGACAGGCCCCAATCGCACTTCTCGCCCTTCTCGCCACGGTGAACCAACCATCGTCGATGAATCGAGCTCCGCCCCGCCAGTAGCGCGGCCCCGTCCCGGGGCCAGCGCCAAGCGAGGAAACGAGCGCAGAATGCGCATGATCAGCCCAAAGGCGATCAATGCTCCTTGTGCGCTCATGCTCGCTAGGCCCTCAGGCCGGGACGGCCTGGGGCTACTGACGGCACTAAACAGGCGTGGACGCCGGGCATCTCCGGTGATCGCGTCATAGTGACTCCTAATCTTCATTGGGCCGCGGCATCCATCACGTTGCCAAAGCGCATATGGGCGAGGCGGCCGAACCGATTGTCGCGCGTGAGACCGGCACGCGCGGCAGATGGCGAGGACAATCCGCAAAGGAAACGAGCCATTTGTCGCGGTGAGGCCAGCGCCGCGTGCCCTTCGGCCGCCAGCGCCGCGATCAGTGCGCGATCATCGGCCGCCATGGCGACATCACGCAGGGGCGGCATCGGTGGGATGGGCTCGCCCAGGCAACGATCACAATGGCCACAATCGGCATCGAGCGTCTCGCCGAAGTAGTCCAACACCTTCCGCACCGTACATGAAGTCATAGACGCCAATTCCACGACCTGCCCAATACGCACCATGTCACGTGCCTCTGATGTCTGGAATCTCTCATAGATCATTCGGGCCAGCGCATCGGCGGAGTCTGGCCGCCGCACAAAGCGATAGCCCAGACGCAAGCCCGTAACCTTCAACGTCAGATCCCCTTGATCCTCAAAGTGGTTCAGCTCGGACACCAGGCGCTCGCGCGGCTCATCCATCGCTGCCGCCGCCGCACCGATATCGATGGTGAACCAGGTTCGAGCCTTCGTGGCACGGGAGAACAGTGCCCGCAGCAATCGCACGCGGTCCGGATCGAGCCCTTCCAACATCTCCGTGGAACTGCGGTTGGGCTGAAACTTGTATTCGTTGTAGAGCGGGCCCGTTGACGCAATCACCCCCTCCAGTTCCAGATAGGTCAGTAACGTCGAGATCACGAGCTTACGCATATCATAGGCGGTCGACAGCTCATAGATAGAGACATCAAACGTGTCCGGCTGATCGAGCACAAAGCCAATGACGCCCTGTACGGCCTCCAGCGTCGGCGTATCGCCATACGAGAAGTTCTCCAGCGTCGCCACATCATCCGGACAGACCAGCAGATCACAACAGGCCGCCTGCCCATCTCGCCCGGCGCGTCCGGTTTCCTGCATGTAGTTTTCCAGGGATTTCGGCATGTTGTAGTGGTAGACGTAGCGAATGTCCGCCTTGTCGATCCCCATGCCGAACGCAATCGTCGCCACCACGACCGCCTCCGGTGACCCCATGAACCAGTCCTGCACCGCATGCCGCACATCGCCATCCATACCGGCATGATAGGCCTTGGCCGGGATGCCGCGTGTGCAGATGAACCCGGCCACCTGCTCGGCCGTCTTCTGAAGCGTCACATAGACGATCGTCGCACCGCGGGGACGTGTGGTGAGATGCTCGATCAGGAGTGTATCGCGTTGGGGTTTGCTGCAGGGCGTGGCACGCATCAGCAGGTTGGGACGATGGAAGCCCGTATTGATGTACGCCTCGGGCACGATCGCAAAGCTCTTACAGATATCTTCCGACACCGACGCCGTGGCGGTTGCCGTCAGCGCCAACACCCGTTCCGCCCCCAGCTCGCGCGACAGGTCGGCGAGCTTCAGGTAGTCCGGGCGAAAATTGTGGCCCCATTCCGAGATACAGTGCGCCTCATCAATCACCATCAGGCTGATCGATGAGCGGCGCAACCGCTGAATAAAGCGTTCACTGGCAAACCGTTCCGGTGCCACATAGAGCAGCTTCAGCCGTCCATTCCACAAATCGTCCCAAACCGCACGCGCTTCTTCGGAAGACAGGCTGGAATCCAGCCGCGCCGCGCGCACGCCCTTGCTCACCAGAAAATCGATCTGATCCTTCATCAGCGCGATCAGCGGCGACACCACCAGCGTCATTCCCTCCAGCATCAGCGCCGGAAGCTGAAAACAGAGACTCTTGCCACCCCCCGTCGGAAACACCGCCAGCGCCGAGCGTCCCGCCAGCAACTGATCGACCACCTCCCGCTGGCCCCCAAGAAACCCCTCAAACCCGAACACCGCCTTCAGAACGCCCTCAGCATCCTTACCCGTATTCCCCGCCTGCACCTCTGCCGTCGTCATGCGCCCCATCGTACACAGCCCCCCGCACGATTGGAAGCTTCGCCGATCCACGCCCCTTTGCGTGTCTTCCGTGCCCTCCGTGGTTAGACGCCCCTACATCGCATAAAGAGCACCTTGATCTATGTACCATAATATAGTACAGTGTGGCGCAATGAAGATATCGATGGATACTATACGGAAGCTCTGTGGCGAGCGCGGGGTCAGTTTATCAACCATGCTGAATCGTGCAGGTGTAAGTCGAAATGCTTTCTATCACCTGGCACGCAAGGACAGCGTGCTGCCTGATTCCGTGGTGAGAATTGCTCGCGAACTGGGCGGGTCGCCTCTGGAGTTTCTTAACGCGGAACCATCGCCGCAAGAAGAGGCACGTCAGCTCATCAAAGAATGCGAGAGAATCGTGGCCAAGCATACCGACATCGACCGAGATAATGTACGACATACGCTGATCCTATTGCGCGAAGATCCTATACGCCGTTTAAGGAGGGCATTGAGACGTGGCAGAAGATCTCATATTCAGTGAAGAGGAAGCCGAGTTTCTCAAAGAACTGATCCGCCAGAACGTCGACTTCATGATCGTGGGGTTGGCGGCGGCCGCGTTACAGGGCGCGCCGGTGGTCACACAAGACGTTGATCTCTGGTTCAGAGATCTTGCGGACCCGGGGATTCAACGTGCCCTCAAGAAGGTGGGCGGTGCCTACGTGCCGCCCATCATGCTCAATCCCCCGATGTTTGCCGGCCAAGCCGTAAGCCTGTTCGATATCGTCATGCATATGCACGGCCTGCATGACTACAAGGAAGAACAGCGAAATACCATTAAGATGCCGCTGGGGCGGTTCAAAGTCACGGTGCTGAAGCTCGAACGTATCATAGCGAGCAAAAAGGCAGCCGGTCGCCCGAAAGACAAGCTCGTTCTGCCCGTTCTCTCCGATGTTCTAAAGACGTTACGCGCGAAGCAGGAGTAGCGCTCGCCATGGCCTATCCCTTGTGGCCAGCTCCGAGCGTCCTGCCAGCAACTGATCGACCACCTCCCGCTGGCCCCCAAGAAACCCCTCAAACCCGAACAC
>JABMPJ010000043.1 GCA_013203785.1 Lentisphaerota bacterium | reverse complement strand
CCCCAGCGCCGAGCGAGGAACAGGCACAGAGTGCGTATGCCAAGACCGAAGGCCGCACATGCACGAGACGTGCACCCTCCTCGCGCGCCCTCGCGCCGGGACGGCACGGGGCTACTTGAGACAATCAGCCACCCACGCAAGCGATTGCCTACGGCCTCGCATCCCGCAGAATGCGCTCGCCCATCCGCGCAATCAGCCAAGCCCCGCCGGGGGCGGTCAGGACAATGCTGAGCACGGCCACGGCCAGGATGACCTCACCCGGCGCTATGCCCATCCCCGCTGCCTGCATGGCCAGCAACGGCGCGCCCCCGATGGCGGCCTGTACTGTCGCCTTGGGGAGATAGGCGACCACCACGAAGAGTCGCTCGGGCTGCGTGAAAGTGCTGCCCAGCAGGCAGAGATAGGTACCCGCGCTGCGCGCCAGGAGGCCCACCGCAATTAGTGCGATCCCAGCCAGGCCGGCCTGCATCGCCACATGGATATCCACCTGCGCTCCGACCAGCGTAAAGAGCAGAATCTCGGCGAAGATCCACAGCTTGCTCAATTTGGCCGAGATCTCGTGGGCCATCGTTTCGTTTTTTTCAAGAATGACGGTGCCCATCGCCATAATCGCCAGCAGTGCAGCAAACGGAATGCGCGAGTTCAGGTGAGGCTCGAGTGCTACGAGCGCCATCGCGACGCCCAGCACGATGAGCAACCGTTTGGTCGCACGCGGATTGAAGTGGTGAAAGAGGCGATAGAGCCCCCAGCCGCACCCCAAGCCCACCCCGATACCGGAGAGGATCGACAAGGGAATGCCGACCACCTGCCAAACCAGATGGACCTGGACGCCCGTGTAGAACCCCATCAGTACGCCAAAGATGACGATGACCACGACATCATTCATAGCGGCCGCCGCGAGAAGCAGGGTCGGGAGGCCTTGGTCGGTGCCCTTGCGGCGCTTCATGAAATCGGTCATCAACGTCACCACAACGGCGGGAGAGACGGCCGCCAGAATGGCCCCAAGCATGGCCGACTCCATCGTAGAGAGCGGCAGCAGCAGCGGTCCCAGGATCGTAATCGTCCCGGCTTCAACCAGGGGTGGCAGACAGGCCAGCAGCGCCGATCGGCCCCAAACTCGCCGCAGCGTCGCGGTGCTCAGCGCAAAGCCGGCGCGCAGCAGGATCACGATGAGAGCGATCATGCGTAGATCCGCGGAGACCGTCAGCAGGGCGGGATCCAGCAGAGCCAGGACATAGGGACCGATCACGACGCCCACGACCAGCAACCCAATCATGCCAGGCACATGGATCCGCCGCAGGCAGTAATCCACCAGCAACCCCAGCAGAATAATCCCCGCTAAACCAACCACCATCGTGTCACGCTCCATTCCTTGAGACGAGTGGCAGATCCTAGTGAACTGAGGGGCCGCAGTACAAGGGGATTCAAAGAATCTGTGATTGGTGGGCATGGGCTTTCCCTTCAGCCCTTCCTCGGTGCGGCTACGAGAGACCGTGGCCCTCCAAGGCAGCTATATCGCGCCGTTCTTACGTATACTACTCATGGAGGGACGCGCTTTGTCGCGTCCGGAGGCCTAATAGTGCCAAAGGGAAAGGCATGCATCAGTGGGGCCGGGATCGGGATGACTGCTCACTGCCACTGGGGACTTCCGATTGACCTGCCTACGTCCACCGACTAGCCTCCTCTCATGCCTACCTCAACCCCGCCGCCAGTGCCACCGCCCAAACCAAGTCGCTTTCCCATCTATCTATCGGCCTTGATCCTTCCGGGGGTGGGACAGTTTGCGCAGCGGCGCGCAGTGGCCGGGTTGCTTTTCTCGCTCGGCTTTGTGGCCGCTTTCGCGGCCTTCATGGTTTACGTCGTCCGCATCCTCATGGCGTTCTACTCACTCGGCTTCGATTTCGCCACCTATGACACGGCAGCGGTCATTCATCCGCCGATCATCCGTGCGGCGATATGTTTCATGGTCGCCATCCTGATCTACCTGGTCAGCCTTTTTGATACCCACCGCGCCTATCGCAGACAATGCCATGACTGGGCCGCCGAGAAGTGGTTCGCGAAGCATGGGGGAGAGAGCTGAGTGGTGCGCGGCTTGCTGCGAGAGATCGCGCTACGCCGTCACCCCATCCGCAATGCCGCGACGCCGCAGGACCTCCTGCGTCACTTTACGCGTCACAGCCTGCATCTCGATCATGCCGACGTAGGCGGCCGCTTCGTCGTCGGTCACGACCGGCAGACAGGAGAGACCGGTTTCCTGCATGTGGCGCATCGCGTCCGGCAGACGGTCGCCCGGAAGCAGCTTGTCCGGAGCGGGCCGCATCAAGTCAAAGACCACCACCCATCCGGCCATGCTCGGATCCGCCAGACACTGCTTAAGTTCATCCATGGTGACAATGCCAATCACCGCTTTGGCGTCATCCAGCACACAAAACGACATGGAATCACAATCCGGAATGCTTCGGAAAACCTCCGACACACGGGCCTGGGCCGGAAAGGCCGGTGCCTTCAGATCCATCACATCGCTGACCGTATAGGATTCCAACAGATCCTCCTCGGTCACATTCAGCCCGCGCTCCCCGGCTTTTGTCACGGCATATTTGACCGAGGGCGGTCCGATGACTTGCACAAGGAAGGTGGTTGCCGTCACGATCATAATGATCGCGTTGCCAAGAGATACGCCACCTATGCTTTGATCCCCGAAACGCATGCTCGCCAAGATAGAGAGACCAATAGCCACACCAGCCTGACTAAACAGGCAGAGTCCCAGATACTTCCGGACCGATTCCGTGGCGCCGGCCCAGCGGGCCCCCAGATTTGCCCCGAGCAGTTTTCCCATGGTTCGACCGACGACATAGACCGCCGCTATCGTCCACATCCATCCCGACATGCCCGAGATCGAGAGGCGCGCGCCCACAAAGACAAAGAAGAGGGTGTAGATTGGAGGGGAGAACTTCTCGATGATGCCGAAGGTATCACGGCTGCGATGCGGCGCCAGGTTGATCAGGGTCATCCCGAATGTCATGGCCGCCAGGATCAGATCCGTCTCAAGCAGGCGCGACAGGCCGATCACGAGCGCAAGTATGCCTATAATGGAAGTCAACGTCTTGCCTTTGTCATGGGTCTTGCGAATGAGCTGATTGAGAAGCAGACCTGCCAGGACCCCCAACACAACCGCGCCACCCAACTCGTAGGCCGTATGAACCAGCCCCGAGAGAAAGGAGGTCTCGCCCTCGCCCGTCAGTACGGTAGTGATGCTGGCGGCCACACTGTAGAGCAGAAGGGCCAAGGCATCATCCAAGGCCACGATCGCCAAGACCGTCGTGGTCAGCATGCCGCGCGTCTTATACTCCCAGAGGACATCCACTGTGGCTGCAGGAGCCGTTGCCGATGAGATCGCGCCAAGAATCAGGCCGAAGGAGATGGAGAGTGGACCATTGCCCGTGAAAAGATAGGATGCGACCGACACCAGACAGCCCACGACGACAAAGGAGACCAGGCTTTCGCCCAGCAGTATGCGCACGAGCTGTCGGCCGTGGCGCTTGAAGACGTTGCGATGTAGCTCACCGCCGATCAGGAAGCCGATGATTCCGAGAGCGAAAAAATTGAAGGGGAGCAACCCCTCAATCTCCCTGTCACCCAAGAGATGGAGACCCGATTTACCGACCAGTACGCCGATCGCTATGTATCCCACGACTTGGGGAATGCGTAGCATCTGAAAGAGTCGTCCCCCCAGCGACCCCGCCAGGATAGCACTACCGATGATAAGCAGAATGGGAAGATGTTCAGGATGCATGAGACTCGTCCTTGTCTAACTCTACGAGAGAAACGGTTATTGGTCATTGGGAAGTCAGCGCCCTGCAAGAGCACCCACTGGTCGAACGGTTAAGCATGAACTATCCACCAATCAACAGTGAGTAGAATGCGGTGGGATCGCGCAGGGCGAGCAACGTCTGACGCAGGTCAGCATCCTTCATCTTTGCGCTCACCAGTGAAAGGAGACGCAAATAGGTGGCGTGTTGATCAGCTCGTGCCGCAATCATGAAGATCGCCCGTACTGGATGGCCATCCAGCGATTCGTAGTCGACGATATCCTGGTCTGAAATACCGACCGCCATGACGACGCCTGAGACGGAGGGCAATCGCACGTGCGGTACCGCTAAGCCCAGCCCAATGCCCGTGCTCATCAATCGTTCCCGTTCCCAGATCGCCTGGGTCAAGGCGTCAACGTTTCCAACCTCGGGAGCCTCGGCCAGCACCGTGATCAGCGAGTCCAGCGCATCGGCCTTGCTGTGGGTTGACAGCATGCAGACGCGGCTTGGTGTGAGCACGTCGCTCAGGCTCTGCACGACAACGGAGGTGGGAGGGGTCAGCGGCCCTTTTGCAGGCGCCATCATGATTCGTGTGTCGCTATGGCACTGATGATCTCAGCCGCGGAACCGGCCTTCAGTAGTTGCTGCCTCACATCGGCGCTGCGCATAAGGCGGGAAATCTTGGCCATGGTCTTGAGATAGCCATCTTGAGCGTCGGCACTGGTCGGTCCCAGCACAAGAAAGAAGAGCGAGCAGGGCTCCTCATCAATCGCATCGAAATCAACCGGACGACTACAGCGGCCAAAGACGACGGATGGTTCTAGAATAGGCTCCATACGGATGTGCGGAATAGCCACGCCCTGCCCCACGCCGGTTGATCCCAGCTTCTCACGTTCCATAATCTCGCTCACCACGGTCGCGCGGTCAAAGCCATTGACCACGGGACCAACGAGAGCCCCGATGGCATCCTCCTTGGACTTGGCATCGAAATCCAAGACGATACGCTCTTCTATCAGTAGTTCACTTAACTTCACTCTGCTTCCTCCGTTGTTCCCATTCTATCGTACAATCAAAACGCTGCATTCGGCATTTTCGACCACCTTCTCGACGCGCCCATGCACCAAACGTTTGGCCTGGCCGGGGAGCTTGCGTGGATAGCCCAAGATAATCAGGTCAACCTTCAGGCGGATGGCCTCGTTCACTATCTCATTCTCCACAACGCCACTTTTCTGCAGGATCATCGTCGGAACGCCCTGATCCTTTGCCAGCTCCTCAGCATAGTAGAGTGCCTTCCACCCCTTCTCCTCCAGCTCGATCTCGATCTCGGCGGTGCTTTGTTCGCTGACCCGCTTCATACGGTTGATGACCATGTGATCCACCACGTTCAGAGCAATCAGCTTGGACTGGTTGGTCTTTGCGCGTGAGATCGCCGATTCCATGACGGCGAGGTCCATGTCTGAGCCCTCCACCAGCAGGAGGATCTTTCTAAAGAGGTTGTCACTCATAACTGTCTCCACTTTCCGATGATTGGCTCTTCAGGAGCTTGCGCCGGAAGAGCTCTTCACGGTCGTTCTCTTCCATCACCGATTTGATCCATCTAACCGCTTCCTGAGACTCAGGAATAAAGACATTTTCGATCGCGTTAATGCGTCGCTGCGTCTTCTCAATTTCGGTCGCCAGACGCCAGATCGTGGCCACTGTTTCAATGTACTGCGTTAGTGATCCTATCACGGTAGCCATTCGCGTCACGGCCGCATCCATGGCAGGGGTGGCATCCAACAATCCGGTAAAGAGCGGTTCGCCGCCCTGGTCGATGCGCACTTCAGGAACGAGTGTACCCATTACACCACGTTGCTGCACTTCCAAAGAGACATCCTGTCGACCCGCTGCAAAGACGCGCTGCATGGTCTCTTGTCCGGCCGCAAGATAGGCCGGCACGAAGGCCTCGAAGGCGCTACCCATGCTCGTACGGAGGCCGCCCTCGGCCGTCACAAAGGAGGCCGATACCGACATCAACTCCATCACCAGAACATCGCGCTTCTGATTGAGCAGCTCATACCCCTCCGTCGCAAAACGCAAGTCATGCTGCGCTTTGAAGAGGTTCGCCTTAGTGGGTGCGGGCCGCTTAGCCATGCTCTATAGCTCCATCCGTGGCTCTGAAATCCGAGACTCTGCACATCTATCCAATATCCAACAGCCCACAAGGAACATCCAATATCCAAGGGGATTGTGTATTCGAATGATCGCATAATACAGCCCTCGTCCAATGCCTCGGATAGAGATTCCCTCCTTGGATGCTGGGTGTTGAGTGTTGGATGTTGGATGTTGAAATTCCATAGAGACGCTATTCCTCTTCCCCAACATCGCTCGAGGCCTCATAGTACGTGTCGAGCTGTTCGGGATCCACGCGGTGGAGCGCGTCACGCGGCAACAGCCCCAGCAACTCCCAGGCGGTCGCAAGCGACGTCTCAATGCTGCGCCGCTCATCCCGGCCCTGCCCCACAAAACGCGCCTCAAAGGCATCGCCGAAAGTGAGGTGGCGCTGATCGCTGTCGGTCAGCTCTTCCGCGCCCACAATCGCCGCCAGCGATCGAATGTTGCCCACGCTGGCATAGCTCGAATAGAGCTGGTTGGCCAGGTTGGGATGATCCTCACGCGTGCGCTCACCGCCGATGGCATCCTTCATGATGCGCGAGAGCGATGGCAATGGATTAATCGGCGGATAAACCCCCTTCTGATGCATCTCACGATCGAGCACGATCTGTCCCTCTGTGATATAGCCGGTCAGATCGGGGATCGGATGGGTAATATCATCGTTTGGCATCGTCAGGATCGGAATTTGTGTAATCGACCCCTTGGCCGTCTTAACTCGTCCACAGCGCTCATAGATCTCGGCCAGGTCGGAATAGAGATAGCCGGGGTAGCCCTTGCGGCTGGGCACCTCGCCGCGCGCCGAGGTCATCTCCCGTAAGGCCTCGCAGTAGTTGGTCATGTCGGTCAGGATCACGAGGACATGGTAGTCATGATCGAAGGCCAGATTTTCTGCAAGTGTCAGGGCGAAGCGTGGCGTGACGAGTCGTTCTTCGGGCGGATCGGAAGCCAGATTCAGAAACATGGTCGCATTAGCCAGCGCACCGGTGCGCTCCAACTCATTACGGAAGTAAGTCGCGTCATCGTTCTTGACGCCCATCGCGGCAAAGACCACGGCGAAGTTCTCGTCGGTGCCTCGAATCCGAGCCTGACGTGCAATCTGCGCGGCGAGCTCATTGTGAGGCAGACCGTTACCGGAGAAGATGGGGAGCTTCTGACCGCGTACCAGCGTGTTCATGGTGTCGATCACCGACATACCGGTCTCAATGACATCCATCGGGTAGTCACGATCGATCGGATTGATGGCGCTCCCGTAGATACTGCGCGTCTCACCCTCAAACGGCAGCGGCATGTCGTCCAGAGGCCGCCCCCCCCCAGTCAGCACGCGCCCCAGCAAGGCCGGCGACACCGAAAACTCGATGGCCTTGCCCAAAAACCTGACCGACGTATTGCGTAGCGAGAGGCCCTGCGCCCCCTCGAACACCTGGATCACCGCACGCTTCGTCGAGATATCCAGCACCGTGCCACGGCGCATGGTGCCATCACCACAGAGAATCTCCACAAGCTCACCATAGGCCACATCCGTGACACGTTCCACCACAACCAGCGGGCCCGATGCCCGCTGCAAGTCCCTGTAAATGCGTCCACTTTCGGTCGACATACCATTCTCCTACGGTGCCCAGCAACCATCCTTTAGAACGACGCTTCAATCTTCCGTTTCATTTCGTTAAAACGATCCAGCTCGTCCGACCGGATCGACTCCTTCATGCGATGAATCTCCTCCACAATGGGTGCCGACAGGATCTGGTGCACCGGCTTCCCATCGCTTGACGCCTTGAGGGCGCACTCGTGAAAGGTCAGGATCGTATCGATCATGGCGAGCTGCTTCTCAATCGGGCAGTAACTGTCGACCTCGCTGAAGGCACTCTGCTGGAGGAAGGCCTCCTTCACCAGGCGCGACGACTCGATCACTATGCGCTGTCGATCTGGCAAGGCATCCGCCCCGATCAGCTTCACAATATTCTGTAACCGCTCATCCTCCTTGAGCAGCGCGCGTGTGCGGTCACGCAACTCAGTCCAAGGCAGTTCAGCATGCTCGACATACCAGGCCGACACATCGTATTCCGAGTAGGAGGTGTTCCAGTGGATCGACGGAAAATGGCGCGCACTGGCCAGCTCACGGTCGAGCCCCCAGAACGTCCGTACGAAGCGTTTGGTATGCGTCACGACTGGCTCGGAAAAATCACCGCCTGGCGGCGAGACGGCCCCGATAATGGTCAGCGATCCCTCGCGCGTCGAGCCATCCGCCTCCGCAATCTCGGTCCGACCGGCCCGCTCATAGACGTCGCCAATGCGCGAGGCCAGGTAGGCCGGATAGCCCTCCTCGGCGGGCATCTGTTCGAGGCGGCCCGATATTTCGCGCAACGCTTCGGCCCAACGGCTCGTGGAATCGGCCATCACCGCCACGTGATAGCCCATGTCGCGATAGAACTCTGCCATGGTGATGCCGGTGTAGATGGAAGCCTCACGCGCCGTGACGGGCATATTGGAGGTGTTGGCGATCAGCGATGTACGCTCCATGATCGGTTTGCCGCTGTGTGGATCTATGAGGACGGGGAACTCCTCGAGGACCTGCGTCATCTCGTTGCCGCGTTCGCCGCAACCGATATAAACAATCACGTCGACATCGGACCACTTGGCCAACTGATGCTGCGTCACGGTCTTACCGGTACCGAATCCGCCTGGAATGGCGCACGCACCGCCGCGCGCCGCCGGGAAAAGAAAATCAATCACGCGTTGTCCTGTAATCATCGGTACCCGCGGAGGCAACCGTTTGGCAATCGGGCGAGGCTCGCGAATCGGCCACTTCTGGAGCATCGTGATCTCGCGCTCCCCCTTGTCTGTGGCCACTTTCGCGATGATGTCTGTGACCGTGTAGTCACCCGCCTCGGCGATCCACGACAGTGTCCCGCTCAGACGCGGCGGCACCATAACGCGGTGGGTAATCAGCTCCGTCTCGGGCACATCGCCAACAATCGACAGCGCGACCACCGCGTCGCCCACCGAGCGACGTGGTGTGAAAGCCCACCGCTTCTCGATATCGATGCCGGGGGTACTCAGTCCGCGCTTTAGGAACGTACCGCTGAAATCGTGCAGCTTGCTGAGGGGACGCTGAATGCCGTCATAGATACTGCGCAGGATGCCGGGGCCCAGCCATACGCTGAGGGGTTCACCGCGACCCACGACGGGTTCGCCAGGCTTCAGGCCGGTGGTGTCCTCGTAGACCTGGATCGTGGCAACATCGTTCGCAAGCGAAATGATCTCGCCCGTCAGCTTCTCGTTACCGACATCGACCTGTTCACCCAGTCCGGCGAACCCCATGTGGTCCGCAAAGATGACCGGTCCGTTGACACGGAGAATTACCGATTGTGATTCCATCCTCACACCTCCCCTTCCCCGACATGCAGCTGCAGGCTGTGCGCCACCTGGCGCCGCAGCGATTCACGGGCGCGCCCCAAGCGGGCCTCAAACGTGTTCTCAAATACAATTCGCCCGTCCGGGTCGGTCACGACAGGCCCACCGGCACAGTCAATCGGCTCCTCTTTGATCGAGACGGTCACGCCGTCGATCTCCTTTGGGAACGTCGGATCCCGCGTCAGGGCCAGCTCGGCTGCGTTCAGACAGACGCATACCGCCTCGCCGCCCACGACCCGAATCCCTTGTCGGATCAATCCAACCAGCAGCTCACGGCGCGGGGCTGGATCCGTCACCACACTCAGCTTCTGCAAGGCCTCTTCAAAGACCACATTGACGGCTTGCTCGCGCTCGTTCATGAGCGAGCGACGCTCGGCTTGCCGCACCTCTGCTTCGCGCGAGTGCCGCCGCTCCTGCATCGCTTCCCGCCATGCCGCCTCGGCCGCTTCAGCGCGCTTGCGAGCCTGCTCTTCGACCTGCCCGACTTCACGCTCGGCGGCCTTCTGCGCTCGCTCGGTTAGCGTGTCGGCTTCTTTCCGGCCCTTGGACAGGATACGCTCGATTAACGCATCCAGATTATCTGTCGAACTCATAGCGCTCCCCAACTCACAGCCCAAGCCCAAAAGGCAACCACGAAGACACCAAGACACGAATCCTGTTCCGGTTCATCTTTGTGCCTTCCTGTCTTCGTGGTTGCATCCCCACGCCCATACACCCTCTATAGCCTAATCCCCAGACTCCGCTGCAGATACTCTCGTATCTCATCCGCACAGCCGGCCTGGTCCTCGCGGTCCGGCACACGCAGCACCATGGGCAACTTGCGGCGCTGCAGGTAGGGCCGAAATGCGGGCCCCATGTGCGCCGCGTACGAACTGCCGACGAGCACCACACCGATCTCAGGATCGGTCAGGTAGTCCTCAATCGCGGCGGCCGTTGCGTCCGGTGTGACGGGCGTGGTGCCCGTCACTCCCGACAGCTGGAACAGCCCCACGAGCAGTTTGTCGCCCACGACGCGTATCTTCATGGCTACACCTTGGCCAGCACGATAATTGCGATCAGCAATCCGTAGATGGCAATACCTTCGGCCAGCGCCACGTAAATCAGCGATTTGCCCATCAACTCTGGTTTCTCGGCCACCGCGCCCATCGCCGCCGTCCCCACATTGGATACCGCATACCCGGCCGCAATCGAACCGAGCCCTGTCGCCAGTGCGGCAGCCACAAAGGCCCAGCAGCGGACCTTGGCGCTATCACCCATTTGGGGTTCAACGATAGTCCCATCCGTGGCCTGTCCCGCCGTCACGACCGCGTCGTGCTCTGCCGCAACGGCATTGCCGATAAACACCAGAGGTGCACAGCTCGCCAAAAGCAGCGCCACGACGACCAGACCGATATTGAACTTCTTGAATACTCCTATGAACCGCTCCATTGTTGGACCTCCTGTTTTACAGCCGCAGCGGCGACCTACTCCCTGCTTTGCTTCGTGCGTATGCTCAGCGGCGCATACGCTATACCGTTACCGACAAAAAACTTGGAAAAGAATTCGTAGTACTCAAGGCGCAGACACTGAATCGTTACAATCATGCCCTCGAGCACGATGATAAAGAGATGTTCGAACGGTAGTGTCAGCCAGTCTACACCGGGCACATCAATCATGTCGTTGACCACAAAGACCGCCATGGTAAGGGCTGCGTGTGCCAGACCAAACGCCGCCACGCGCAGGAAACTCACCGAGTTGGTGAAGAGATTCATCACGATCTCAATCGGTTCAAAGAGAATCGTAGCGATCTCTTCCTCTTCCGCCTCTTCCCCTCTGGCTGCGCCGCCTTGTGCGGCATGCCTGCGCTTCTCAAGTATCAGAAACGCAATCTGGCCGCCTGCTACCAGAATCAACGGGGTGGCCAAGAGTGCCCCAATCACTCCGGTCGGCAGCGGGACCTCTCGTCCCGCCATGCGCAGACCAAAGAGAAACAGCATCGACCAAAAGAAGATCAGGCTGGCCGCGCTCCACTGCCCAATCAGCGCTTTTCGCACATTGCGCTGGCGCAGGGCCTGCACGATGTTGAGCACGACACCGGTGGAGAGCACCACGACCCCCAGACCCAGGGCGGCCCCTAGGAAAAGAGTCAGGTTCTCAGGATGCGACGGCCGCATCCAGAGCGCTGGCAGAACGGCATCGTTCTCAATACCAAATACGGATCCGAAGAGAAAGCCAAACCCCATGCCCGCTATGCCGGCCATCATGAGGATACGCCCCAAGTCACGCACCTCCTCAAAGATACGGTAGGGTAGAAACGCCAATCCGGACCCGATCAAGCCCAAAACAAAACCATGACCGACATCCCCGAACATCATACCGAACATCGCCAGGAACGAGAGCGCCACGAAGGGGGTTGGATCGACATCGTTGTAGCCCGGCAATCCGTAGGTCCGCACAAAGAGCTCAAACGGCCGGAAGAGCTTGAGGTTGTGCAGCCGGGTCGGCACACCGGCCCCGCTGCCCCCGGCAATCGGCGTGAACTGAATGTGGCAAAAGCCGTCGGCATCCCGGTTGAGACTGCGCAGGAGCGAGTGCTTTTTCGAGAGTGGGATGAAGCCGGAGATCCGTGTCAGCGTACCATCGCTGTCGAAACGCGAGAGCGCCTCATCCATCACGCTGTGCACATGTAGCTGCGCCACGCACTCCGAAATGGCTCGATGCCATCCCTCCACGGAGCGGTCGAACTCGCGCGTGAGATCGGCCAGGCGGTCGCGATGCAGCCAGAGCTCCATCTCGACCTGCTCCAGCCCATCATCGAACGAGGCGACGAACCGGTCAGGCGGCGTGGGCGAATAGGCACCCGCATCCTTCAGCCATGTCGTGAAATCATCACGGCGCTCCCGATCACCGATCAAGAGAAAGGCCGCGTTGTTGCCCAATGCAGGGCGCGTTACGAAGGCACAGGGCTCATCGCGCAGGCGTTCAGCCAACCGCTCAACATGGTTACGTCCGATCATTCCGCAGGCGGCATGCAGATAGGTAAATTCCTTCACATCCACAAACGAGAGGCCGCAGTCGTTAAGAAGATTGAGCTCCTCCGAGATATCGTTCAGACGTGCAATCTCTGATTCCGACTCCTGGCGCTCGTCGAAGTGATTGTCAATCAGAGCGCGTAGCTCGCGCAGCTTCAGCTCGGTCTCGTCGAGGACCTCTTCCGTCGGTCGCTCCAGAAACGATTCCTGTTCCGCCATCGAGAGATCGAGTGGCTCTCGCTCGAGACGGCGCAAGAGGGAGTCTGCCATCTGGCCGAGGTGGTGCATCTTCTCGCGCCGCTCAGGACGAACCAGTGATGCCGCATCGCGATCCTTCGCCGGGATCTGTTGTTCGACCATGTGAACACTACCCTCACGTGTCAAGAGGCCTGCCAGATGCTCCGCGTCATCGCAGAGGGTCCAGACATCGATCCGGGTCATTCGCTCCGGGGCAAAGATCATGCCGCAATCTCCCCATAGGCCGATGTCACATCAGTGATGCCTGCATCCTTGGATTCGAGCAGGAGGGTCAGCTCAAGGGCTTGAAAGCGCTGGAGCACCAGTAAACTGGTTAAGAAATCGGCGTTGAACGTGATGCCGCGGTTGGCCTTGATCGCCTGGCGGAGCACCATGACGCGCAGCAGGGAGAGCGCAGCCAGGGAGCCTGTCGGCTCCTGTGACGCACCCGGCACAAGACGCTTGGAAAATAGTATGGCGGCAAGCTTCAGCACGGCCCCATTATCGCCACCCTCTGATAGCACACTCAGGCAGGCGTCCAGCGGCCTTCCCTCCGTCACTAGCGAGAGCCACTCTACAATACGGCTCGTCTCCGCATCCCGATGCAGCTTGAGCCGCACAGCGGCCTCACTCACGCACTCGACCAGAAACACGGCCAGTCCAGAACCGTCGGTGCCTCCGTTCAGTCGGAACCCGCAGCGTTTTGCCGCCGCAATCCAGCCGGCAAAAAAGGCCACCTCGATGCTCTCCACCATGCGTGAGACATCCTCGTCCTCGTTGTAGCGCTGCAGGGCCGCCTCAAACGGGGGGGCAAAGAGCGTGCGCTTCAGCAAGCGTGCCAGTGCTGCAAAATTAGAAACATCTCCGATGCTGGCATCCAGAAGACCCAGCGGGCCCGTCTCAAAGGGCCGTCCGTGGGAGGTTCCCCCCTCGACCGTTCCGTGCAAACGGTGGATCACGCTTTCCAGGTTCATAAGATCGTAATAGGTCAGAAAAAACTGCAGCAAATCGCCGAGGTCGCCGCGAGCAAAACGCAGCAGTGCGCTGCTGCTTTGGATAACCGTCTGGTGGGCCGACCGCTCCGCCGCGGGAATAGCCGTGGCCTCAGCGGGCAAGACGCCGCGTGCCTGAAGCCACGTGATCACAGTATCGGCCGATCCCATCTCCATCAACGCATGCCACTCATGCGGGCGCAGCAGACCGCTTCGCAGCGCGCAGGCGCGCACACAAGGGGCCGCAAATGGAGTCAAGCTCGTCACAGGGCAACCAGCTCCTCTACCACAAGGCGCACCGCCGCCGCCTTGCCTACCTCCAACTGCGTGGCCACATCACTCGATAGGGATGCAAGGCGCTGAGCGGAGGCCGTGCTGAAGGCCTCGATGTCCTGCTGTTCCTCGCTCTGCAGCCGCTCACGCGTGGCGGCTAGTGACTGACCCAACTCATCGCCTACGTGCGCCACGCGGGACTCGGTGTCGCTCCGAATCCGGCGCGCCTCCTCCTGCGCTTTCGCGACCAGCGCCTGTGCCTCTTTCTCGGCACCGCGCAGGCGATCAATATCCTCCGATGTATTCATGATTCTTTCTTACCCGTTCGTCCGCTCTTGCGGATCTCGCGTATCACAAACCAAATCACCAACCCGAAGAGGAAGACGCGTACCAGCGCCAGCAAGAAGACCATTACACTTTCAAAACTAGACATGGGCTACTCCCTACCCTTGACTGCCGCCTCCATTATAAGCGTTCGCACGGCATTCCGATCAGGCGCCGCAACCACGGCCTCAATCAAGCCGGGTTTGCGCAGCAGGAGCATGGTCCGCGCCGTCAGGCGCAGATGCGACTCCGTCGAGGTCGCCCCAAGCAGGAGAAACAGTTTGGTGGGTTGATCATCAAGGGCATCGAATGGCATGCCCTGTGGGCAGATTCCCATGACGGCGCAATTTTCGCGCAATACCGAATCCTCCGGCACGCGTGTGTGAGGAATGGCGACGCCATCACCAATGCCGGTCGATATCAACTGTTCGCGCTCGATGAGGGCCGCGAGGTAGCGTTCCGGATCGAGGACCGTCCCATCCTCCACCAAAGGTGCAATAAGGCACTCCAGAATCTGCTCTTTGCCCGCCGATGCGAGGTCCATCAAAATGCGGTCAGGCGGCAATAGACGCGGGAGGGCAAGCAGCGGCTGCGCGGGCTGAATCACCGCCGCCAGGTTCTCGCTGGCCGCGCGGTGCATTTGGCTGGTTAGCCAGTCGTCGATCGTCGCGCGCACAAATCGCCACTGGTTCGACACCTTCAGTCCGGGCAGCTCACCAGCCTGAACCATGCGAAGAATGGTCTTTTCAGATACCTTGAGGTAGGCCGCGATTTCCTGTAGCGTCATGACGGCGTCCGCCATCTCACCCATCCGAACCGTCTCATCCGACATGATCACCCCCCGTCGAGGCAGGACCACACCAGATGTCTGGTTATGTCCAGTCCTGTCCTGTAATGCCCACCTTAGACCCTTAAAAAGGCGGCGTCAACGCCGTATTTGCGGGGCACATCTACGGCTCGCTACATCTGTCCCCATCGTAATCGTAATCCTGCTCGTAATCATAGTCGGATTACGATTATGAGGAGCGGTGAAGCCATCGGGTCCGCCGCTTGGCACCACATTGAAGATGCGCCTTCATTTATGGGCCGAACCATTGACCTGACGGACGCACTGCGCGACGCAGCCCTAGCGCAGCACGAAGTAGCGGAGATAGATATAGAGGTTGGACAAGAGCACCGACCCCAACGTGATCGGAATGCCGTAGGCGGCAAACCGACCAAAAGAGATGGGACACTTGTTGCGGGCAGCGACTTGAGCTATCACCACGTTGGCGGAGGCCCCGACGATGGATCCGTTCCCTCCAAGGCAAGCGCCGAGGGCAAGCGACCACAAAAGTGGTTCGGCAATCTGTACATGAATCGCTGCACTCTCATGCAGCCCCATGCTCGCAGCGAACACAGGGATGATGCCCTTAACAAGAGGAATCATGGCCATAACCAGCGGGATGTTATCGACAATCGCTGAGGCCACCGCGCTGAACCAGAGAATGGCGAAGGCGGTCAGCATGAGGTTGCCATGGCATCCGCGTAGAATGAGCTGCCCCATGCCTTCAAATACGCCATGATGCTCCAGCGCGGCAATCATGATGAAGAGCCCCACAAAAAAGAAAATGGTATTCCACTCAACGCGCGCGAAGAGTTTGTGGATGTTGATGCCACAGACCTGCGCCATGACCACGGCACCGACCAAGGCCACAATGCCCGGCTCAATGTCGAGCACGCGTCCGCATAGAAACCCAGCCAGGATGAAGGCAAAGACTAAGAGCGCCTTCTTGAGGACATCGGGTTGTAGTATGGCCCTCTCGGGTCTCGAGCGACTAACCCTACTGCGGGTTGCGGGACTGGCGTTGAGCCGCGTGCGCAGGAGGGCGATAACCGCAGCAACAACGACGAATGTAATGATGACAATAATGGGTCCCAGATTGACAAGGAAGTCAGAAAAAACGAGCTCGGTCTGTGATCCTATCAGTATGTTTGGCGGGTCTCCAATGAGGGTAGCCGTTCCCCCGATGTTTGAGAAGATGGCCTCCAGGATGAGAATCGGTGTGGCCGGGATTTCCAGGAGTTGGGCGATGAGAATCGTCACGGGGGCCATCAGAATGACGGTCGTGACATTATCAAGCAAGGCCGAGAGCACGGCCGTCAGCAACAGAAACAGGACCGTGATATAGAGGCCGTTGCCATGGGTCAGTTTGGCAATCCGGATAGAGAGCCATTCGAACAAACCCGTTTCAGACAGGATGCTCACGACGCCCATCATCCCGGTCAGGAGGAAAATAACGTTGAGGTCAATCGCGTGGAGCGCCTCCTCGTAGGGCACCGTGTGAAGCGCAATCACCAGACCGGCACCCACAAGCGCTGCAATGGTCTTATCGACAAGCTCCGTCGCAATGAAAATGTAGACGACTGCGAAAATAAGTATAGGGAGGAGCATAGTAGACCCGCCGTTCAATAGTTAATGACGTTGTGGAGGACGACACCGTGGTCGATCGTACCGACCCAGCGCTCCTTGGCATCAACGACGTAGAGTTGCGGGACATGGCGAATGGCAAGGTCGAAAACAATCTCCATCAGCGTATAGTGCATGGGCACGATCCCGGCAGCCTTTTCGATCAACTCTCCGGCCAATACACTTCGCTCAGCCTTGAAGTAGGCCTCGAAGGGCTCAAACTCAGCGATAAAGGAGATGCTCTTCAACTGCGTGAAGAAGTCGGGCAGACCATACCGAAAGAGATTGTCAGTCGTAATATCACCGAGAATACGCCCCTCATCACTCAGCACGGGAACCACAAAGAGGTGAGCGCTACTCATCAACTGCGCCACCTTATTGATGGGGGTATCGGGGGGCACGGATACGCCGGGGGCACGCATGATGTCGCGCGCGAGAATGGGCTGGTCGATGCGCAAATCCTCTCGTGCGACAATGGCGCGCAATGCGTCCGCCGTCCGGGCGGTGAGAACGGCCTGTCGTTTCGTCTCGTCCATCAACATCCGGGAGAATTGCGACATGATCTTGAGCGACACCGTGGGTTCATCGGCGGGGCTCAAGATAAGACAGACGATCGACGTGGGCTGTTCGCCAAAGAGGATTGGCGACTGAAGCACGCCCAGAGCCACCCGCGCGGTTTTGAGGTTGGATAACCGTGCATGGGGGAAAGCAACGCCATGGCCAAGCGCCGTGGAGAGCTGTTCCTCTCTGGATTCCAGTGCGAGGAGCACCTCGCTGAGGTCCATGTCCCCCTCTCCCACACCCTCATCAGCACCATATATCGCGCCTAGCATTACCTCAAACAGATCGTGCTGGGAGGTGGCGGCCAATGCGGGCAGCCACGAATCGCCACTCATGTAGTTGAGAACCTTCATCGGTGGACTCTTTTTCGGTTGATTGAAAAGGAGGGATTTTGCCAGTCATATATTCGAATGGCAATACAGATAAGACTAGCGGGACAGAGCCACACTCGAGAAGACTTGGAAACTAGCGCCATCACGCCAAGCGTCAGCGGCCAGACCGGCCTTCCGGCTGAGCGACGAGAGCGTCTGATCCATAGTCCATGCCTGTTCAATGGCCACCTCGGGGAGATAGACCGCGCGATGCATGCCTTTCCGGATTATGATTCCGTGCTCACCCAGCCGGAACTCATCGAGAGAGGCAATGTCCGTGATCGGGCTCAAGATCGAGATATGGACAGCCAGGCGCGGCAGCTCGACCCGTGTCACCGGACCAAAACGGTAGTCATTCATCGCCGCATTGACCGCGTTGTCATGCACGGACTCCCCCAACGGTGCGACCGGCGCCAGCGAGCCGATGCAGCCCCGTAGATGCCCATCCAGGTTCAGCGTCACAAACGTCGCCATCGGCCGTCTGAGTGTTTCGGTCATGCCGTAGCGATCCAAGCTAAACGCCCCCGTCCTTCCCCCGACACACCATTCCAGCGTATCGCAGGCGATCACAAACAGCGTCTCCTGCTCAGCCTCCGATAACTCCGGCGACCACGCACCGCTTCGAATCTCCTTCATAGTCCACTCCACGCTTGATGGTGGCCGCCGCTCAACTCTAATATCGCGCCTCGCCCATACGTATCTACTACAACCCAAGGAGTCTTGTCATGCAACATTCTGTCGTCCTGATCGCAGCCTTCGCCCTCTTCAGCCCCCTCTCCCCCATTCTGCTCAATGGCCTATCTGCCGAAGCCACTGTGACCGCAAAGGCGGCACCCACCGGTCAACTCGGCGTCTCGTTGCGCAACGAGGTTAACGCGGCGATTGACCGCGGACTCACCTGGCTGGCCAGTAAACAGCGTGAAGATGGGGCTTGGTCGAATAACCAGTACCCTGCCTTAACGGCCCTGGTGATAGAGTCCTTTGCAGCCTCCGACCACCCGGCCAAAGCCAAGGTACTCCCCCGCGCCCTTACCTTTATCGCCTCCTGCGTTCAGCCCGATGGCGGCATCTATAAGGATGTGCCGGGCCGCAAGGGTGGAGGCCTCAGCAACTACAACACCGCCATATGCATGACCGCCCTGCACGCGACCGGTGATGGAGACTTCCTGCCGATCATCCGGAACGCGCGCACCTTCGTGGCCAATGGCCAGCATTTTGGAGACGACGAGTACACCGGCGGTTTCGGCTACGATAAATCGACCGGGCGCGCCTACACCGATCTGCTCAACACGCTCTACGCCGTACAGGCGATGCGCCTGACGCAGGCGGTGGAGGAGAGCCGACCCAAGGGCGAGCAGCGCGCCGACATTGATTGGGGTGAGGCGGCCACCTACATCAGCAAGATGCAGAACCCATCCGATACTGGTGATGACGCCGGTGGCTTCTTCTACAACCCTACCGACCCCAAGGCCGGCACAACAACCAATGCCGCCGGCACCGTCACATTCCGATCCTATGGAAGCATGACCTATTCAGGCCTCCTGGCCCTGATCTATGCCGACGTCTCGCGTGACGACCCGCGTGTACGCTCGGCCTTTGACTGGTGCGCCCGCCACTGGTCGCTGGAAGAAAATCCTGGCATGGGAGCGCAAGGACTCTTCTTTTTTTACAATGTGTTGACCCGCAGTCTTGACGCGTATGGACAGGACCTTGTGCCCGCGGAGGCTGGCACACTCATCGACTGGCGTTCCGCCCTTGCCCAGCGCCTTGTGTCGAACCAGAAAGTCGACCCAGACACGGGCGGCGGTTACTGGATCAACGACACGGGCCGATTCTGGGAAAACGATCCCATTCTCGCCACGGCTTACACCATCCTCGCGCTCCAGCTGACGCTGTAGCGACTCAGTAGAGCTTCTCGTATTCGCCCGTTGAGACCTTCTTGAGCTTGTGAAAGCCGGCCGACTTGGCGCGGTCATCGGCACCGCTCTCCGAGCCACCCACATTGGGTGCCGAAACGAGCTTCTTTACGGCAGCCCCGCATTCCGGGCAGACCTCCAGCGTGCCGGGGCTCTTGTGAAAATGGTCAAACCCTGTTCTACAGTGCACGCAGGAGTGTTTCGACTCAACGGACTGGTATTCGTATATCGGCACTACAACTTCTCCTGATACTACCTCCGGCTCGGCGTATCCATCGGCACCAACACTCGTAAGCCCGCCTCCGACACCGTTACATCAATCTCACGCCCACTCTCCACCAGCTCCCCATCAACCTGGATGGCCGTCCCCTCCTCGCGGGTCATATGCATTGTCTTAAAACTGTGGAAGACGACTTCCGGCAACTCACTCAGTGTACCATCAAAGAGTCGCGCGATGTTGGCCACCAGCTTGGCAATATCTTGGCGAAGGGCCACCACAAGCTCGAGCCGTCCGTCATCGGCTCGTGCATGCGGCGCAATACGCGCGCCGCCCCCGAACTGGGTTAGATTAGCCACCGTAAAGACCAAGGCGTTGTCAAATATCATCCGTTCCTCACCGTCCAGCTCCACCTCCATCTTCTGGGGGCGGTAGTCAAAGAACTCCTCAACGCCCGCGAAGACATACGGCAGGACCCCGCGCACCGGCATACGGTCAAATCCACGCACGAGTGATGCATCCCAGGCCATGCTACAGGTGACGAAGAAGGGGCGACCATTGACGTGGCCGACATCAATCGATTGACGGCGCGCCGTGGCGAGCTGTTCAATAGCCTTCTCTGGGTTCAGCGAAATGCCGAAATGACGAGCAAAGCCGTTGCCGCTGCCCGCTGGCACCACACCCAAGGCCACGTCCGTGTCCACCAGTATCCGCCCGATCGTACTCAGGGTCCCGTCACCGCCCACCACGATCACCGTGTCGACCCCGTCCGCCACACAAAGCCGCGCCTTCTGCTCCCCATCCGCCTGGCTCTGCGTGAACTGATACTTCATATCCACGCCATCCACACACTCCCAATGCCGATCAAAAGCACGGCGCATGGCATCAAACGACCATTGCAATCCTGATCTTGGATTGACCAGCACCACAATACGTCTAAGCGGGGATTTCGTCATGCCTCAACCATAGCCCAAGCCCAGACCCCCTGCAACTGAAGTAATCCTATGCGCATAACAGCAAGATAGTTACAATCGATGGCAACATGTAGCTATCGACTTCCGGCCCCCCGTTCTAGGCTTACCCCTACTCAAAACAGGAGAGATGCATGACTTATCACGATCAATACACCACCCTCCACGTCGAACTGCTCACCCCCAAACAGAACTCCAAGGATCTGGACGGTGACCTCGAGAAGTTCATGGCCAAGTACAACACCATTATGGATGCAGGCTATATTGCCAGCATCACCGACAACCCGATGGGACTGCTCAGCTTTCAGGCCACTGAGATCATCCCGGAGTTGGAGCTCGAAGTGAAGCCCGATCAGCTACTCATGCACCTCAACACCTTCCACACGCGCGAGGCCCTTGATGAGATCCTCACCGCGGCGGCTGATATGGGTATCAAATATCTTCTGCCCATCTCGGGTGACGGTAACGAGCGACTCCCAAAACTAAGTCCTGAGTCTATTGGCTTCGATGGCAAAGCCGTCACCTCCGTCGAGCTGCTTAGCTACATCCACCAGGCCTACCCCGACCGCTTCGTCTGCGGCGTCGCCTTCAATCCCTATGAGCCGCAAGATCATGAGATGGCCAAAATGCAGCGCAAGATTGACGCGGGAGCCGCCTTCATTGTCACGCAGCCGGTTATCGGCAACGATCAGTGCGTCAAGCAGCTCATAGACGCCGTTGAAATCCCCGTCATCATCGATGCATGGATGTCCAAGAAGCTGTACCTCCTCTCCGAGTGTGTCGGGTACGAGATTCCAGAAGATCATCCCTACGATCCCCTTGCGAATCTCAAGGAACTCCAAGCCAGTTTCCCCGGCAGCGGTCTCTACCTCGCCCTCCGCGGCATGAAGACGCAGCTCCCCATACTAGACGAAGTGCTGAAGACGGCCTAGAGCGGTTTAAGAAATCATGTATCCGCTTCAGGGATATGCTAAAGCCCTGATTCTGTACGGGAAAGACAGGGCGAGCTGCTGCCCTTTGTCGCGAGCTTTGTTCGGAGCTTTGTCGAAAAAGACAGGGAATCCGACAAAGCTCGCGACAAAGCTTGCGACAAAGCTTGCGACAAAGGAGTCCGGTGGGGCGCCAGCCCACACCGGGTTTTTGAAACAGGGGGGTTTTCAGCAGAATCAACATTTAACATTTGGACGATTGTCGCCTCGAAGCGCCTGTGGTCGGCGGAGTCTTTAAGCGTCCTGTCGAGCCGCCGGAGCCCCATCCCCACTGCCGCATGGTCGGCTCCGCTCACCCCCTGCCCCAGCTCGGATAGCGTCATGCCGGTGTAGCGCCTGGCCACTCGCAGAACCACCCATTTCCTTGGATCACCGTGACGGCTTCGCAGCGTCTCCCCACTCTCAGCACCACTATGAGGATCGATCAGAGAGGGCTGATCTGAGGACTTCATCTTGATCAACATCTCTCTTGGCTGGATATTTTGGATCAGGTTCCTTAACTTCCTCAGTTTAGCAAACTGGCGCTTCCGGTAGTGACGGTCCAAACCGAATACAAGAACTCATCATGACACAACCCATTGTCGTTTCTGCGCTGTACCATTTTGTGCCGTTTGAGAATTACGCGGCTTTCCGTCAGCCCTTACTGGACCTTATGCATGCTGAGGGTATTCGTGGAACGCTACTGCTGGCGAGTGAAGGGATCAATGGCACCATCGCCGGGCGGCCTGAGAGCGTCGAGCGACTGCTAAGCTGGCTCAAAACCCAAGAGCCTTTCGCGTCCCTCCGGCATGAGGAGTCTCACTGTGATGATATGCCATTCCTGCGGGCCAAGGTCCGACTCAAGAAAGAGATTGTCACAATGGGAGTTGAAGGCGTGGATCCGCTTCACGCTGTGGGAACCTACGTGGACCCCGAAGAGTGGAATGCACTGATTGAAGATCCCGAGGTGCTGGTTCTGGATACTCGAAATGAATATGAAGTTGCTGTGGGCACCTTTGAAAGGGCTGTGAATCCGCATACTCAAGCATTTCGCGAGTTTCCCGCTTACGTGAAGGATAATCTGGACCCCGCCCGTCACAAGAAAGTGGCCATGTTCTGCACCGGCGGCATTCGATGTGAGAAATCAACGGCCTACCTCAAGGAGCAGGGCTTTGATGAAGTGTATCATCTGAGAGGCGGCATTCTGAAGTATCTGGAGATCGTGCCGGAAGCTGAATCCAAGTGGCAAGGGGAATGCTTTGTATTTGATAGTCGTGTCACCGTGACGTGCGGGCTGAAACCAGGGCAATACGACTCCTGCTATGCCTGTCGAATGCCCATCTCAGTTGAAGAAAAGGCGCGTCCAGAGTATGAGCATGGAGTCAGTTGTCCGCACTGCTATGATTCTGTGACCCATGAACAACGACAACGGTTCATTGAGCGTGAGCGTCAGGTCAAATTGGCTACATCTCGTGGCGAAGCCCACATTGGGGCCGATGTCCAGGAGGCCTCGCAGCGGCGGCGTGTCAGGAAGGCCTCAAAGAGGGCCGCTCAAATGCCGTTAGCTGCGCCAGAAGATCCAGAAAATGCCAGCGATCCTTGTCATCAACAAAGATCCGCTGACGATTGATGCCTCGTGCTATCACGGCGGTACTCAATCGTCCGCTACATCAATGCGAAGCGTTCTTGCCATACCAAATCACGACGACTCCAAGACTCATGTCACAGGCCAAATGTATATGTTGAGACGTGCCCCCTCGCCCCGTGATATCTCTATATGCCATTACTCCATCTGAAAAACGTCGTAGAAGCGTAAAACCTCGTTACTCGCGGCTGCATCAACCTGCGAAGCGGACGGGCCATCCGCAACGACATCCGGCACCAGATTGCTCCATGAGCCGTCCACCAGATCGTCGATATACCAGACACGATAGGTCTGACCGGAAATGGCGTTCCAAGTGACTTCAGCAGATCCCGATGGGTCTACTTGCATCGATGTGAAGGCCAGAGGATTGACCGCGATCAGGGCGAACGTCTCCGTATCAGAAAGTACCGGAATCCCGGAATCCTGCACCTTAACGGTCACAGCGTTAGTGCTACCGACATCTCCGGTATCCGGCGTCCATGTAAAGAGTCCGCTTCCGGCGTTTACCAGCACCCCTGTAGGTCCCGACACCAAACTGAAAGTCAACGTATTGGTCGGGATGTCGCTGTCCGTGGCGGCGATGGCTACGCTGAATGGCGCGGTGGCATGAATGGTCGCATCTGCAACCGCACTCAGTACCGGTGCCGTATTGACCTCGGTCACAACCACTTCAAATGAGTTAGTCGCGCTCAACACAGGACTACCATTGTCGGTCACCACGGAGGTGATGGTGTTGGCGCCCGGCCCCTGGCTCTCGGCGGGCGTCCAGGTGATAACCCCGTTCGTGGGATTGATCTGGGCACCGGCGGGCGGGGCCAGCAGGGCGTAGGTCAGTGCGTTGACCGGGATATCTGCATCGCTTGCAGTATTGGTCACCGTGAGCAGGGTCAATTCGTCCATGGTCACATTGGTAGGCGTTTCATCGAAGACCGGTTCAGCATTCACCTCGTCGACCACCACTTCAAACTCATTCGTGGCACTCAATGCCGGAACACCATCATCGGTCACCACGGAGGTGATGGTGTTGCTGCCCGGCCCCTGATCTTCGGCGGGCGTCCAGGTGATAACCCCATTTGTGGGATTGATCTGGGCACCGGCGGGCGGGGCCAACAGGGCGTAGGTCAGTCCATTGACCGGGATATCTGCATCGCTTGCAGTATTGGTCACCGTGAGCAGGGCCAATTCGTCCATGGTCACATT
>JABMPJ010000042.1 GCA_013203785.1 Lentisphaerota bacterium | reverse complement strand
GCCTCCCCGCGAGGGGAGGTCCTATCCCGATCGGCTCTCTCAATGTGTGTGTGCCTATTTTCTAGTTTCTAGGTTTGACCCTGCCGCCCCTGCCAAAACGATGGAGTCCGTATACCACAAACACGATTCAATCTCTCCTATGGGCCAACGTCGCAAATGAGAGTGCAGCTTTAGATGCTACTCTCCATTTGTCTTGTTAGGCCCTTGCCATTTTTGGCTCGTGTCGTTGCAGTTCCGATTCGACTCGCTCGGAAAGGAACACTTTCAGGAGTGACTGGTAGGGAACATCCCGTTTGTTTGCCAGAAGCTTAAGCTCCTCCAGCAATGTTTGGGGAAGACGAAGAGATATAGTCTTCGTCGATGGTTTAAGATTTGGGAATACAGCACGCTTTGCTTTTGACCAGTCGACGTACTCCGTCGAGTCATGTTCGGTCCAAAACTTACGTTCGGCTTCCTCGCTCTTGAATGTTGGTATGCTTTTCATGACAAATACACCTTCTTCTCTTTCTTGTTCATGTCGCGTGCGGAAATGACGCGTATGCGGCGTTTCCGTACGGTGAATGCAATGAACAAGGGTCTGTCCTCATCTGTTTGCCCTAGCACAAAGTACCGTTTCTCTGTCAGGGAGTGTTTCGGGTCGTCTGCCACGACAAGGGGACGATTGAAGAAAGCTTGTTCAGCTTCCTGATGTGTCACCTCGTGGGCAAGCCAGTTCTTCTCGACATTGCCCTGATCCCAGTCGAATCCCTCAAACTCTGGCAGTGAAATGGTTTCCATGATGAAAATAGAGTATATGACAGCAATATACTGGTCAAGTTCTTTTCTTTGGGCCTAACGTGCATGTGAGGGTTTCGGCGCGCTAGCGTCGAATACCTTCGACTTGCTGGTTGGCCGCAGCACCACCGGCAGGCGTTGCGACCGGAACCACCTTCTTCATTTGTGACCACGTTTGCGTGCGGGAGGCCTGCCGTCCGCCCGGCCGCGCGGACCACCTTGACAAACCAGATTCCCCTGCGCAACCGCAAACGATTACTCGGGCTGCCACTTCCAGCGTCACCGATCACTCTCGCTCGCAACACCCCGCTCAAATCGCGGGCGGCAGGCCACTGCCAGGCGGCCAACGGTTGCACTGAGAGTGCGGCTTTAGACGCTACTCTCCATTTGTCTTGTTAGCCGTCTGTTGTGTCTGGTGTCTCTGTTTGGCCCCAATCAAACACCGAAAAAAGCCCCTTTGTTCTTCTGTGAAGCAAGTCTTGATAGACGTTCTGGGGTGCGAGCGGATTAGCTTTCGTAATCATGTTGTCTATACTGATGTGCCCAGCCGCCAGCCAGCGAAGGGCTTTGTCAAAGCCTGAGTGAATGCTGTGCGGGGCAAAGTCCGCCGCGTGATGCGGCAGTTCCCATTCCCAGCCACTGCGCAGTACCACGTACTTGTGAAAGACCAGAGACAGTACGTCATGGGCAGAGGCGTTGGTTTGGCGATGCCATGGGACGCCGACGAGCACGACTTCCCCCCGTTTCCTCACGACCCGGCAGGCATTCAGCACGGCTTGCTCGTGCCCGGAACATTCGACAACCAGCGCAACCGTACCGGCGACGTTTGAATCATCAAAGGGCACCTTCTCATATACAGTTCGGATGCCGGACTGCTCAACCAGGTGTCGACGGCCCTCATTGGGCTCGACAACGAACACTTCGTATCCACTGAGGGTGAACATCTGGGCGGCGAGGAATCCGACCGGACCGGCACCTGTGACCATGACCCTGTCCCCGGGACGTGCAGTTGTAGTCATCAACGTGGTCATCGACACACCCATTAGGCGCGCGAGAACCGCTTCCTCAGGCGGCAGGCCCTCAGGAACCGGGCGCGCATCTTGTGCATCCACCTGCTGGAAACTACGGTGCGTTCCTGTACAGAAACATAGATCGCCCATGGAGATGTCTTTGACCTCAGCCCCCAGTTCTTCCGCCTCAAACACGGCCGCATATCCAGGAAATGATGGAAATGTTGTTCCCTTGTAGTTGTAAGCCAGCTCTGTTCCCGGGCTGACGAGAGTAAAAAGCGTTTTGCCTCTGACCTCATTGGGGCCGAGTGTCTCGGGTGCCGCAATTTCAACCACTTCGGCATGCTCTTTGGCCGTTATAGAGATGGCGTAGTATCTCATAGTGAAAACCCTTCCTTTGCGGCAACGCCCCGAATATGGGAGGCCCCCGCGCGATATTCTTCTTCGTTAGGGAGATGCTCGAGCATCAGGGGAATATCGGGGTCCAGACGATTCAAGCACCTCAGGAAAGTTGTGTAATCAAGATTGCCCTGGCCCGGCCTGACTTCATCAAGATGAACCGTCAGGTTATCGCGCAGAAGGATATCTTTCGCGTGACATGACTTGATATGTTCGCCAAGCTTTTCGAAGCATTCCTCGATCAGACGTTCGTTCGCAAAATAGCGCTGTGGACTGCACACCAGGTTTACCGGATCAAGGTGAACGGCGAAGCCCTTTCGATCGATTGCCTTAATCAGTCTCAGGTATGCCTCCGGCGAATCGGGGTACATCCACGGCATAGTCTCTAGCGCGTAGAACGACCGCGTCGGTTTGACGGCGTCGATGATGTCACGAACTACGCAAACGATCCGTTCAAACGTTTCCTTTGTCAGATCAGTTGAATCAGGTCCGTCCCACTTCTTGCCGCATGATCCTGCGATATTCACACAGCAGCGCGCACCAATCCTGTCGGCGAGTGCGAGCGATGCCTTGCATTTCTCCAGCGCCGCTGACGCGTCCGCCGCATCAGGCCCAAGAGGGTTGCTCCACGCACCCACCTCTGCAATGACAATATCGGCTTTGCTTGCCGATTCAGCGTACGCCTTGATCGATTCGTTGTCCGCGTCCGGAGCAACAGGGCAGGAAGCCGCCCTGTAGCCCGCGGCGGCGACAGCAACAGCCCAGTCTTCCGGGCTCTCCCACTCCGTAAAAATCGGTCCACCTAATCTCATATGGTCATTTCCTCTCGGCTAACACCGGTATTAGACGGCTTGATTTCGCTTATACAGGTTCGGTTCTTTTTGCGCTGCTATTCGGGCAGCGACATGCCACCATTTGGCTGAAGTGAGCATCATGGTGGAGTGGACACAAGGGAATTGTTTTGGGTTTCTGTCGTTTCGGCGGGAACCTGCTGGCTTGGGGCGGATTCCGGCATACGACAAGGTACAGTTTGCCTGTGAGACACCTGGAGATGAGGGTTCAGGGATGTGCAGGGGTCACCCGGCACGGATGGTGGCACGGCGCTGGCCGAGGAAGCGCCCGAAGAGGTGGGTCTTGAGCAGGCGGTAGAAGTCACCGCCGCGTAAAGAGCTTGGCTCCACGCGGCTGGGGAAGGGCAGATCCAGGGCGGTTACCGATGGGGGCCGCGTAAAGAGCTTCGCTCCACGCGGCTGGTCGTCTGGTCGGATTGCGGATTGCTGGTCCATTTTAACAACTCCGGGGGTATGCTTACGCCGTAGCGTATCCAGCGGACTTGTGGCACCCTCGGGAAGGATGCACTGCTCGTAGAGCAATGTGGTGTCGATCGATTTGTGGCCGAGGGCTTCCTGTAGTGCGCGAACGGAGTCTCCATTTTCCAGGCAGTGAACGGCGAAGGAGTGTCTGAGTGTCATGCAGGTGACGGTTTTGAGTATATCCGTGGCTTTTACGGCGCTGCGAAGAATGAGCTCTGCCATGCGGGTGCTGAGGTGGGTGCCTTCGGTGCGGCCCTGGAAGATGTAGTCGCTCGACGGACAGCGTTCGTGTCCGGTCGTGAGTACGGCAATCAGGTCGGGGGGAATGGGCAGTGTGCGAGTCTGGGTCCCGCGTGCATGGTGCACGCAGAGGGTTTTGCGTGCTTTGTCGACATCGGCCCAGGTCAGGCGGCATGCTTCGCCGACTTTCAGTCCGCAGCCATACATGAGGCCAAGGAGGAGCTGGTCGCGGGTGGTGGGGGCGGCGGCGAGGATTTGCAGGGCTTCGTCAGGACTGAGGATCTCGGGAAGATGTTGGGGGCGTTTCGGGGTAGCGAAGCGACTGGTGAGCGTTTGGCCGCCTAGTTTGTCGAATACGGTGCGCAGCACGGAAATGTTCATGCCGATCCAGTTCCATGAATAGTGCTCAGCGACGAGGCCGTTGAGGTAATCACGGATCATATCGTCCGTGGTGGCCGCGGGCGCGCAGCGGGTGCGCTTGTAGAAGCCGCGCAGGACAGAGCGATACATTTCTCTCGAGGTCTCGCTATAGGCGTGACGGTCGAGCTGGCCGGATATGATCTCCCAGAAACGCGCCCAGTCGAGCTCGGATGATGTAAGCGAGATGACCCGGTTGTTTGAGGCGTTTCGGCGGCGTGGCTGACCGGAAACGGTGCTGTGAAGCCCGAAGTAGGGGCGGCCACCGGGGTAGCAGGGCGTGTGCTGTGGCCTGTTCATGATTGCTTGCTTCCCCACAGAAACGCGGTTAGCCACAGCGCGGCGTATCCAATCCGCTTCAGTAGGATCGCCGGTACCCAAAGGCCCAGTCGCGTTCTCGCCGAGCATGCATGCTCGGCAATAGCTGCACGCGTATCCGCATTTTGAGTTTCATTGGCCGGTGACTCATCATTGGTCTGCTCCGCCAGTGGATTCTGCAGCGGTGATTTGATAAGCGCCACTCCATCAGCTTCCTTGGCCGCCGTCTGGCGCTGCTGCTGGATGAGACGCACACGAGTCAGAGGACTCGCAACGCCGCTGATGCCATCCTGCATGACGTGGGTGTAGATCATGGTCGTCCTCACGTCTTTATGCCCGAGCAGCTTCTGTACGGTGCGGATGTCGTGGCCGGCTTCGAGCATGTGGGTGGCAAACCCGTGTCTCATCGTGTGCGCATGGACGGGTTTGACGACACCCGAATTTCGCGTGGCCGTCTGCAGGGCTTTTTGGAGTACGCTTTCGTACACGTGGTGCCGCTGCGTGATCCCACTGCGCGGATCGACTGAGAGCTTATGAGCCGGAAAGACGTACTTCCATCCCCACTCTTTGTTGGCGTTGGGATATTTGCGATCCAATGCGAACGGGAGATGCACGGTGCCGGTGCCGGCGGCCAGGTCCTTCTCATGTAGGAGACGAACCTTTTCAACATGAGCTTTGAGCTCGGGCACGAGCTCGGAGGGCAGCACGGCCACCCGGTCCTTCTGCCCCTTGCCGCTGCGGACGATGATCATGCGCCGATCAAAGTCGACATCTTTGACCCGCAGGCGGATGAGCTCAATGATGCGCATTCCTGTGCCGTAGAGGAGATCACCCATGAGGCGGTGGTGCCCTTCCAGACCGGACAGTACCGAGGCCGTTTCCTCGGCGCTGAGCACGACGGGTAGTTTCTTGGGTTTCTTGGCGCGTACGATCTCACCAAACTCGGGCAGGTCTTTCTCCAGGACGTACTTGTAGAGAAAGCCGATCGCGCAGCAAGCCTGATTTTGGGTGCTGGCAGCGACGTTCAGATCGGTTGCCAGGTAGCTGAGGAAAGCGGTGATTTCCGGAGCGCCCATTTCGGCAGGGTGGCGTTTGTTGTGGTAGACGATGTAGCGGTAGACCCAGTCCGAATACGAGTGCTCAGTGCGGATGGAGTAATGACGCAAGCGGATTTCTCGCCGTAGCTGATCCAGCAGTTTGGGTTGTGTTGCGGCTTTGGCTGTCGGCTGAACTGTGGCGCTCATCTTCACCTCCTATGTCTGCATGTTACGGACCACGCCTATGACGGGACCGGCGATTCTGAAATCGGGTGTGTCGGCAGAGATCTCAATGGGTTCATAGGCGGGGTTGGCTGGCATGAGGCGGTAGCCTGTGCGGGTGTGTTGGATGCGCTTGATGGTGGCTTCGCCGTCGACATAGGCCAAGGCGATGGTTTCGTCGGGCACGCGAGGCTGGGAACGAATGATCACCATGTCTCCATCCAGGATACCGCTCCCGATCATGCTGTCGCCCCGCACTTTGAGCGCGAACAGATCCTTGCCGGTAAAGAGCTGGGTGGTATCGAGATGGCCGGCGGGATTCGAATACTCGGTCACGGGGGTGCCGGCGGGTGCTTCACCCAGAATGGGAATACCCGGCTCGACGGGGTCTTTTAGGCGAATACCGCGGGCAATGCCCGGTGTGATGTCCAGGTAACCTTTTTCTTGCAGTCTCTGTAAATGGGTTGTCCCGGCATGTGGTGACTTGAAGTGGAAGTGCGAACAGATTTCACGTACGGTCGGAGGCATATGGCGTTCAGTGACGAAGTCTCGAATGAAGCTCAATACGTTTGTCTGTGCCTGTGTCAATTTGTTGCGCATTCCTTCGTCCTTCGCCGTGCGCCTCTCTACGATTGAGCCGAGACCACAGGAGCTGTCAGTGCGATAACTATACGGGTGTATACCTTTACGTCGCGTGGGCGTCAAGGGGGTTTTGTGGAGGAATCTCGCGGTGAGAAGTGTAGATTGAAATGCCGCCAACGGCATTCCTCATGATCGACCGTTCAGGCTCTTCGAAAGCGGTGCAGGACCAGCATGCCGAGGCCGGGCAGGGCCATGGCACCGAGGAAGGCGAGGAGGAAACGGTTGAAAGAGAGGCGGGTTGGGCTGACGAGAGCTACTCGACAGAATCATTTTACTATTGATTAATATCTACATAATGATATTTTCGCCTTGTATTTCATCATCAATCAGACAGAGAGGTGTTCGTGAAGAGAGATCTGCTAGGGGATTTGGACGACTGGTTTGGTCGAGACAATCGCAAACCGTTGATCATTCGCGGTGCCCGGCAGGTGGGAAAGACATGGCTGGTCCGGGCATTTGCGGAGAAACGGTTCGAGAATATGGTTGAAATCAATTTCGACCTGAATCCAGAAAAGGCCGATCTCTTTGCTTCGCGCGATGTGGAGCAGATTCTCCGGCTTCTTGAGGTGGATCTGGATGCCGACATTCTTCCAGGGAGAACGTTGCTCTTTCTGGACGAGATTCAGAGCGCCCCGGAGGTGATCCCGTTGCTTCGGTATTTCTTTGAAAAGATTCCGCGGCTGCATGTTGTCGCGGCGGGCTCCCTTCTGGAATTTGTTTTGAGCAAGCATACGTTCTCTATGCCGGTCGGACGAATTGAGTATCTGTTTATGGGGCCGATGAGCTTTTCGGAGTTCCTGGCAGCCAATGGCAGAGAGAAACTATGCCGGTTCCTGGCAGGCTATTGTTTGGACGACCCCCTGCCGCAGTCGATTCATGCGACCTTCCTGGGGCTCCTTACAGAGTACTGCACGGTCGGAGGGATGCCCGCCGCGGTTCAGGCGTACTCCCAGAGTGGGGATGTTCGCCTTGCAGCGAGAGAGCAGAGCTCTATTCTGCAGACGTATCGCGACGACTTTCTGAAATACGGAGACCGGATTGATGCGCGGCTGCTCGGAACCGTATTCGGTGCGATTCCTCGCTTGATAGGGCAGAAACTGAAATATGTAAACATTGACCGAAACGCGCGAGCAAAGCCACTGGCCGATTGCATTGACATGCTGGAAATGGCTCGGGTTATCTATTGTGTAACACACTCGGCGGGCAATGGCGTTCCGTTAGGAGCGGAGAAGAACACCAAAGACCGTAAGCCGCTGTTCTTGGATGTGGGATTGCTCTGTTGTGCATTGGGATTGAAGGCGACTGAACTTCATCTAGCGGAGGATCTGGTGCTCGTCAATAGCGGGGCCGTTGCCGAGCAGTTTGCCGGTCAGCATCTGCTGTATGCTGGGGAGAGTTACGCCGAACCAGAACTCTGCTACTGGAACCGAGAGCAACGCAGTTCATCATCAGAGGTCGATTACCTGTTTGCCCATGGGTCACAGGTTGTTCCGGTTGAGATTAAGGCCGGGAAAGTCGGGTCACTTAAGTCCCTTCACGTTTTTGCGGCGGAGAAGGGAAGCGCCCGTGCGGTTCGGCTCAATACCGATATTCCGAGCCGCTGTATGGTTTCCTCTTCCGTCGCGTCGAAGCCCTCGCAGCCGTTTGAGCTCATTTCGTTGCCGCTCTATCTGATTGGCGAAACGAACCGGCTGCTCACGCAGCAAGACAGCGCGTGACCTTTGCCGTTTCGAGTTTGATGTTGTTGAGGCCGACCTGATCAACCGTTCAGGCTCTTCGAAAGCGGTGCAGGACCAGCATGCCGAGGCCGGGCAGGGCCATGGCACCAAGGAAGGCGAGGAGGAAGGCGTTGGCTGAGGTGGCGTAGGTGCCGATGGCGGCGTAGACGGCGGAGATGCCGATATTGGAGAGGGTGGAGACGAGGAGGAAGCGGGGGAAGGAGAGGCGGCTGATGCCGGCGAAGAGGACGGAGACTTCGGCCAGGACGGGGATGGGACGGGCGAGGATGATGGCCCATGAACCGATCTTGCGGGAGAGAATTTCAAATCGTACCAGGTCGCCCTCCCCTACCATGCGCGTAGCCAACGGACGCCCACACACTGCTCCGAGCCAGTAGCCCACCACGCAGCTTACGATCATGCCGATGGAGGATACCGCCGTGCCGAGCAGGAGTCCCAGCGTCAGCCCTGCGCCGGTGCTGACCATGCTGGAGGGAATGGGGAAGAGGATGTCGGAGGCGAGCAGCCCACCAAGCACAGCACTGGTGAAGGTTCTGTGACGGCCAGCCGTTTCGAGGAAATGATGCGTCCACGCATCTATCCGCTCGCCATAGATCATGAACGGTACGATGACCAACGCCAGAAAGAGGGCGACGAAGAGGGTCCACTTCAGGATATGGCGGGGGCGGGGGTTCATGGGGTATCTAGCCTAGAATAATCGCGTGGGCTTCGCGGACGAAGAATGCCTTGCATTCTTCCCAGTTGAACGGCTCCAGCATGTGCGGCATGGGCTCACCCTCTGCGTCGTCAAAGTACGTCAGGCTCTTCAAAATATGGTAGGCGTTGATTCTCTCCTGGCCATACTTCTCGGGGAGTACTCTGAAGTAGTCCTGCAGTATCGGACCATCCCGCAGAATCGTGTAGAGATCTACGAAGTCCTTGCGGCTGCCCCGATTGGCGATGGCGACCAGCTTCATCAGGGCAATCTCCCTAATATCTGCCAGCTCGAAAAAAGAGTAGGGGTCCCGGTCGTAAAGAAACGGATCTCGCACCTGGAAGAATGAGAGCTTCACCCCCTTGATGAGGACGGTCAGCGTTCTCTCGCTGTCCTGTAGCGTCTCATAGGTGTCGATCGAGCCCAGGGCATCGCGCAGGGCTGGCTGATCCATGCCCACGGTGCGAAAGAAATCGAAGTCGACCGAGATGCGATGGCCGCATCTGAGCGCCAATCCCGTCCCGCCGGCCAGGACCCAACCCCGCACCGCATCGGAACCGCTTGAATCTATCTCGGCCAGGAGTGCTTTACTGTTTCCCGGAAGGACTTTTTCGTGCATGTCATATTCTCCTTCTTCAGCATGAGTAGCCAAAACGATTCCGTTCGTGCGGATGCAAACTCTATCAGGGAGACAACCTCCAGGAAGCGCGACTTTTGCATATAGGCAATTAGCATCTGGACATCCTGAAGCGTGCCCATTTCAAGAACGCGTTGCACGACCCAACGAGGAAACTCATCGATGTCGGACGACGCCAACGGTCGATCCCAGAAGAGTCGCTTCAGCTGGCTTGTGATCATCGCCCGGTCAGGAATCTCGGCAGGCGTTGTGACAGGCTCGAGTGCGATCTTGAGTCGGCACCCAAGCGCGCGGGCGATCTTCCTGAGCGTCTGCACTTCGAATCGCTGCCACCCATTCTCATACCGGGACAGGGTGGCTGCGGACGTATCGGCACGCCGGGCAAGCTGAGAGAGCGACAGCCCTTGTCGCAGCCTGCTCTGCCGGAGCAGTTCCGATAGTTCTCCACTCTGCATGCTATTATCATGACTGATAATAGACAGCGAGGCAAGGCCGCAATTCTCATTATGGCATCCTATCCGTGCGGCCACGACAGAGCGTGGCCCTCCATGCCACGGAAAACCGTCAGATTCCATCATGGAGGGACGCGCCCTGTCGCGTCCGGATACCCTGCGGACGCCATAATTAGAATTGCTGGAGACAAGGAGAATGACTACCGCGAATGCATGCTCTTCCCCTTTGGCATGCTTCGGTCTCCGGACACGACGAAGCGCGTCCCTCCAGAGCTAGAACATCTGAGCATTGCGGAATACAGGCGCATTGGAGGGCCACGGTCTCTCGTGGCCGGTTCGCGGAAGGGCCTAAGGGAAAGACCATAACCACGACTGACCACCGCATCCATTCTCCTTGTTGCAGATGCGGTGATTTGGCACTCTGCTGGTTCATGGAGGGCGGGGTTATGTTTCGATATGATTCAATTATCAAGATGCACAATATTGATGCAGCCGGGCGGCTCTTCTTTGCGGACCAGTTTGTCTTTGCGCACGATGCGTGGGAAGCCTGCCTGGACTCGCTGGATTATAGCTTGGGCGCTTTGCTGGCGCGTGGCGAGTTCGCTTTTCCTGTCGTCCATGCCGAGGCCGATTACGCGGCGCCGGTGGTACTGGGTGATCGCATCCGAATCGATGTCGGCTGTGAACGGATCGGCTCGAAGTCCTTCACGATCGCGTTCCTCATCAGCAAGGAGGATGAGACTCTGATCGGCCGGGTGACACATATTCACGCCGCGGTCTCCGTCTCGACAGGGAAATCGATTCCTCTGCCTGAGGAGTTGACAGATGTGCTGCAGCGAATGGCCGCGACGGAGTAGCGACGGGTCAGGGGGTAGCCCCGCGCCTAACCGTAATCATACTCGTAATCCTAATCGTCCTTGAGTGCCCCGCCTCTCCAGTGCAATGCTGGCTGTGACGGATGGCTATGGGGCAGATTAAAATCGATAAAGCGAGTCGGTTAAGCGCAACCAAGTAGGTGTGAGCCTAAGTGTGCGCTGAAGTGTGCGCTGAAGTGTGGGGAGCGGTGCGAGCTGTTGAGGCATATCGCGGCAATCGGCACAGCACGGGTCGTAGCCCGCGACTCTTAGTCCCACTCTTGAACTCACTCTTACTTGGTTACGCTTAAACGATCTGCTTCGTCGCCCATGAGTGCCATGGCATGTCTGAGTAAAAACACCCGATCCACCTTCAGTCCTCCACTCGGATAATGGCTCGGCCAGTCCATGAACTTGTCGGGGTGCTTGAAGGCGGGTAGGACGGTGGCGAGCGCAATGCGGAGTTGCTCATCTTGCCGGGGAAGTCCGGTCGTCATCTTGACAAAGGCGACGGGACGGGCGCCGTAGGTGGGGTCAGGTATGCCGACGACAGCGGCTTCGTTGATCTCGGGCAGATCGAGCAGGGCGGCTTCGATCTCTTCGGGGTAGATATTCTCGCCGCCGGAAATGAACATGCGGTCACGACGACCGGTGACGCGTAGCTGTCCGTTGTCGTCAAACCAGCCGCTGTCGCCGGTGTGGAACCAGCCGTCGCTATCGCAGCAGGACACAATCGTACCATCGCGCAAGACCCCGAGGCATAGGGTCTGGCCCTTTACCAGGATCTCGCCTTCGTCGTCGACGATGGCGGTGCGGTGGGCGAGCAGTCGGCCGGAGGTGGTCAATCCCTCGGGTCCGTCGTCAGGGCGCGTGGTGGTGATTTGTGAACCCATCTCGGTGGAGCCGTAGGAGAGATGTAGCGGTATGCCTAGGTCACAGGCACGGGCGACGAGCGGCGCAGGGATATGGGAGCCGCCCGCCAGGACGGCCTTGAGAGAGTGACAGGCTCCCCCACCCTCCCACGCCTCCACGAGCTGGGCCAGCTGTGTGGATACGACGGAGAGGTGTGTGATGTGGTGCGTCCGGATGGCGGCGATCCAGTCGGGCGCATCATCGATCACCACCGTCGCCCCCGCGAGGGCCGTGCGAAAGAGAATGCCCAATCCTGAGACATGGTAGAGCGGCAGCGAGAGAAGCCAGCGGTCGCCGCGCTGAATAGGCATGTTGGCATTCGCACCCAAAGCATTGTAGGCCAGGCTGGCATAGCTGTGTACGATGGCTTTGGCCTGTGCGCTGCTGCCTGACGACAGGACGATGGCCGCCGGGGCATCAACGTCGCGCGGCGGTGGTGGTGTCAACGCGGCGGCAGCGGCGGGCGCGGGCATAGTCTCGGCCGTGAAGAGCGCGCTCAAGCCCAGCTCAGCCACGAGTGCGGTGACGCGCTCGGACGGCAGGCGGGTGCTGATGGGCAGAGCGACTGCACCACGGAGCCACAGCGCCTGCAGCAGGCAAAGCGAGGCAAAGGATGGCTCAAGGCAGAGGCCGACCCGCTCGCCGGGCGGCACCACGAGGGCGGCGGCACAGCGGTTGATCGCGGCGGCGTAGTCCCGAAAGGTGTAGGGGGTGCCACGGTCCAGCATGGCCAGATCGTCGGGCGCGGTCTGGGCGTGCTGCGCAATAGGCCAGTCGGGCAACTCCGTCACAACACCACCTCCCGGCAATAGGGCGCGAAGCGGATGATGTCGTTGATCCAGCTGCGGGGCACGTCGATGGCCCCTTCGCTCCAGCAGGCGGGATCGCAGGTGAGGGCCGCGCTGTAGCAGCGCTGCGTGTCGAGTCCGGCGTGTGGACCGTGTAGGGCGGCTGCCACCTGGACCAGGAATGACCACCCCACGAGGGTATTAAAGGCGGAGCTCACGATAGCTGGCTGACCCCGCTCACGCGCTGCGGCGGCGAGTTGAAGGCCGGTAGCGAGGCTGCCCTGAATACGATCGAGCTTGAGCACCAGAACCGACGGCCACTGGCTAATCAGGTCGGCGGGGGGTGCGGCATCGAAGAGCGTTTCATCGAGCGCCATCGCCACGCCGCTGCGCGCCTGCAACGCGGCCAGCTCGGCGGGCTTGTGCAGCAACTCCTCACAGTAGAGCAGCGGCAGGGAGTGGATCTGCGAGAGAAAACCGTCCGCCTCGGACGGGGTCCAGGCGCGGTTGCCGTCCAGGACGAACTGGACCCGATCACCGAGCTGGGCGTGCAGCGCAAGAAGTGCGGCGGCTTCGTCGCGCGCGGCCGCGCGGCCGACCTTGATCTTGATGACGCGGAACCCCTCATCGGCGAGTCGTTGCCCATCCGTCAACCACTGCGCCGGAGGGGTCATCACGAGGCCGTTCACCAGCAGGCGGGTCAGGGGGGCCGCATCAAGCCATTCGGCGGGCTGCACACCTCGGCGCACGGCCTGCAGATTCACAGCCGCCATGCTCAGCCCAAAATGGAGGGATGGCAGATTGGCAAAGGGGGCCAGGGCCTCGAAGAGCGTGCTGAGAGCGGCGCCGTCGGCCGGCAACGGCAGCTCATTCAGAACAGACTGATGCGCCTTCAGAAGCTGTAGGCAGTCGGCCACGGTTTCTTTGTGGAAGCCGGGTAGCGGAGCGATCTCCCCTACCCCACGTGCCCCGTCGGCCGTAGCCATTGTGATGAAGAGTCCCTCCCGTTCGCCCACGCTTCGGCCGCCCACGACGAGTTCGTTTCGCAGTGGGATGCGAAACTCATGCAGCGACTCGAATCGGGCCGTCACAGCAGCCACCCGATCGTGAAGGCGAGACTATAGAGGAAGAGGACGCGCCCGGTTGCGCCGAGGACATGGTTGAGCGCGGGACCGCCCTCGCTACCGAAAACGGTTTTGATGGATGGAATCGTGAGGAGGAGGGTGGCGATGGAGAGCAGGGAGAGATAGTGCGCCCGCGTGAGCAGGCAGAGGACGATCGGTACGCAAGCGGTGACCACGATCGTAAAGAGGTATTCCCCGCGAGCGAACCGGCTACCGAAGCGCACGGCGAGTGTGCGCTTGCCGGTTTTGATGTCGGTCGTGCGGTCGCGCAGGTTATTGACCGCCAGAATGGCGGTCGAGAGCAGGCCGGGTCCCACGGCGGCGATCAGCACGACCGTGTTGATGGTGCCGGTCTGGACGTAGTAGGTCCCGCCGACGGCGGCGAAACCGAAGAAGATGAGGACCAGGATATCGCCCAATCCGATATACCCAAGGGGATGGGGTCCGGCCGTATAGAACACGCCCGCGATTATTGAGAGGACACCGATCAGCAGGATGGGCCAGCCGCCGTGATAGATCAGGAGCAGACCAAAGGCAGCGGCGACGCCAAAAGAGAAAGCCGTAGCCCAGCGCATGCCACCGAGCGAGACCAGACCGGCCTGGGTGACGCGCGTGGGGCCCTTGCGGTCGGGCGTGTCGGTTCCATGCACAAAGTCGAAGTAGTCGTTCGCGAAGTTGGTGCCGATCTGAATGAAGAGCGCGGCCAACAGCGTCGCCGCTGCGATGAGGCCCGAGCAGTGGCCATCAGCCGCAGCCATGGCGGTACCGATCATCACCGGGGCGACCGCGGCGGGCAGCGTCTTGGGCCGGCTGGCCATAATCCATGTCTTAAGCGAGGGCATTACTATCTGCTACGGCCTCCGGGGAAATTTGCTGAAATCTGGTTTGCGTTTCTCCAAAAATGCGTTGCGGCCCTCTTGGCCCTCTTCGGACATGTAGTAGAGCATGGTGGCGTTGCCGGCCAGCTCCTGCAAACCGGCTTGGCCATCGCAATCGGCGTTCAGGGCGGCTTTCAGGCAGCGCAGTGCCATGGGCGAGTTGGCCAGGATTTCGCGGCACCAGGTGACGGTCTCCTCTTCGAGTTGGGCGTAGGGGACGACCGTGTTGACGAGGCCCATATCGAGGGCCTCCTGGGCGTTGTACTGACGACAGAGAAACCAGATTTCGCGCGCCTTCTTCTGGCCGACGATACGGGCCATGTAGCTGGCGCCAAAGCCGCCATCAAAGGAGCCCACGCGGGGACCGGTCTGCCCGAAGATGGCGTTGTCGGCAGCGATGGTGAGATCGCAAACCATATGCAGTACGTGTCCGCCGCCAATGGCGTAACCCGCCACCATGGCGATGACCGGCTTGGGACAGGTGCGGATCTGGCGCTGTAGGTCGAGGACGTTGAGGCGATGGACGCCCTGTCCATCCTGATAGCCCGCATCACCGCGCACCTTTTGATCGCCACCCGAGCAGAAGGCTTTCTCGCCTTCGCCGGTTAAAATGATCACGCCAATACGCTCATCATCACGCGCATCACCGAAGGCCTCGACCATCTCTTGTACGGTCTTCGGACGGAAGGCGTTGCGTACCTCCGGGCGATTGATGGTAACCTTGGCCATACCTTCCGCCTTCTCGTAGCGGATATCTTCGAACTCGCCGACTGAAGTCCAGTTGATTGATGTCATGGTTGTCTCTCCTATTTCCGGCTGCAGAGATACGCTCTGCAGATTTCGCTAAAGCGTTCGGGCTGCTCCACATGTGCGGCGTGGCTGCATGCCTCAATGGACCTGGCTGTGATCCGACTGTTTCGTTCCACCATGTGTACGGCCAGGTCCCGGTATTTCGTGTCCTCTGCACCATAGACCAAGAGCAGGCTCTGATCCAGCTCACTCAACTTCGCCCAGAGCGGGCGCTGCTTGCCCACCGTCGCCACGTCGAGCACGGCGGCGAGCCGCACAGGGTTGTTGGCGAGCCGACGTTGCAGCAGGGCGGGGAATCGAGCCGACCCCTTGAGGGCTCCAAAGAGGGGCTGGCTGTACCACTCCATGAGAAAAGAGCGCTGGTCTTGCTCCATCATCCGTTGCGCCAGTTTCTGGTCGGCGAGCTGGCGGGCCTGACGCTCCGCCGGGTCGGCGATACCCGGACTGGCCGATTCGAGGATAAGGCGGGAGAAACGATTCGGTTCAGCGAGCGCCAGTGCCAAGAGGACGCGGCCGCCCATGGAGTAGCCCAGTGCGGCCACAGACTCGAGATCGAGGGCGTCCAGCAAGGCCATGACGGATCGGGCATAGTGCTCGAAACTGCGGTGCATCCCTCGATCGAAGGGGCTGCGTCCGTGGCCGGGCAGGTCGGGGGCAATGCAGTGGAAGTCGCCCTCAAGTGCTCGTGCCACCGACTCCCAGTCCGCGCCGCAACCCATAAAGCCATGCAGCATGAGCAGCGGCGGTCGGTCGGAGTCACCCCAGCTCTGGTAGGAAAGAATATTACTCATGGTTGGCCGCCGATGTCGCGATAGGCTTTCATGTTGGCGTCCTGATCGACGGTGAGTTCGAGGACGGCGTGCGCAGGGCTGGCCAGGGCGGCTTCAAGCTGTTCGATGAACGCTCCGTTGGTTTCGGCGCGTGAATAGGCCAGGGCGAACTGGCGGGCGATGGCTTCGAAGTTGTAGGTGTGAGGGGTGACGAAGAAGGGCTCAAAGACATCGGATTGCTGGGCAATGGGGAGGTGGTGAAAGATCCCGCCGCCGCGGTTGTTGACCACCACGAAGAGCAGCGGATGCGGGGCGGTGACCAGTTGGGTGAGGGAGCTCATGTCGTGTATAAAGGTCAGATCGCCCAGCACGCAGACGACCGGTCGGTCCAGTCCGGCGCTGAAGCCGATGGCTGTGGCGATGGTGCCGTCGATACCACTCACCCCGCGATTGGCCGCCACGCGCGCGGGCAATTGGGGGTAGAGGGCGAAACGATCGCAGAATCGCACCGGCATGCTATTGCCAATGACCAGTCCCACGTCGTCGGAGAGGTCACGCGAAAGCAGACTGGCGATGGTTGGCTCGGTGAGCCGGGCATCGGGCTGTGCGGCTTCATACAGTCGCTTCTGCAACCTGTCAAAGGCCTCGACTCCGTTGACAGCCAGTGCTGATGTGCGACGGTCACCGCCGCGTTGCGCGATGGCCGCGCAGAGCAGGGCCAGATCGCCGGCCACGCTGAGGGAGCATTTTGTGGTGGGATCGACCGAGCGGGTTGTACCCGGCAGCTTCACGTAGGTGCCGTTGAAGCGGCTGCGCATCATGTCGACCAACGGCTTGGAGACCACGTTGCCGCCCAGATGAATCACGCAATCAGGGAGAGAGGCGGGCGCGGCTCCGGGACGAGTCAACCGCTCGCGCAGGGCGCAGAGATCGGAGACGAAGGGGGAGAGATTGTGAAGCCCGGAGCGGATATCGGCCCAGACGGGCCAGCCCAGCGTATCAGCCAGCGCCACAACGGCGCGTCGATCAGCCTCGCTGGGGAGGTAACCGGCCACCACCATGCCGCGCTGTGCGCCAGCCATGGCGTCTAATGCAGCGCTGAGTGCCGCCTCATCGACCGCCGGTCCGGAAACGGAGGCCGCCACCCGCTCGGTGGGGGGCGCAGCAGGAGCGTCGGGGGTCGCCGCAAGATCGAAAGGCTCGCGGAACATACAGTTGATATGGACGGGGCCGGGCAACGGACCGAGGCAGCGATCAAGCGCGGTCGTAACCGCCTCCAGGGCAGCGCTGTCGGGTAGGTCGGCCTCCTGCGGCGGGAGGTTGATGAACTGCCTGGCGAAACTGCCGTAGAGGTTCTGCTGATCCATGGTCTGGTTGGCGCCGATATCGTGCAGCTCGGGCGGACGGTCGGCCGTCAGGGCGATCAGAGGGAGCGCATCATTGGAGGCCTCGGCGATGGCCGGGAGATAGTTGGCGGCGGCGGTCCCGGAGGTACAGATGAGTACGGCCGGTCGCCCCGTAGCGCGGGCGTAGCCCACCGCATGGTAGGCGCCGCCACGCTCATCGTAGGCGATGACCGTGTGGGCCGCAGGATGACGCGCCACGGCCAGTGTCAGCGGCGTGGAGCGGGAGCCGGGTGAGATGACGAAGTAGGTCACGCCGCGCCGGATCAGTTCGTTAATAATGGTGTCGTGGTACATGAGCAACTATTCCGCCTCTATCACATGCAGGAAATTGGCAAATTTACTCTCGGTCTCGGCCCACTCCTCATCGGGATCGGAATCGGCGACGATGCCAGCGCCGCAGTAGAGCGATAGCGTGTTGCCGTGCAGGAGCCCAGAGCGTATGGCGACGGTGAGGTCCACCTCGTCGCGGCTGATCCGGCCCAGAGGGGCGGCATACCAGCCCCGGTCGAAGGGCTCGAGATCACGGATGAGTTTTAGAGCCGGTTGGACGGGCAGGCCGCCCACGGCGGGCGTGGGGTGGAGCGCGCGCAGCAGTTCGGTATCGTCATGCCCCTCCCCCAACGTACCGCTCATCTGGCTAAGAAGGTGTTGCACCAGGACAAGTTGCAGGACGGTCGGCTCCTCCTCGGCCGTGAAGTTCTCGCAGAGCGCGGCGAGGGCGACAGAAATGTGATCATGGACCAATCGGTGCTCGTGGCGGTCCTTGGGCGAGCGCTCCAGCGACGTCTTCCATTCCGCGTCTTCGGCCGGCGTGCTCCCGCGGCGGCGCGTTCCGGCAAGCGCCTCGCTGCAAACGTGACGCCCCGTGCGCTTATAGAGTCGTTCCGGGGAGCTTCCCACAAACGCGGTGGCGGATGTGAATTGTAGGCAGAAGAAGTAGGCCGGGCTCCGCATGGCCTTGAAGTGACGCACGAAGCGGTAGGGATCGACCGGACCGGCGAACCTGACATCCATGCGGCGGGCCAGAACCACCTTCTCCACATCACCCGCGGCGATGAGATCTGTGAGCGTCGTGACAGACTGCACGAAGCGCGAACGATCGGGCTCGTCACTTGAGATGGAGACCGCGGCGGGGCGGGGCGTTCGTGGCGGCAGATCGAACCGCAGCCCATCGCAGGTCGTACCCAACGATGCGAGCAGACTCGCCTCGCTCGAATTGGGCGGGACGACGATGTGGCACTGCAACCGTGTGTCCGCATCGTCTTGTACGAGGAGGAAGGAGGGCAGGAAGAATGCGCCATCACCAAAATCACGCCACTCGGCGTCCGGGAGGCGCTGTGGATCAAAGCGCAGTCCGCCGAAGAGGACGGCGTTGGGATACTCCTCACGGAACTGGGCCAGGTCGGCCCAGAGCTCGTCGCCTGCCTGCGTCCCATTGAGTGACAGGGCGGCACCGACACCGGCGTAGAGCTGGGATTCGCCGCGCCCCTGCCAATAGACTTTGGGAAAGAGGGCTTGGACGGCGAGCCACTCCACCGCATCGAGGCTGGTGATCGAGAGCGAGAGTGAGAGCAGACCGGGGCCTGTGCCGCGTTCCGCCAAGAGATCGCGCAGCTCCCGTTCGAGCGCTAGCTTGATGTCCGGTCCTGTCATGGCGGCCTTGGGTCAGAGTGGTTTATGGCCAGAATAGAGCGACGCAATCCCGAAGGTGAGCGGAGTACAGCTGCACTCTGTGAAACCGACCTCATCGAGTATACGGATAAAGGCGGGACCATAGGGATAGGTTTCTACGGTCTGGTTCAGATAGGTATAGGCCTTGGGGTCGCCGGAGACGAGTCCACCCAATCCGGGCAGGATGTGTCGAAAGAAACAGAGATAGATGGCGCGTACGACGCGGTTGCGCGGCAGAGAGAACTCCAGAATGAGCGCACGGCCGCCCGGCTTGAGAATACGCAACATCTCCCCCAGAGCGGCGGGCGTATCCATGACATTGCGGATGCCAAAAGCAATCGTCGCGACGTCGAACGAACCGTCAGCCAAGTCGAGAGCGGTCGCATCGCCCTGTTGCAGCTCGATCGCGCCGTCCAAGCCAAGACGCGTGAGCTTCTCGCGGCCATGGACCAGCATCTGCTCGGACATATCAATCCCCACCGCGCCCGTGAGCGTCGGCACGCGTCGGTGCGCCGTGATCAGGACGTCGGCGGTGCCGGTGGCCAGATCGAGCAGCCGCACGGGGCGGTTGCGGGGAATGCGGTCGACCAAGCGACGGCGCCAGGCGACGTCGCGTCGGAATGAGAGAAGCCGATTGAGGAGATCGTAGGTGGGCGCAATGCGATCAAAGAGTTGGGCGACACCTTCGCGGGAGGGCGCTTCTTTGGCCCCTTTCGCGGTAGCACCACCGTCACGCTGGGAATCAGAGCCCATGGATTCATCCCATTCACTAGCAACCAATAGCTAATAGCCGTCCCGCACCTACGGGCCCCTCAAGATAGCGGTATGCCGCCTGTGGGACAAGCCACGAGTCAGCCCGATCCATCGCGCAGCGCCTCCAGTTCTTGCCAGCGCCCGTAGGCGGCCTCAAGATCTGCGGTCAGCGTTTCGTCGGTCTCCTTGTCAGCGGTCATTTCAGTGCGGGGGGTTCGAAAATAGTCGGGATTCCCCATCTTAATATGCAGGGCGGACTGCTGTTCCTCCATCTTCTCGATCTTCTTGGGGAGCCCGCTCAGTTCACGGTTCTGTTTGAAGCCGAATGCGGTCGGCTTGCGGGAGGCCGGAGCCGCCTCCGCGGCCGCCTGGCGCTTGGCACCCGCCCGACCGGCGCGGGCTTTGAGCCAATCGTTGTAGCCCCCAACATACTCCTCCACCGCTCCGGTGCCCTGCATCACGATCACGCTGGTGACCACGTTATCGAGGAAGGCGCGGTCATGGCTCACCATGAGTACCGTACCGGGATAGTTGGCCAGCTGCTCTTCGAGCAACTCGAGGGTCTCCACATCGAGGTCGTTGGTCGGTTCATCCATCACCAGCAGATTGGAGGGGGTGGCGAAGAGCATGGCCAAGAGGAGGCGGTTGCGCTCACCGCCCGAGAGCGCGGAGACGGGGGTGTTGGCGCGATCAGGCGAAAAGAGGAAGTCGCGCAGGTAGCTGATGATATGGCGCGGTGTGCCATCAATCGTGACGCTGTCCATGCCGTTGCCAGCGTTCTGTGCGACGGTCTCGTTGTCGTTGAGCTGAGCGCGGTGCTGATCGAAATAGGCCATCGTCAGTTTGGTGCCCAGCACGATCTCGCCTGCGGTGGGGGTCAGGCGGCCGGTCAACAGCTTGAGCAGCGTGGTCTTGCCGGAGCCGTTGGGGCCAATCACACCAATCCGGTCGCCCCGCGAGATCTCCGTGGTGAAGTCCTGGACCATGGGAGGGCCGTCCCCGTAGGCGAAAGAGAGGCCTTTGGCCGAGATCACCTTGTGCCCGGAGCGTTCGCCGCTCTGTAGCTGCAGGCGGGCCTGCCCTTCAGCGGTACGACGGGCCAGGCGCTCGTTACGCATGTCCTGTAGGGCGCGTACACGCCCCTCATCACGGGTGCGACGAGCCTTGATGCCCTGCCGAATCCAGACCTCCTCCTTGGCCAACTTCTTATCGAAAGCAGCCTGATTGACATTCTCATCGTGTATCAGATCCGCTTTACGGCGCAGGAAGGTGTCGTAGTCACACGACCAATCGGCCAACTGACCACGATCAAGGTCGACGATGCGGTTGGCCACGCGGCGCAGAAAGGAGCGGTCGTGCGTCACAAAGAGGAGAGTCTTGCAGTGGCGCAGCAGAAAGTTCTCCATCCAGCAGATCGCCTCAATGTCGAGATGGTTGGTGGGCTCGTCCAAAAGCAGAATATCCGGCTCTTGAACCAGCGCGCGCGCCAGCAAGACACGCCGCTTCTGCCCGCCGGAGAGGACGGCGCAGTCGGCGTGAGGATCTAGCCCCAGATGAGAGAGAATCCGGCCGACGACCTGGTGGGCGTAGGCCTCGCCCTGCTCGGCGGCATGCCGCGCCGTGAGGGCACCGGCGCTCACCACGTCAATCACCTCGCCAGCCATATCGTGCGGTACTTCCTGAGGGAGGTAGGCGATGCGCACATCGCGGTGGTGGCGGATTTCGCCCTCATCGGGAGCCAGATCGCCCTGCAGGAGCTTGAGGAGCGATGACTTGCCCGTACCGTTGCGGCCCACCAGGCTGATGCGGTCACCCTCTTCAATGTTCAGACTGACCCGGTCGAGCAACCGCGCCCCTCCGAAACTCAAGCTGACGCCATCTATATTCAGTAAAGCCATACTTACTCTTTCACGCATTTTGGTTCAACAACCGGGCACCCTAGCGCCTTTTAATCCGGATCGCGAGATTCTTAGATGGATCAATCTATTCCCGGGCGCATCTGCGGCTCGTTGCATTTATCCCAATCGTAATCCTGCTCGTAATCGTAATCCGATTACGATTACGAGTAGGATTACGATTATGAAGAGCGGTGAAATCTTCGAATCCGCCGCTTTGCACCCCATCGCACATGCGCCCGCGCGTTGCGCCAGAATAAAAGGTTACCGAAGCATGTCCCGCGAGAGACATGGCTGCGCCATAATTGATGTTACCGAAGCTTGCTGAAGATTGAGCGTTGTTTTGCATCAATGAGCGTCCTGAGCTTGTAGGGGTCGAGG
>JABMPJ010000041.1 GCA_013203785.1 Lentisphaerota bacterium | reverse complement strand
TGTGACGCGTTCCTCTTCGACCGGCAACCATTGCCAGGTTACCCATGCCTTTGCCTTCTACCATCGTGTGATCAACCGTCAGAGCCGTCTGATCATCGTGGGGTCTGAGCGCAGTGCCTGGCGCTATTTCACGATGTTGCGCCTCTTCCAGAGCGAGTTGGATCTGACAGGCATCTATTTCGAGGGATTCGTGTCGCCGGGAGCGCTGGCGGCTTACTATCGCTCGGCGGACCTCTTCGTCTCGACCAGCGAACACGAGGGATACTGCCTGCCCCTCATCGAGGCAATGTACAACCATGTGCCGGTCATCGCGCGCCGCACCGGTGGAACGCCTGAGGCGATGGGCCAAGCGGGGATTCTCTACGAGGATGCCTCCCCGCAGGAGTTGGCTGCGCTGATGGATCGGGTGTTGAGTGACGCGGCCCTCCATACGGAGGTGCTGGCCTCGCAGGAGGAGCGCTTGGCGCAACTGCGTAGCCGCAATCCCGAAGCCGAGTTGGCGGCGCTGCTGAGCGACATCGGTGTGTCGATCTAGGTCAGGCACTCGCTATCCATGTGCATCATAAACAAGAAGGGCGACTCCGGCATATCTCACCTCTTGGTGAGTAGAATGCCCCATGTGCCCGTTAAACGTGATCCACGTTCCTCTGGCCGCATAGCAAGGGGCGACGCGACAGCCACGCAGCCCTGGCCCTGTCGAAGGGTCACTCTTGGCAAAGATACAGCCAAGAGAGATCTGGGTTCTATCCACAACCGGTGATGTCTATCCCTTTCTGTGGCCAGCCATCACCCTCAGACCCAAGGTTACATCCAATCAACCCGCGGCTGAGGTCGGGAAGCAGGAATAGCCCAACAACCTCATATATTGCCTGTCCCTACTCGCTTGCAATCTCAGATCTTTGTATTGCGCGTTCGCGTTGCGCCATTCCCCCTGATTTACCCTTGTGCAGGGGCACAGCGAACAGTAGCATCCCACTATCTTGTGAGGCACGACTGGAGCAAAGGGAACATCGGGGCAAGGAGGCAGGTGCGATGGCTGAACCACATGTGTTGTTCATGGTTCACGGAATGGGCAAAGCGAAGGCTGGATGGACGAAGGAGGAAGGCGGGCCGATCCCCATCTTGGCGAAAGCAATGGAGACGTACCCTGCCTTGCAACAGGACTCCTTCGAAGACTGGTTTCACCCAGTCGAGGTTCGGTACGACGATGCGTTCGAGCAATACCGAAAAATGTGGAAGGAATCCACGGAAGACCTCGTCAAGATGCTCGATCCCTTGGCCGAGGCAGACAAGATTGCAAAGGTGATTCGCGATGTTGCCAAGAGTATGGAAAAGCCTAACTCGGATGACTTCCTCTGGACGCACGTTCTCGACGTTGTCCTGTACCGATTCTTCCCCATCATCCGGGAGGATGTGGAGCGGACGGTTGCCAGGGCCATCGTCGATGGGCTCAACGCTGCTGGCGGGGCGAGCCGCGTCTGGTCGGTGATGGGGTACTCACTTGGAAGCAGCGTGACTCACAACACACTTGCGCGCCTCTACACGGGCGGGGTCCCCTCGAAGGGAGACGTATACAAGGGTGACGCACTCGGCAAGCCGCACTCGATCACATTGATAGCCAATGTGAGTCGCGTGCTACAGCGGCAGGACTTGCACGTTTTCAGTGATGTTGTCCACCCATCCCAGGGGGGTATCTGTCGATACTACTTGAGCGCGAGGCATATGTTCGACCCGCTGACGAAGCCGTATCCGTCCCGCCCCTCGCCGACGAACCCGCGCTTCGCCAATCCCAAGCGTTATCTTCCCCTTGCTCCCGCTTCGATCTACGAAATCAACGTCCACGATCTCGGCCACTATCTACGGGACCCGGAGGTGCATGGCGCAATGTTCCAAACGATGATCGGCAAGGACTTCCTGACGGACGACCAACTGGCGCTTGCCAAGTCCGTTTACAACGGGGCCGTGCCTGACGAGACAGCGCACAGAAACAAGTTGGAGCCAATCTTTGCGTCCGAAGTAGATGACTGGACGGCTTTTGTGAAGGCCGCCCTGCGCTACATCAAGGTGATCTGACAGGGGAGAATAAACATGTACTCACGCACGACGAGACGACGAGCCGGAGTAGCAGCGATTATCACGATGGCGGTGGCGGTGCTAGGCACACTGCCCTGCGTAGCCCGGGATGTCAGCGCAACGCATCAGCAGCTCATACGCAGTGAAGCAAAAACTGTTGGTGGCGCTCTGGATACAACGGATTGGGTCGTGTCGGTACGGACGGTACTGACCAACGCCGAGCCCCAAGGCGTATCCGTTACGAGCAAGGTCAGCGCAGCGCTCTGGATCAATGCGCAGCTTCGTGACAAGGTCGTGGATTGGGTCGAACACAGCGGAGAGGCACCCCCGGAAATTTCCGATGGCTGGCGCGACATGCTGACCGCGATGAGCTCGCAGCTCGCTCGCGATACTTTGGCCGTCCGCGCCGGGGTGAGTTCGGCTACCAATATTGTTGAGCCCTGGAAACGCGATGGTCACACGTACCTGTACGGGGGAGTGGATTACGGCGATCTCATCGCCGGAACCGCCGACAGCAGTCCCGCAGCCTTCGCATGGGCCACCGACGCTTCAGCCGACGTGATGCGCCTTGCCCTGCTCGAGAGCAAGGCCATGAACCTCGTGGCGAGGAGGGACCTGATTGCGCTGTCGGAGGCCCTGCTCGGACTGGACTCCCGGTGGGACGATTACTACAAGGCGATGCGCCAGGAAACGCCACTCGACACAGTGGTCAACAACTGGCGCTTCGGCGGCGGCGAGGGCCTCGTATTTCGGGAGCCGCCCGTATCCCAAATGGTCCTTCTGCACCCGACTCCCGGAGTCGAGATCGGGAAACTCAAACTTGACGAGGTACGCCCCACAGTATTGGTGGAAGTCATCGGCTGGTACTGGCCGTCGGTGCCGGTTATCAACACCGGCCTTGGCGCGTCGCTCACGGCATCGTACACGATGGGCGATATTGACGGAGCGCGCTGGGGTGGCGGGGCACTTCTTCATATATCGAAGCATTTCACGGTGGGGGTCACGATCCGTGACACCGGCGACAGCACAGATGTCATTCCCATCCTGGCGCTGGATGCCTGGAACACGGCGGAAGACGCAATCAAGAAGGTGAGGCAGCCATTCTAGGATGGGCCTCTCTTCTACAGCATATCGACGTGTTCAAAGTCGAGGTCAGGAGGTAGGCTAATCTCGACTTGTGGGCAATAGTAAGGTGGTGTGGGACCTGTGACTGGCTGAGGACCTCTGAGTCAGTCATTGGCACCCAATTAGCTCTTCTTGGGAGCATGCTCAACTGCTCCTTGTGCTTTGGCGTGAAGCTCAAGTTGGCCGATGATTAGCTCTCCCTGCTCATAGGCCACGATCAACTGTTCGTCGGTGAACTCTTCAGAGCGCCTGTAGCGCATACATGCGCTATTGAGGTGTCGCCACGCAGTCCTGAAATTAGCAGCTAATCTTGAGAGGTTGAGGCCGCTTATCACAGAAAAGGACACGGCAGAGGCGAAGGCGAGGAGTCGTGTCCAGCGAGGCTCAAGAGTATCCACAAAGCCTGTCACAGCGAGCGCACATACAATTCCTCCAACCGCCAAGATCACCAAGAGCAGCTGCCACGCCAATGCGGAAAACTCCCACGTGCGTAAATGTTTCGCTATGTCATCGGGAATGTCGCGCTCGACTGTCATCTGTCTCTCCTCCTTTGGAAGCTAACGAGCCTGTCTAAAAACAGCCTCTGGTCGTGATATTAGGAAGATTGAAAAGGGAAGTCAAGGGGTGGGGTCGAATTCTGTCGTTACAGGCACTGTCAACAGTTGTGTGTAAAAGAGTCTAGGAGCGGAGCGGCCTGGGGTCTTCCTGGAATGCGGGCTGGCGCGGTGGTGCTTCATGCGTTCGACCAGATCGCGACAGGCACCCTTGAGCGCGGGATTGAGCCCCGCCACCATCGTCGCAGATCATTCTTGGCGTTTATGCCTGGAATCCAGTAGGGAATCCTTTATTATCCGGTGATATGGAGTCTATTGGACATTCAGTTCCTGTGATCGACCTTTTTGCCGGACCCGGTGGCTTGGGAGAGGGCTTTTCTCGCTGCCCACATGACGGGTTACCGCGATTTCGCACCGGTCTTTCTATCGAAATGGAAGATTGGGCTCATGAAACACTGCGTTTGCGGAGTTTCTACCGGCAATTCAGGTATGATGGCAAAGAAGTGCATGAGGATTATTATCGGCTGATGCGCTACGAGATCACGCTGGAGAAACTCTATGAACTACATCCTGACAGGTTCCAGCGTGCAGACAAGGAGGCACGCCAGGCGAAACTCGGCGAGACAGACCCTTTGGTAGTTGACTCATGGATCAAGAACGCACTTGGTGATGCGAAGAACTGGGTTCTGCTTGGGGGACCACCGTGCCAAGCGTATTCACTGATCGGGAGGTCCCGGAATAAGGGCGTAGAAGACTACTCCTTTGCGAAAGACGAAAAACACGATCTCTACAAGGAATATCTGCGAATCATATCCCAACACTGGCCGACAGTTTTCGTGATGGAAAATGTTAAAGGGCTACTGTCTGCGCAGCTCGACGCGGAGAAGATCCTCACGAAAATATTGGCAGATCTGCATGACCCCGGTATGGCGGTGCAATTACCGGCTGGCAGCCCCCGACACAGATATCGAATTGTCTCTTTGGTCAAGGACAGTACCTATGGTGAGGACGGGCACAAACCACAAGACTTCATCGTGAGGTCCGAGCTTTATGGTGTTCCGCAGGCTCGCCATCGTCTCATTCTTATGGGCATCAGGGATGATCTGGACGGCACCACTCCGCAGCATCTACAGGAAAGTCCCGAGCAGATTGATGTCACCACTGTTCTCGCAGGTCTCCCGAAGCTTCGCAGCGGTCTGTCAAGAGAGGAGGACAGTGCCGAGCGGTGGGTGCAGTCCTTGAAAGGCCACCTTGAACATCCTCGCTGGCTCAAGGGCGTTGGTTCGCGTGGGGGACAGAAAGTCCGGGAACTCATAGAGGCAACCCTGAATGCTCTGAGTGTGCCCGCAGGTGAAAGGGGCGAAGAATACATGCCCGTGGCGGCCGATGTCGTTTTCGACCCAGCTTGGTGGTTCCCTGATGTGCGTATCAAGGGCGTGTGCCACCACACAACACGGTCGCATATCGCAAAAGACCTTCTTCGCTATCTGCATGCAGCCTGCTACGCAAAGATACATCACAAGTCCCCCGCGCTGAAGGACTTCCCGGGCGACCTGCTTCCCAACCACAAGAATGCGAAAACCGCACTTTCAGGATCGAACTTTGCCGACAGGTTTCGCGTACAGGTTGAGGGGCGTCCGTCTACAACGGTGACAAGCCATATTTCAAAGGATGGGCACTACTATATTCACTATGATCCGGCACAGTGCCGCAGTCTTACGGTACGTGAGGCCGCACGCCTGCAGACGTTTCCCGACAACTATTTCTTCTGCGGAAAGAGAACTGCACAATATACCCAAGTCGGCAACGCCGTCCCGCCATATCTGGCGTGGCAGATTGCCGAAGTTGTCTACGATGTATTGAAACAGGCGGGAATGACTGGTGTAGAGAATGGACAGCTTATCCAAAGAGCGCCGAAGCTGGAACATGAGCCGTATTCATGGAGAGAACACAAAGCCGGAGATCCTTGTGCGGTCGCTACTCCATCGCATGGGCTACCGGTTCCGGTTGCACCGTAGGGACCTCCCCGGAAAGCCGGATATTGTTCTTCCACGGTACAAGGCTGTTGTCTTTGTCCACGGATGTTTCTGGCACCGACACAAGGGCTGCAAGTATGCCTACATGCCCAAGAGCCGCGTTAATTTCTGGCAGAAGAAATTCGATGAGAATGTCGAGAGAGACGCGCGAGTAAAGCGCGAACTGCGGAAGCTGGGATGGCGCACCATCACCGTGTGGGAATGTCAGATTCGCAACGATGTGGTACTCATGAATCGCATCCGCAGAGCATTGGTCTAGGCATTTCCATCGCTTACGCTCTCCGTCGGGAAATGCCGCTGCTTCAGGTGCGGCTTTGACGGTGGCCTTGTCTGTTCGCCCTGCGAGGTCGTTGTCTGCATGAGCAGGTCCGCGCCCAGCAGGGATGCCGCATAGCGCCCGATCCCCTTGCTTCCCTGCATCTGCCGCCCGCCCGGACTGACACGTTGGACCAGTTTGCTCGACGTGGCAGGAACAAGCCATTTCCCAATGACTGTATCCCTGTCCATGCCGTGGCCATTGTCATGCACGGAGATCTTGAGCAGCCCGTCCTTTTCAGCAGAGCTGTAAACGGAAAGCTCAACTTCGCAGCGCGATGCATCCGCATCGTACGCGTTCTTTACGAGCTCGATGATTGCGGCTTGGGAATCCTTGATCAGCTCGCTACCAATTGTGCGAATCAGTCGTGATGGCGGACGAATCTTGAAGTAGCCGGAATCGGATTCGTTCTGTTCTGTTTCTGTCATGATACACCCCGCCATCGCTCGAACTCCCCAGGGAGGAGACCAATGATTTCCTGCCCATCCAAGGAGTAAAGATCATACGTCAAGTCAAGTTGCTGAATCAATCCGACAAAGCGCCTCAAATTCCCGCGACGTTTCCCCGTTACACCGCGTTTGGCGTTGTTTTGCGATGGATCGAAATAGAGCATATCAACTGCATCCATGACGCCAGGATTACTGATGATGTCCTGTCGTGATGCAAGTTGCTCGTTGATGTCGCCGCCTTGGGCCAGTGGATTGCACAACAGAAGGCGTGCGCGATCACCAAGTGTACGATACAGACGGAACGGCCCTGCGAGCAGGTGTCGATAGTAGTTCCTGAAGTCCGAAGTTGGTATGTACCTGTAGTCTTTTCCCGGCTTTCTCGTCCCGCGAGCAGAAAGCGGACAGAGTTGATCAAAGTAAAGCAGGCTCAGCCATGCCCACAGACCCCTGTCTTCGAACAAGCCGGGGTTCATTTCGATCATCACGTCACTAAGATATCTGGCGGCATCCAAGCGCGACTCAAAAGCCTTCCTCTCAATAAAGGGCGCATCCTCAATATCCGCAGAGTATGCGGTGTCAGTCAGCAGGACATCAGGGGGCGGAGCCTCTGAACCATATCGCAGGCCACGGAGGTATTCGCGGAATCCCTCGATTCCTTCATCTGTCATTGTTTGTAGGCGCATTTTCAACTCTCGTCAGCCCCCGTTGCGACAATGTACTTTCTCATCGCAGAATGCATGCTGCAAAATGCTTGGACACAGTCATCCACCCAGGCAGGTCTGTCTGCTTCCTCTGACGGAATATCTCCTGAAATACCAGGCATGCTGAGCGCGTAGCGCAACCACAGACCGCGCCAGTCGTCATCCTGCTCGCTATTCTGGTCAAGCGCAAACGGATCGTCATACTCCTCAACAAGAAGGATCTGCCGCAGTACCTGGGCGATGATCTCCGGGAAGACCAACGACAGAAAGTGAAGGTCGGCCCGGACAAGTGCCTTCATGTCAGGCACGTGTTTGTTGACTCGCAACGCAGGCCAGTCTCCCGAGAAGTCGAGTTTCCAAAGGCGTTCTTCCAGCTCTTCGTCGAGAATGACGTGTAGGAGAGAAACTCTGTTGGCTTCCGTGTCTTCTGGCGAGAGGGGGCTGATGCCGTCAGCCCCTGCCACTATCCGCCCGTGATGTTTGGACTCATCAACGACTTTCACACGAAACCGGACCGCATCAGCGCTGGCAAAACCATGCAAGGCGCGGTCCATGGGAATATGGAAGTGACTGACGGTGCCGAAACTGAATCGCTGGCTCACGACGCCATGATATGCCTCGATGTATACCGACGCCCCCGGTGGCAGCCCATACTGGTCAAGACTGAGGTCAGTAGAAAACGCTAGGACGCCGTTGTGATCATGTGCGAGAGCAATCCTCACGCTCTTGCGCAGGATCTTCTCACGTTTCGTGTAGTTGAACTTTCTGATCATGATTCTAGTGGCTCAGCCGTTGCCTTTATGAACAGATCTCGTTTGTCATCAAAACCCGTGACTCTGACTTCAAAGTCGGGTTCATCAATCTCTGCCTCAAGTTCATTGCGTTCGCAGCGAACAGCCCGTGCATTTGTACATTTCACACGGAGGTCGTTCTTGTCGAATTCGAAGTCAAAGGGATGATAGCGTTTCAGAGGGCTGCCCATACGCACCATGTAGGCGGCCTTCACACTCACGGCTTTGATCCGCCGACCATTGCCGCAGGAGACAATCCTGAATCCGTTCTCGTCGGGCAACTGCTCGACCTTGATCATCTGCCCTTTCGATTCAATCGGGTCGACATCGCCACCGGATTCCCTCTTTCCCTTCTTTCGCCCGGGTTTCCGTTTCTGATCGGGGAGTTCCAGCGTTTCTCGATCAACAAAGAAAAGATCGCGAAGGAGATTCACATCCTTGTCTTCCTTTGACAGGGCAATACGGCGGTAGACCTCTTGGATGCTCTTTTTCACAAACCCAATGGTGGATGCCCCATGTATGTACTTGTCACGAAACTTCAGTGATCTCTGGTCCCAGCGATCATGGGCAGGTGGTTCCGCGTCGCCGAGCAGAGAAGACAATTCCGCGTCGTGGATCACGACAAGTCCCCTCGCTCCTCGGTCAAGATATGGGTTCGCATAGGTGATATTGATCCCTTCCCTGATGAATCGGGCGACACCCTTTTGCAGCGAATTGTCCTGCTCAACGTAGAGGGAGAACCAGGAGACGGATGGGGCCTGCTCGATTCTGTGCACAGTAACAGGCACTCTGACTGCCATACGCCCGCCATGCTCGAACATCTTGCGCAGCCTATCCTCCTGTGGCTCGGGAATCTCATAGCTGTTCCACTTTGGTGTCCGATCAAGCTCTGGGAGGGGTAGAATTTCGTGGGCTTCCTCGGGCAATGACAGAGCCCAGTCGGTGAAATCTATCAGCGCTGTCAGGTCTTCCGAGCGTTCAGGCAAGACACGGTCGATCTCACTGCGTATGGTGTCGGCGGCCAGCCGCGTATGCTGATCCATGAAACTCACATGCGCCACGAGTTCCCCCGAGAGAATCGGGTGGAAATAGTGCATGATGAGCGCCGTCAGAACTGCCTTCGGCTGAATCTCGCTTCGGGGGTATGGCACAACAACGGACAGTCCCGGTTCCTGTGCCCGTCGAAGGGAGAACAGCTCCTTGAACTGATCTACTTCATCCGTGTCGACCAGGGGAACGGCAAACGCGTCGTTGTCGGGAAACTGACCGAAATAGCCGTACGGAAAATACTTGTGGCCATCAGGCAGCCTGTGCACTTTCAGGACGGCCTGTCCCATCAACAACGCCCCGTTGTCACCTTCTCTTTGTGTCAGTCCGAAGAACGCGTTGATCCTTGATGCCGCCGGAAATACCTGCTTTCCCAATCCCCACCGCCCTAGGCGAGCCAGTCCCTTTTTTGATCGCCCAATGTTCCGCCAGAAGTAATAGAAATCCTGAATATCAATATCCTCCTCGGGATCGTCATCCAAGTGAGTGTCACCGACCAAGCCACGAGTACCGAAGTCCTCCACCGTAACGAAATCGAGGGATTCCGTATCCGAAGGTAGCCCCCGAAGCCCGTTTGCTTTTGCAGACAGGGGCTCGACCAATCCTCGAAAGAAGGGGGACGCTCTCAATGCTCCGCGACTATCCGATGCTGTACCAAAGGTGAAGGCGACTTCAACAGGCCCGTTACCATTGTGGGCGTCCAGGGAATTCTGCACTGTCTCCCTGACCAGGGAACTGCTCAGGTTCTCCAGTTCCTCTGTTGAGAAGAACTCCTCCTGTACCGGGTCGATATTCAGTTCCCCGCGCGCCATCTGTCGGAATCGCCACATTGTCAGGCATCCTCCTTCAACCACCGAATCCTGAACTCGCCGGTAACGGCCTTGAAGCAGGGGTTCCCGGTCACAAGCTCGGCTTTCATCGTGCGGGCAAGCGCAGCAGCGAATGCTGGTTCGTTTGGCAGGCCTTTCAGGCGATAGATGGCCGCTTGGCGAAGGATATCGGGCTGTTCCGCGAGAGCCACCAATTGGATGGGCAGCTCCGAAATCTCGAGCATCGTACGTTCTGCATCGTTTTGTGATGCTGCCTTCGCAACGGAGTAGTAAATCTCCGTCCAACTCACAACACCCAGCAGGAGGACGGGGCGAACTTTTCCCGACTCTGCCGTCAGGAGCAGTCTTTCAACACCTTCGGCTGCAGGGGTATCCTCAAGGAACGAAAGTATGCTCCAGCTATCGAGCACTTTTCTAGCCATCTCCGCTGCCCTTCTCTGTTGCCTCATCCGATCGGACCGCTTCCATAACTCCCTTGTCGCGGAGGGACCCTCGCAAGCTTTGCACATGCTTCTCGGTTATTGGTTTCAGGATAATTCTATCCCTCTCTGCCCACACCAACGCCCTGGTTCCCTTCTTGATGCCGAACGCCCGCCGGAGGCGACTCGGAATGACCACCTGGCCTTTGACGGAGAAGAAGACTGTATCGCGTTGTTCTGTAGCACCCATTGGGCCCCTCGCGTAGACGATTGAAAGTAAGCCGCTTTTAATATGTAGGAATAGTGAACTATGGACTACCCTGTGTAAAGCGTTTTTCTTGCGCGCGCGGGAAGATGCTGAAGCGCGCGTACGGGTGCGGAGCGCGTTTTGGGGCATGCCGCCGGAGGCGGGCAGAGGAAGTGGCCGCAGGCCACGCGATTGGAGTCGTCACGCTGAGAGCGTGGCGACGACGGATTGTTGCCGTCGGAGCCACAGAGCACGTAGGCCGCGGGGCTGTGTTCGACGGTGCGGATGGCTGTGTCCAGGTCCATAAGAAAGAAAAGCCCCGATCACTCGGGGCTCGGAAAATGGTGGCGGGGCAAGAATTCCTGCGAAGCAGTCCGCCTCTGGAGGAGAACCTTGGAAGGCAGTAGCCAGCAGATTTCCTGCCGCAGGCAGGCCCGCCTGTGGCGGGACAGTCTTGCCTGGGTGTGTTACTGAAGGTGCTCGTTTAGCCACTGACGGCCTTGACCCGACTTCAGGAAGTTCTCTCGCTTGAGCGCTTCGGAGTAGCTACTGCAATAGTCGAAATAGACAAGGTTGAGCGGCCTTCGATTCTTTGTGCGGGATGCGAGGCCGGCGCGGTGGTGCTTCATCCTTTCGACCAGGTCGCGACAGGCGCCCTTGTAGTGGTAGTTGCCATCGGAGCCACAGAGTACGTAGGCGGCGGGGCGGTGTTCGACGGTGCGGATGGCTGTGTCCAGGTCCATAAGAAAGAAAAGCCCCGATCACTCGGGGCTCGGAAAATGGTGGCGGGGCAAG
>JABMPJ010000040.1 GCA_013203785.1 Lentisphaerota bacterium | reverse complement strand
GCGGTTCTCCCCGAGGATTTAGGCGCTAGGCGCTAGGCGATAGGAACTTCTCCGGACGTTCATCCATCGATCTCAGTATCTTTCCGATCTCATTACCCAATCGTAAGTCGTTAGTGGACAGGCGTTAGCTCTACAATCCTAGTTCCTGGTGCCTAGCGCCTAATCCCTACGTTGCCCGACCCACCGCTCAGATCCTCGCGACACTCGTTTCGTTGTTTTCATCGAACTTTTGACAGTACCCCGCCCCCTACTCACGCTCGCCAAATAGAATGGTACCCAGCCGAATCCAAGTGGCACCCTCCTCGATCGCCACCTCAAAATCATGTGACATACCCATGGAAAGCTCGTCGAGCGGAAAGCCACTCGCCGCACGCCACCCATCGCGCAACTCGCGCAAACGGATGAAATGGGGGCGCGCCTCTTCGGGATCGGGGGTGAAGGGAGGAATGGTCATGAGACCTGAAATATCCAGATTCATGAGGCCGGTACAGTGCTCAAGGATGCCAGGGACCTCCTCAGGCGCAAAACCAAACTTGCTCCCCTCCCCCGAGACGTTGACTTCAAGGAGCACGGGCAAGGATACACCAGCCGCAGCCGCAGCGCTATCAAGCGCGTCCAGGAGACGCAGCGAGTCCACCGCATGAACGTAGCTGAAGAGACGTACGACCTCACCCGCCTTGTTGGTCTGGATGTGACCGATCATGTGCCAGGTCAGGCCGCTGGGGCAGAGCGCCATCTTCTGCCGGGCCTCCTGTACGCGACTTTCGCCAAAGACATCCAGACCGGCCTCAGCCAAAGCTCGCACGGCATCCGGCCCCTTGCGTTTGCTAACCGCGACCAGCCCGACAGAGTTCACGTCACGCCCGGCGCGTTCACACGCGGCGGCGATTCGCTCGCGGACGGCCGCCAGCCCCACCTCCGCCTTCTGATCGCTGATCACAGGATTCATCACATACGTCCTTTGAACGCCCGCTCGAGGGTCACAGGATCGGAATAACGTATGCCACTTCCGGCGGGCAGGCCATAGGCCAGGCGGCTAATCGTGATACCCTCTGAGCGCAGGGCTTCGTGCAGAAAAGCAGCGGTGGCATCGCCCTCTACATCGGTGTTGAGCGCCAAGATAACTTCGCGCACGCGCTCACTCCGGACGCGCTCGACGAGCGAGCGGACGCGTAGATCAGCAGGGCCAAGCCCCTTGGCCGGCGAGAGGGTTCCCATGAGGGCGTGATAGCGACCACCAAAACCGCCGGAGCGCTCGATCGTGACAATATCCGATGGCTCCTCCACGACGCAGATCAGAGCGTCGTCGCGGCCGGGTGACGTACAGAGCGGGCAGGGATTCTGATCGACGAGCGTCGGGGTACCGCAACGGGTGCAACCCACCACGGATTTGCGAACGAACTCAAGCGAGGCGATCAGCTCATCAAGCAGATCGCGCCGCCCGACCGTGAGACGCATGGCCATCCGTTCAGCCGACCGGCGTCCCACCCCCGGTAACCGGCTGAATGCCGTCACCACACGCTGTAGAGCATCTCCCGCAGCCATGACTCTCTCGCTCCTATTGACCGCCAAACATGCTGCCGAGGCCCGCACTTCCCGCGAGCTTGGACATGTCGCCCGCAGCGGCCTTCTTGGCAGAGTCCATCGCGCTATTGACCGTACGGGTGACCATATCGCTTAGCCGTTTCGCATCCATGGACGTCAGCGCTTCGGGCGCGATTTCAACCGATTTGATGCTCATATCACCACGCGCCTCGACCGTCACCGCGCCATCCGGACTCGCAGCGGTGACTACTTTTCGTTTCAGCTCCTTCTGCATCTTCTTGAGCTGCTTCATCTGCTTCATCATCTCTACCATATTGGCCATACAGTCACATTCCTTTCACGGAGATTTCGCTTACCGTCCTCGGCGCCACAGGCGCCTGCCCTACTCTCTTACATCCACAATCGTGCCGTTAAACATATCGAGCACCTGTTTGACCTCTTCACGTTGCTTCCAGGCTTGGGGATCGCCCTTGCGTGTCGCGGACGCTGAATCATCAGGAGGGACCGCGCTGTAGACATCGGACGGGGCCGGTACTTCGGCGACCTGGGAGGGCCGCGCCTTTAGGGCTTGGAAAACGATGGCCACGGGCCGATTCAACACGGCCGCCAGGCTGCGCTCAACCGCCTTGCGGTTACGCGGTGACTCAAACAGTGTCAGCTCTGACTCAAACTCAGGATCGATTCCGATATGGACCGTATCGTCAACCACGGCCGTGGGGGCCGCGTCCTTGAGTGCGCCCTGGACGGCGACGGCGATGCGGCCAGCATGCGCAACGATCTGCGGCCACTGCGCGAGGAGCAGGGCCAGCTCCGCATCGGACCCTCCCCCGGACGGCGGCGGTGCCGCGGTCGACGAAACTGAAACGGGGGGCGCTCGGCGCGGGGACGGGGGGGCCACCTCCGTCAGGGCCGCAGGCGGCGGTGACCGTCGGGCAACCGGACTGGATGAGGGGTCGGTCGCGACTCCGGTAGCCGGAGCACCTGCGATCACCACACCACCGGCCGCCTTTAACGCGTTGATCTGAGCGATAATTTCTTCGAGCGTGGCGACCTTGGCAGCACGGGAGCAGCGCACAAGGGCGGTTTCGAGAAGGATCCGCTTGGAGAGAGAAAAACGCATGCGCTCATCCGTCTGGGCGAGAATATCGCAGATACGCAGCATGCGTTCGACGTCAAGATTGGCTTGGTCGGGGCCGCTGTAGGCCGCGACGAGCCGGTTCCGAAACCCATCCATCAGTTCAAGCACGAGCCGCTGTAGATCCTTGCCGGCCTGTTCGAGTCCATCCACCTGTCCGATCACACTGGCCATGTCGCCGTCCAGAATACTCTCGCTAAGGGCATCGAGGGTACGACGCGAAACCAAGCCAAACACCTGCAGAACATCCTCTTCGCTAATCGTCTTGCCTTTGAAAGCGATGAGCTGATCAAGGGCCGATTCAGCATCACGCAGACCGCCCTCTGAGCCACGCGCCACCGCGAGAAGGGCGTCGGGCTCGATGGTGACCTTCTCATCCTTGGCAATGAGCTCCAGGCGGGTGATGATATCCTCCTCGGCGATGCGGCGCAGATCAAAACGCTGACAGCGCGAGATAATGGTGGCGGGGATCTTCTGGGGTTCGGTGGTTGCAAAGAAGAACTTTACGTGGGGCGGCGGCTCCTCCAGGGTTTTGAGGAGCGCGTTGAAGGCGGAATTGCTGAGCATGTGTACTTCATCGATGATGATCAGCTTGAAGCGACCGTGGGCGGGAGCATATCTGATCGTCTCACGCAGATCGCGGACCTGATCGACGCTGTTGTTGGAGGCACCGTCAATCTCGCGGACGTCGAGGCTGTTGCCGCCCATAATCTCGATGCAGTTGTCACATGTGTCACAAGGGGTAGCGGTCATACCTGCATCGCAGTTGAGCGCCTTGGCAAAAATGCGCGCGATGGAGGTCTTGCCGATGCCACGCGGGCCTACAAACAGGTAGGCGTGAGCAATGCGGTTGGAGGCCAGAGCATTTTCAAGCGTCTGGACGACATGGTCCTGTCCCACGACGTCTGAAAACTGCTGTGGCCGCCATTTCCTGGCGATGACTTCGTAGCCCATAATCTTCGATCCCTTCTCTGTTGGCATGATGGCCCATCGGCTCTGCTTTGACAAGCAGAAGGAGGATTCTGCGATGCGGCACCGTCGAGGAAGGGCGTGCAGCCTCTCGAGCTAGACCAAAGGAGACCCGCAGGGAAAGACAACCCCAGAGACCGTCTTTCTGGCTTGTCCGGGCAGGAACGGGGTGCCTATACTAAACCTGTGTTATGTAGCTGCGTCTGAGAGGACAACCCCATCATGGTCCAGAAGAAGCTTTCCATCAACAGCCGCTCCCTTAGTTACAGGCTGCTGGTTCTGTATGCACTGATGTTCATCCTGCCGGGGGGGTTTCTGCTGTGGGTCATATGGGAACTCGGCAGTGCGGCGGCTCCCGGGGACGGCAGCATCTCATTGACGAGTATGAGCCTGCGGATGGGTATACCGGCGGCCGTCCTGATGTCTTGTGCCGCATTCCTCTTGATGTATCGCTCCATGCGAAGGATACATCAAGTGACTGAGGAGGCCGGCAGTTTCTACAAGGAACTACACGGTGCCGGGTCCGTGCCGTCCGATGTGCATGAAGAGAATGATGAGGTCCAACGCATCTCGCACTATGTGACCGATATGATCGGGGAGCTGCGCCGCAAAATCAACGACGTTGACCAGTACGCACAAGACCTTGACGTGGCCAACAGGAAGCTGATGGAAGTGGCTGTCGTGGATGGCATGACGCAGCTCTACAACCACAAGCACATCCGCAGTCTGCTCGTGACAGAGCTGCGGCGGGCGGAGCGCTTTTCGCATCCGTTGGCGATCATGATGGTCGACATCGATGACTTTAAGCTATTCAACGATAGCCACGGACATCTGGTCGGCGATCGGGCCCTGCGCGACGTGAGCCTGATCATTCGGAACAACATCAGGACCGTAGATGTGCCAGCGCGCTATGGCGGCGAAGAATTCCTGGTGATCTTGCCGGAGGCCACGATCGACGGCGGCCGTATGGTGGCCGAGCGTGTGCGGCGGGCGGTCGAGGAGCATGTCTTTGATATGGGGCGAGGTATCCGCAAAACACACATCACAGTCAGCACGGGTGTGGCGGCCTACGAGGGCGCACCGCTGACCGACAGTGAGCTGATCTCCCTGGCCGACACGCGCCTCTACGAGGCCAAGCGTGATGGCAAGAACAAGGTCATGTGTGGGTGACGCGACGCTCTGCGCTGCGGGTCACGGGTTCTCCGCTAGGCGTGAACGGCGGATGAACGGGCGGCGGCCCTGTTGCGCAGCCAGCGGTAGAGGCCAATGACCGCCCCCGGGAGGACCAGGCCGTAGCCGATCAGGGCGCGCGTTCCATATGGGGGAATACCGCCCGGAACGGCGCGCCACAAATTCCAGAATATCAGGAGGCAACAGAACCATACCGCCGTCAAATTCGCCAGCGCCTCCCCTGAGTGCATGAGCTTCATGCCACTCAGGCGTCTTGAGTGGAAGGGATAAAAGAGCGCACTGCCCATATAGCCCAATTGATCGAAGAGGGCATGCATGGCTGAGGCCCCAAAAATGACCGCCGTCGCCCAAGGCCCCCAGATTACCCCCCCTAAAAGCCCAAATAGCACACCGATCACCAGACTATGACTCCAAGCGCGATGCCAAGGGATAAAGCCGGGGCTGACGCGCCCATCCTCAGTCGGATCCATGCTGAACACCGGCCCGTCGAAAATGTCGACCTGCGTTGACGAGAGGTAGTCAATTCGTACCTCGCACTCAACCGGTGCCACCGCCTCGCCATCCCTGGGAGGTGCGCTACCGGGGATGGGGTTCTGACCGGTATCCACGAGGGGGCCATAGCGCACGGCGACCGTACGGGCCGCCACGTCAAAGGCGACTTCGTACTGCTGCCACTTGTCCAGGCCGCACGGCACGGTATTGAGCTTCACGCGGACACTCTCTCCCGTCCGATGGGCTCGATTGATCGCCTCGGCAACGCTGTCGGCAATGTACTGGGGGTCCGGCGCAATGGGATCTGGGGTGACCTCAATGTCGTGCCGGTAGAAATAACGCGAGAATTTGAAGTCGATTGTATCCGGCAGGAGGCCGAAAACACCGCCCAGGATGAAGTACGTGGGATCGCCGTCAGAGGCCGCACGCACGGCCTCGGGCACGCAAGCGGCCGCCGCTACCCCAGCAATGAAATGTGCGATACCTTTCATAACAGCCCCAACCAACCGGCCACGGTGGGTCCAATACCCGACATATTGCAGGCCATCGGTAACATGATGACACCCAGGCAGTTCATGCGCCGTGACCCGTAAAGGACAGGCATCAGGCCAATGCCGGTACCCACCGCCATAACGGCCAGCCCGGTCAGGCCGGTAATGCCAACCACCAGGCCCACAATCAGGAGCAGGGCCAGCGAGGAGAGTCGACGATAACCCACCTTGCCGATCAGCCAGAGCATGCCGCGCGTCAGCGGACTAACCAGCAGAATGGAGATGACCCCAGCCCCGGCCATGGCCGCCAGCATCAGATAGTATTCATAGTCCGTTCGCGGCGTCATGATGCTGCGCATCAGAGCCGCCCCGCCGCCCCGTTTGAGATGGACCCCCGGCACGAAGAAGAGCATCAGGCCTCCCACGTAGTAGACCAGCTTGGAAGCGCCCTGCGAGACCAGGAAGACACGGTCATTGCGCAGGGCCGTGGCGTGGCCGGCCAGGAGCCCGCCCACCCCGCCGGTTACGACAGGGAAGTAGGCGGCAAACCCGCCGCCGAGGGTGCCAGCAAAACCACCCCGCAGGATATCATCCAAGCGCAGGTGGGTTTCGATCTCCATGGTCTGCTCTGGAACGGTGACGTTGGTCGCAATGTTCAGAACCAGCCACGGTACGGCAAAGAGCCCCACAAAGGCGGGCATCAGGTTCTGGAAGGCCACGTCCGCGGCAATGGGCGTACGGAAAATGAGGACGAAACCGAGCAGACCGGACAATAGGAAGGTCAGCAGGCCTGCCCCGGTCGTTTTCCAGCTATCGATAAACTTAGCCCATCCGGAGCGACCGAGGCGTCCGCCCTTGGGCCACTCCGACATGAGCATGAAGGCGATCACGGTCCAGAGAATCCAATGCGTATGCCCGCGGAAAACCCTCCCGAACAGAGGGAGCAGGCGCGGGGCCAACGGAGCCACGATAAAGAGCAGGGCCATGAGCCCGATCATTCCTCCCACCGTGGTCATGATCACGGCCTCATAGCCCCGGCCCTGCATCAGGAACTTCTGCCCTGGGAGGACGGTGAACATGGCGCTCTCGTCCGGAGCGGCCAGCAGCACCGAAGGCAATGTGTTGAGCATCGCATAGCCCACCATAAGACTAGCGGCAAAAGGAATCACGATCTCGGGCTGTAGCTCAATGCCCTGGCTGATCAGGGCGTGACCCAGCATGACCAGAAGCCCCATGACGTTGTAGATGTGCAGGCTGGGCACACAGGCCAGAAGGGATGCGAAAAACGTACCTACAACCGTCGAAAGCACTACATAGACAATGGTCACTTCTTGGGTTCCCCAATGATCAGCTGTTTGGCTGTCTGCAGTCGCATCTCAGGGGCCTTGTCACTCGGCACATTGAGCCCACCCGTGACATCGACCGTCATACCGCGTTTAGGCAGACGGCCAGAGTCATGGAGTGCGCGTGCCACCTCACCGTAGGCTTTGATGCGGATGCTCCCCGTGCCATCCTTGAGGGAAAACGAGACATAGTCCACCACGCCCTTCTCGTCTCCCACAAAGCAGTCGCGCGGCACCTCACCCACCAAGCGAACGTAGGCATAGTTCATCAGAGGGGTAATCTCACCAATGGGCTGAACGGGCAGATGGCGATGGGTCACGGCCAGATAGAGCAGGGCCAGACCGCCCACCGCCAGCACGACTGATCCGACGCGCAGGGCGCGCAGCATAAAGGGCTTGGGGGCATCGGCATGGCAATAGGAGCACTTCGATGCCGTGCCGATATAGCGATTGCAGCTTGGGCAGACCGCTGACGAATGCGTGACCTCAGGTGTAGCGGTTTCCGTCATAATAACGCTCTCCTTGAATGTGAAGTTTCACACAAACCGGTAGACGAAACAATGGGAAATCGAGAGGAAAATGGTCGGTTCTGAGTGGGGTGTCCCTAGTTCACAACGGGGAACTCAGAAGGCGTCAGAGCGCGCCGACGATCTCTTTGAGGATGTCCTCCGTGGTGAGGAGACCGACGACCTGCTTGTCGTCATCGCGAACAAGGCAGAGGGGCTGACGAGCTCGCCGCATGACGGGTAGAATATCATCCACAGGCATGCTCTCCCGTACGTAGAGGAGTGGACGAGAAAAATCATTCACCAAGCGATCCATTTCCACTCGGCGTCCAGAAAGAATATAGAAGATGTTCACCAGGCCGACATAGCTCTCCTGCTTGGCATCATAGACCGGCATGCGGGTATGGCCCGACTGGCGGGCCACAGCGCGAAACTCACCGACCGTGGTGTCGATCGTGACGGTGGTCATTTGGTCAAGCGGCACCATGATCTGGCCGGCACTCTTGTGAGAGAGCTCCATGACGCGATGGATCATGAAGCGTTCACGTGGCGACAAGACGCCGTCGCGTTCGCCCTCCTGTGCAAGCACCTTAAGATCCTCGCGCGTTACAAAGGGCGCCGGCGACGCGAGGGCCTCTCCTCCTCCACGCACGAGCAGCCGACTGAGCCCAATGATACCGGCGGAGAGCGGCTTGAAAACCCATTCCATGATGCGCAACAGTCCAGCGTATCGACGCGAGCGCTCGATCGGCCGACTGTGGAACCAGGCCTTGGGCAGGTACTCACAGAAAATCAGGACCACGAGCGCGACCACCACGGCAGAAACGGGCTCGCCCCAGGAGCCCAACCAACGGGAGGCCATGCTGGCGCTGACCACCGATAGTATGACGACACTGAGATTGGTACCGATCAGAGTGGTCCCCAGCAACCGGTCAAAATGATCAAGATAGCCCTGCAAAGCCAAGGCACCTGGATCGCCCTGGCGAACAAAATGGCGCAGGCGCATACGCGATATGGAGATGATCCCCGTCTCGATACCGGCAAAAAAGGCCTGTCCGAATAGACAGATGACGATGAGTGTGATCTCAAGCAGGGCGCTCACGATGCACCCTCCTCTTCTTTTTCAGGATCGGGCAGGTCGACACGCACAAGCTCAACCTCCAGCACGCGCTGCTTGCGGACACGTTGGACCGTGGCCCGGCAGCCCTGTTCCTCGACGGAGTCACCGGGGCGGGGCATGCGCTTAAGGAAGAAGCTGATCCACCCGGCGATGCGGTCGGCGCCATCGGCATCGAGCTCACGATCCAGCTCATAGTTGACATCTTCCAGGCTGACACTGCCATCAACCAGCCAGCGATCCCCGTGTAATTTCTGGATCTCGGGCTTCTCGTGGCCGTATTCATTGGTCGAATCGTCGGCAATGTCTTCCAGGATATCGCCGCGTGTAACGAGTCCTGCCGTGCCACCGTATTCGTCAGCCACAAAAGCCACACGCCGCTTCTCGCGCTGGAAAGTCGTCAGGAGTGTATCCAGGGGGATGGTCTCGGGCACAAAAAAGGGCGGCACAACACACTCGGCTATGGAGGGCGTCTCGGCGAGGATGAAACGGGGAACATCCAAAAATCCTTCGACATGGTCGAGCGAGTCACGATAGACCGGTATGTAGCGGTAGCGCACACTGCGTATAACCCGCTCCTGCTCCTCAGGTGGGTCGTCGAGATCGATCCCGACGAGGTCGACGCGCGGGGTCATGACATCCTGAGCCTGAGTCTCTTCAAGACGGATGATGCCGTCAACCATCGTGCGCTCCTCTTCGTCGAGTACGCCCTCCTCTTCGCCGACTTCGACCACGGTTCGGAACTCATCCTCGGTAAGCGTTTTACTCACTTCGCGCAACTGTTTATGAAAGAGGCGAGCGACTCGCTCAAGCACCCAGCGCAGCGGGGTGGCGAGGCGGATCAGCACCCCGAGACTCGGGGCATAGAGGATCGCGAGCTGCTCACTGCGGATCATGGCCAGCCGCTTGGGCGCGACCTCGCCAAAGAGCAGCAGGAGGGCCGTCATCGCCACAATCGCAATCAGCTCACCATGGGCGGGGAGGAGGGTCTCGGCCACAACAAATCCAAGGGCAGAAGCACCGACGTTGACCAGCGTATTCCCGATCAGAATGGTCGAGAGTAGACTGGCCGGCCGCGCCAACAGCGCCGCCAGTCGTTTGCCCGCCACGGGATGGCGCCGACCGATGCGATGGACATGAATGGAATTCAATGCAAAAAGGGCCGTCTCCGCACTCGAGAAGAAGGCCGAGCATGCAAGGAGCACTACCAAACCGACACACTGAATCACCAAGGCCAGCGTCATGATGTGGCTCGAGCCTCGACCGTGTGAATCCGCAGGCGTGTTCGCTGAACAGGCGGGTAGCCCTGCACTTCCATATCCTTAATCATCCATCGCCCATCCGTCTTCTTGAGACTGCGTACCCAGAGACTGCGCATCTGTTGGCCATCGGCACCAAAACCATCCGCGCGCAGGAGCATGTGAAGCGATTGATCGATCCAGAGTCGCACACGGTGATAGCGGGACGGCCCACCCTCCCAGGTGGGGGCAGGAACATCCACCAGATAGCAATCGCGTCCCTTGGCGCTATCCGCTCCGACGATCTCGCCGCCGCGCCACCAGAGAAAGGAGAGACTGAGGTCGGCCCAGGTCAGATCCGTCGATCCGATCCCAGCCTCAAGGCTAATCGGGGCACCATCCGAGCTGCTCAAGATTGGACGCGCGCCGGGCTGAAGGTCCAGCGCAATCTCCTGCTCCACATCACCGTCCGCATCATAGAGGGCATAGCGGAAGTGAGCCGGAGTGGAGCCCCAATCGACCTGCATACTAAAGTCCACGCGGGAACTCTCCACACCACGCCGACGGCGAACAATCATCTCGCCGCGAATGTCGAGTGGCTCGTTCGGAAAGCGGAGGAGGACGTCATCCAGCAGGCTGTCAGCCGTTATCGGAGGTTCATCGTCAGCGGCGTCGCCATCGGCCGCGTTGGCGGTGGGGATCGACTGCGCACCAACTAGCAGCGAGAGTGCGGCGACAGCCGTCACCATTCTGGATCTGGATATGCGGTTCACAGTTGGACGTTTATCAGCTTTCATTCGCGACGAAGGCACCGGCTTCGTGACTGGCCTCAATAACCCGGTTCAGCACATCGCGCACCGATGCGAGGCCGACGACAGGGATAATAATGGTATCGCGCCGTCCTCCGACATCCTCGGTTGCACGCAGGAAGCGACCGCGCGGATTCTCCCTGAGCTCAAATGTGAACTGCTTGCGCTCAACCTGAACCTGTTCGCTGAACAACTCCTTGTCCACGTCCCCACTCCCATCCCTGACTGAAACACTTCTCTGCAGAGCGCTCCCCACGGAACGTTGCTGACAAAAGGAAAGGTAGCACAACAGGTTGAGTTGTCGAGATCGGAGTTTCATGCGTGGGCGGGAGCAGGTGCTTCGGACGTTCGGGGCCGTGATGGCGGAAATGCGGCACAGTGTAAATGGCTGAAGATGGCTCTCTCAGACTCGACGCGCGAGGCGCAGAGGGCTATCTTGAGCGCTTAGGGAAAGGGAGACCCACAATGAGTGACCGAGTATTTACGAAAGAGAATCTGATTCACTTCAGGCCTGAACATGATTTCTTTGTAGGGGTGGATTCTGATGGCTGCGTGTTTGACACGATGGAGATTAAGCAGAAGGAGTGCTTCCACGCGCTGATCGCCGAAGCATGGGGGCTACAATCCATTGAGCCACTGGTGCGTGAGACGGCCGAGTTCGTGAACCTCTACTCCCGCTCCCGTGGCAGCAACCGCTTTCCGGCCCTGCTCCAGGTCATCGATCTCCTGCGCAGTCGGCCGGAGGTGATAGCGTCCGGCGTAGAGATACCGAGGCTGGATGGCTTTCGACAGTGGCTGATGGAAGAGACCCAGTTGGGCATGCCGGCCTTGGAAGCACAGGTCACAGAGACAGCCAACCCCGATCTGGCCACAGTCCTGTCCTGGAGCCATGCGGTCAATCGCCGCATCGAGGAGGTCGTTACACAGGTGCCGCCCTTTGAGGGGGTGCGCGAGTGTCTCGCGAAGCTCACGCGTCAGGCCGATCTGGTCGTTGTCTCACAGACCCCTGTCGAGGCATTGGTGCGGGAATGGGAGTTAAACGGAATCATTGACCAAGCGGCCGTGATCGCCGGGCAGGAACTCGGAACCAAGAGTGAGCACATTGATATGGCCACACGCGGGCGTTATACCGGTGACCACATCCTGATGATCGGCGATGCCCCGGGCGATTGTGCGGCGGCTAAAGCCAATCATGCGCTTTTCTACCCGATCAATCCGGGCCACGAAGCGGCATCGTGGAAACGGCTGTACGACGAAGCATTTGACCGATTCATTGCGGGTACCTATGCAGGCCAATACGAGGCGGGACTGATCAGGGCGTTTGATCGCCTCCTGCCGGTTGAGCCGCCGTGGCAAGAAGCAACGGCCGAGCAGGCGAGCCGCCGAACAACGAAGTGACACGCCAAGCGCCCCTTCGTCCTTCGGTTGTGCTTCTGTTCGGCTGTTCTCTACGGCTGTCGCAAGGACAACGTCGATCTCATCTCGTTGTTCTCGGGTGTCCGGTCATCACCACCTTCGATGGCGATGGTCTGTTCGATGGATAGGAGACGGTCACGCATGGCAGCACCCGTAAGACGCATGTCGTGCCGGACGATCTCACCCACACCCACGTCGTAGAAGGTGAGATCGACCGGGGCACCGTCCACGGTGGCGGTGAAAACGACGCGCGCCAGCGGCTCGGTCCCACGGTTCTGGCCAAACAGGGACAGGACGAGCTCGTCCCGGTAGAGGGCATGACGCTCAACATGTGGACTCACAAGGACCATATCCATGAGTCCAGGGGTGTCACGTTCCCGTACACGACCGATATTGAGCAGCCCCGCGCCATAGCGATCGTCGTGGCCCGGTGCACCAGCATCGTCGGCATAGTGGGACAGGAGCGCGGCGGCATCGGCCGCGCTTAGTCCGGGGGATTCAGACAAGAGGCCAGCGATAGCACCCGCCGCAAACGGGGCGGCGGCGGACGTGCCACTGAAGCTCAGGGTTGCACCGGCTCCGCCCGCAACGGAAATCCCCAGGCCCGGGGCCATAAGATCCAAACTCTCGCCTCGGTTGGAAAAATAAAGCTGCTGCCCGTCCGCATCGACCGCGCCGACCGCCACGACCCCAGGATAGCGCGCGGGGTAGAGAATACCCGCCTGCCCATTATTGCCTGCCGCAGCGACGACCACCGCGCCCTGTTGCTGGGCGTACGCAATGGCCTGGCGCAACACGACTGCATCGCCCATGGCTCCAATCGAAATGTTCAGCACGCGTGCGCCACGATCAACCGCATCCATGACGCCCTGGGCAAGGGTAAAGGCGTCCCCCACCCCATCGTCATTCATGACCCGGATGGCGAGAAGCTCAGCCCCCGGCGCCACGCCAGGCAGATCGCCTCGCCCGGCGATAATCGACGCCACGGCCGTCCCATGCACAGGGGCGTCCTTTCCGGCAGCACCGCCCACGAGATCAAGTGTCTCGCCCGGTGCGAGCGAGGGGTCGGACTGTAGGCCGGTATCGAGAACAGCCACCTTGATGCCCTTGCCCCATTCGGACGGCAGATGCCCACCTCCGATCCAAGCCGCTGAGGCGTCCTCGAAGGGGCGATACGTAACGCCCTCTGGGGGGACGGGCGGCAGAGGCTGGCGGACAAAAAGGTTGGGACCGCGTTCGACCGGTGTGGGTACGCGCGCCAGGACACGACGAAGGAGCGCCTCATCGCCCACGCGCACACGAACAGCGTGCAGGCCTGAAAGGCGCGCTAGAATATCGAGTCCTTCCGCGTCAGCACTGTCCAGGAAGGCCCGCAGGTGGGCGTCGTCGTAGAAGATCAGGATCTCTTCACCCGCAATGGTATCCGGGAGCGACACCGGGACAACCGCTCCAGCAGCAGGATTCGTCGAAGGATCCGGCACGCCAGTCGGCGAAAGGAGCATCGAAGGGGGTGAGGTAAGGAGCCGTTGACGCACGATCGCCAGGTCCGATTGATCGATCTCTCCCGATCCCGTATGGTCGACCGCGGAATCCTGGTGCCAAAACAGGAAGAGAGCGGTGGCCAGGGCAACGAGCAACACCAGAAGCAAAACCGCTCTAATCCGTGGCCCCCTCACACCGTGATGCCCGTGTCTATGAATTCCACCTCGAGACCGAAGCGCTTCTTGAGTCGTTCTCCCACAGCGATGACGCCGAAGCGTTCAGTGGCGTAGTGGCCTGCGAATATGGCATTGATGCCGTACTCCCTCGCCAGGTTGTAGGCGGCAAGAGTCTGCTCGCCGGATATGTAGACATCGATGTCCTTGTCCCCCGCTTCGGCAATTTCCCCGGCGGCTCCCCCCGACACCACGGCGACGCGCTCGACCATCTTACGTCCAAAATCCCAGGCATGCAGCGGCGGGCCGATGCACTCGGTGACGTGGTTCAAAAAAGTTGTAAACCGCTTGGGGCGGGACAATACCCCTTCAAATCCAATCTCCTTGCCATGATACATCCCAAAGGGCTTGAGCCGCTTCAGGCCGAGAGCGCGACAAATTTGCGCGTTGTTGCCGAGAACGGGGTGCGCGTCCAGGGGCAGGTGGCAGGCATAGAGGGCCACGTCGTACTTCAGCAAGGTGGAGAGGCGCCGATAGTTCAGCCCGCTAATCCTGGCGAGCGAGTCACCCCAGCTGATCCCATGGTGACAGATCGCCATGTCGGCACCGCGCTCGGCAGCCAACTCAAAGAAATCAAGAGAGGCGTCGACCCCACAGCAGACCTTCTTGAGCCGACCCGAGTTGGCGACTTGTAGCCCGTTATGGGAGCTATCCTCGAAGTCAGCGATGCGGAGTTCCCGGTCAAGATATGCGGCCACGGTCGATACGTCCATGCATGCTCCTCTTCGCCCAGCTACATAGGGCACTGCGATTCCCTGCACTTGAGTCAATCGTAATCATAATCCTGCTCGTAATCGTAATCGGATTACGATTACGAGCAGGATTACGACTATGAAGAATAGTGACGTCTGCCAATCTACTGCTTTGCAGCAAGTTGCAGATACGCACCAAACCGACCGGCACCAATCCGCGTTCTTGACAGTCCGGGCATCACCTTACACTATCCCTCGACCCACCGAGGAACAAGCATGCCACCTGATGCCGCCCGAAAACAAGCCTTTGCTTTGATCGCCACGTATGACCGGCCGGGAGCACATCCGGATGAACAGCATATCGTCCGCCTCGCCAAGACATGGCTCTCGATCATGAAAGCGCGACAGTCGGTGCAGGGCATCGTCAACCGCATCATGGACGAGTTCGCCCATACCGATACCACGGCCTATGGCTGCGGATGGGACAATCTCGTCAAACAGTTCACGGCCTGGGCCGTAACGCACGAGTGGCTCGAACCGGATGGATCTGTGCCTGCGAAGAAGACGGCCCGCAGATGACGCAGATAGACGCAGATGAGGAGAGAGAAGGAGATGTTGCGAGAAGAGCCCAGCGGGGGATACCCCGCTGATCGATTCTCGCAACATTCCCATCCCATCTGCGCAGATCTGCGTCATCTGCGGGCAGCCTCCCTCTCCCTCCTTTAGCGCTCCCGCTTCAGCTCCCGGATCTCATCACGCAGGATAGCGGCCCGTTCGTATTCGAGGGCTTGGGCGGCTTCTAGCATCTCGCGTTCGAGCTCTTCAATCGCCTTGTAGAGGTCGTACTCTACACCATCCTCTTTGACGACGCGTTTCTCAATATCGTTGCTTCGTTCACGCAGGATCGTGCCGTAGTTAATCGCCTTCTTGATGCCCGCCGGGGTGATGGCGTGTTCTCTATTATAGACAATCTGGTGTTCGCGGCGCTCCTGTGTGACGTCCATCATGCGCTGCATGGAGTTGGTGATACGATCGGCATAGAGGATGACCTTGCCGTCGACATGGCGCGCCGCACGACCGGCCACCTGGATCAGAGCGGTCTCAGAACGGAGAAACCCCTCCTTGTCGGCATCCAGGATCGCGACCAAAGCAACCTCAGGGAGATCCAATCCCTCGCGCAACAGGTTGATACCCACCAGGCAGTCGAAATCGCCCTGTCGTAGTCGCGAGAGTACTTCGACGCGATCGAGGGCTGTGATATCCGAGTGGAGGTACTCGACCCGTAGGCCCGCCTCGCGAAAATAGGCCGCCAGGTCTTCAGCCGTCCGCTTGGTGAGGGTCGTCACGAGAACCCGCTCATCACGCTCGGCATGGTGACGGACCTCTTCCATCAGGTCATCAATCTGTCCATCGAGAGGGCGTACCGTGACGGGTGGATCAATCAAGCCTGTCGGACGGATCACTTGCGGAACCGGGTTGGGCACCACCTCGCGTTCGTAGGCCCCCGGCGTGGCGGAGGCAAACAGAATAGGGCCGACATGGTCGAGGAACTCATCAAAGGCGAGCGGACGATTGTCTTTGGCAGAGGGCAGCCGGAAGCCGTGCTCCACCAGCGTGCCTTTACGAGCCTGGTCGCCATTGTACATCGCGCGCACCTGTGGGAGCGTGACGTGCGATTCGTCAATAATGGTCAGGAAGGAGTCGGGAAAATAGTCCAGCAGGCAATCCGGTGGCTCCCCGGCCTGGCGCCCGCTGAAATGGCGCGAATAGTTCTCAATCCCGGAGCAATAGCCAATTTCGGTCAGCATCTCGATATCGAACATCGTTCGCTGTTGGAGGCGTTGGGCCTCCAACAGCTTGCCCTGCGCCTCAAACCAGGCCACCCGCTCGCGCGCTTCGGCCTTGATCCGCTTGATAGCTGGGGCGAGCTTGGCCTCGGGCAAGACGAAATGCTTGGCCGGGGAGATGAGCGCCCGTGAGAGGCCGTGATCCTTGTTGCCTGTGAGCGGATCGATCTGCCAGATCGCCTCAACGTCATCACCGAAAAAATCGATACGCAGGCCGATCTGGGCATAAGAAGGGAAAATATCGACGGTATCCCCGCGCACCCTGAAGGTGCCCGGTGAAGGCTCGAAATCGTTACGGGTGTACTGGATCTCGACCAGACGGGCCAGCATCTCATCACGATCCACCGCGGTGCCGACGTCGATCCGAACGAGCATATCGGCATAATCCTCCGGCGAGCCGAGGCCGTAAATGCAGGAGACGGAGGCCACGATAATCACATCCTCTCGTCCTACCAGGGAGTTGGTGGCCGAGAGCCGGAGTCGCTCTATCTCCTGATTGATCGAGGCGTCTTTCTCGATGTAGGTGTCGGTTTGGGGAATATAGGCCTCGGGCTGATAGTAGTCATAATAGCTGATGAAGTACTCGACGGCATTGTTGGGAAAGAACTCCTTGAGCTCGCCGTAGAGTTGGGCCGCCAGTGTCTTATTGTGCGAGATGATGAGGGCTGGCTGCGAAAGCCGCGCAATAACATTGGCCATGGTGAAGGTTTTGCCTGAACCGGTGACGCCCTCGAGCACCGCAAAGCGATTACCAGCGGAGAACTGTCGGCAGAGCGCCTCAATGGCGGCAGGCTGATCGCCGGTCGGCTCAAAGGGTGCTACCAGGTCAAATGTTGCTGCCATCGCTCTCGGCCCCGCTCTGCTTCTTAGGAAGATTCAGTTTGAGGTGGAGCTCGCGGAGCTGTTGGATCGAGACTTCACTGGGTGAGCCCATCATGAGGTCCTGAGCACGCTGGTTCATGGGGAAAGCGATGACCTCACGGATATTGCTTTCGTTGGCAAGCAGCATGACGATACGGTCAATGCCCGGGGCAATACCACCGTGAGGAGGTGCGCCGTACTTAAATGCGTTCAGCAGCGAGGGGAACTGCTCCTCGACCACCGAGGGATCATAGCCGGCAATCTCAAAGGCCTTATACATGACATCAGGCGTATGATTACGGATGGCACCGCTGGAGAGCTCCACGCCGTTGCAGACGATATCATACTGGTACGCCAGCACCTCGAGAGGATCCTTGGTCTCAAGCGCTTCGAGCCCCCCCTGCGGCATAGAGAAGGGGTTGTGCGAGAAGATGATGCTCTGGGTCTCGGCGTCGAACTCGAACATTGGGAAATCCACCACCCAGCAGAAGTGGAAAACATCATCCGCAATGAGGCCCAGATCCTGCCCCAACTTGACGCGTATGGCACCGCTGATAGATGAGGCCAGGCCAGGCTTGTCGGAGACAAAAAAGACCGCGTCCTGGTCGGTCACGTTGCAGCGCTCCACCAGGGCCGTCAGCTCCTCTTCGGCGAGGAACTTGAGAATGGGACCCTTGACCTTCTCCCCGTCCCAGACCAGATAGGCCAACCCTTTGCCTCCCTGTTCGGTGGCAAAGCCGACGAGTTTGTCGAAAAAGCTGCGCGGCTGTGAGGCTACATTCTTGACCGGTATGGCGCGTACCACCCCGCCGCTGGCCACCACGCTTTTGAACGCGTTGAACCCACTTGTGGCGAAGATATCCGACACATCAACCATCTCAATAGGAATACGCAGGTCGGGCTTATCGGAGCCATATTTCACCATGGCCTCGGCATAAGGGATACGCGGGAAGGGCGCGACCGCAATCTTCTTCTCTGAAAACTCATCAAAAATGCCCGCGAGGACATCTTCGATCACCTCGAACAGCTCATCCTGAGTCACGAATGACATCTCAACATCGAGCTGATAAAACTCCCCAGGCGAGCGATCGGCGCGCGCGTCCTCATCTCGGAAGCAGGGCGCTATCTGGAAATAGCGATCGAAACCGGCCACCATGAGCAATTGTTTGAAGAGCTGCGGTGCCTGCGGTAGAGCGTAAAATTGACCCGGATGGATGCGGCTGGGCACCAGATAGTCCCGCGCGCCCTCGGGGGAGCTGCACGTCAGGATGGGAGTCTGAAACTCTTCAAACCCGTGGGCGGTCATGCGCCGGCGGATACTTGAAATAACGCGGGAGCGTAGCATGATGTTGTTGTGCAGTCGTTCGCGGCGCAGGTCCAGGTAGCGGTAGCGCAAACGCTGATCCTCGGGGCCATCTTCATCACCGGCAAGATAGAGGGGTGTCGGTTCAGAGGCACTCTCAATCGTGAGGGTTTCGGCCACGACCTCGATCGCGCCGGTCGGCATCTTATGATTGACGGTCTCGTCCGATCGGGCCTCGACCCTCCCGGTCACCGTGATGACGCTTTCGAGGCGCAGCCGCTGGCATTCATCGAAAAAGGGTGAATCGGGTTGCACCACGACCTGCGTCAGGCCGTAATGGTCGCGCAGGTCCACAAAAAGAAGGCTGCCGTGGTCGCGCTTCCTAAAAATCCAGCCCGACAGACGGACCTCTGCCCCATCGTTCTCGGATCGTAACTCGCCACAGGTATGAGTTCTGTACTTATGCATGACCTATATCCCTGCCTCATGGGTAAATGTGAATTCGGAAATCTAGCAGACGTGCGCCGCAAGAACAAGGCCCGAGCTTGATCCTGAGCCTGGTCAAACCATGAATGAGTACGAGTCAGGTGAGCGGCGTGATTCCGCTGTCGATCTCAGTCGCCCCCAAAACTTATATGCAGTCGCCCCTTGTTGACCGCAACATGCCGCGCCGTCCCAAGCATCTTCAGGCATGGCGCATCGGCCAGCTCATGCTTCAACAGAGCAAAGGACCTCCGAGCCAATACGGTCGGCAACGGTAGGTGCCCGACCAAGGCACGCTCCATCACGACACCATGGTCTTCCACAGCCAGCACAAATTCACGGGTCAGCGTAGGGGATAGACCATAGCCCGCACAGGTCCACGCTCCAAGCTCCCCCCTAATTCTCAGCCGGAGTTTCTCTGGAAGTAACTGCACGGATACAGCATCGAAGCCAAGGTCCTCAGCACAGAACTCTTGAAGGTAGGCGTTGACACTTACCTCACTAAAATCACGTCCCAGCTCTACCTTTCCGCCGTCCATCAGCCGGAGGTTATATAGGTTTTGAGACGTTACTGCGGCCTCACCAGAGGAGCCCACCGCACCCACAGCGCCTTGAGGGCTCCATAGCGCCAGTCCGACACAAGCCAGTAGGCCGATAAGCACAAGCATCACTGCCGACCGCCGCACCGCACGCACATGCTGACGATGAACACGCTGCTCCTTGGCTGCCAGCACCGTGAGTATCCCTCCACAGTTGTAGCAGAAAATCCGCTCTTCGGTATTCTTCGAATCACACTTTGGACAGCGCACTGTTTTGCTCACGTCTTCCTCCCTCGCAGAGACCCTCTCACGACCTCTTCTCACCCACAGCATCCCCACATTACCGTGGCGAGAATATACTACTGGGAGCACAGGATCAACAGGTAACCATAAACATCCTCATGGCTGATCTACAGCAGCTCACAGCGCATGACTGGCGTTTTCTTGTTGGCAATCCCAGTTTCAATTCCTAGACTTACACCTCTCACCGTACTTTCTACAGGGGGAGCAGCTTGCGCATACTGATTATTTTCGTTCTGGTTTGCGTCGTCGGCTATTTCGTTTACCAGAACCGCGTAATGACCGCGAGGTCCGCTGCGGTGGAGCAAGTCGGTCCCGATCAGCACCTTCCCTCAAGAGGAAAGATTGTCTGTAGCCCGTGCCATGGCGAAGGATACCTCGTTCGCAAAACAACAGCAGGGGCACGGAAGCAACAATCCGTACGTTACCGCTGCCCCGTGTGTCAAGGAATAGGCTACACGGTCGCGGGAGAGATAAACCGGCAATATAAAATCTGTCCCGACTGTGCCGGCTTTGGGCGCAGACTTCAACCTTACCAGCAGAATGCTTGGACTCACTGGTACATCGGCGTGCGGTGTGCCCGTTGCGCTAGCCGCGGCATGGTGAAATCATCAGCATTGAACTAAAACCATGCTAGTGAGGCCGGGCACGCCAACCTACTCCACAATCGTAACCGGCGTGCGGCTGGGGATATAGAGAAAGAGCTCCTCAACATCGCGATTGCGCATGCGCAGGCAGCCGGCGCTCTCGGCTTTCCCAATCGAGGCATCATCCCAGGTGCCGTGGATGCCGTACCCGCGAACATCAGGCGTTCCCTCCTGAGCGCGCAGTGTCATCCAGCGCGTCCCCAGAATGTTCTCCTCATGTCCAAAGGGAATCTCTTTGCCATCCGGCCGCCACCAGACGGGTTCTTTAATCTTCTCGGTCAACATAAACCTGCCGACGGGGGTCTTGCCGTGACGGCCGCTGCCCACGCCATAGCGGGCGAAGAACTTGCCGTTCATCGTCACGACGAGGTCGTTGCGCCGTTTGCTGGCGGTCAGAGCAAACTTTCCAGTAAAGACCCGAAGGTGGTCTCCGGCTCGGATCAGATTGGGATTCCTGACGTGGTTGGCCACTTGGATCAGATCGACCGTGGTGCCGTATCGGCGCGCGATCCGCTCGAGGGATTCGCCGGACTTGACGATGACATCGACCTTCTCGGGCATAGGACGCACGGTCTTGATGAGCGTCATATGGATACGAGCCAGGGCTACTTCGGCGTCACTCCTGGCGCGACCACCCACCCCGCGGTCCAATAGTGCCAGATAGCAGGACCGCGCTTCGAGCAGCTTGTCCTTCGACTCCAGCGTGCTGGCTTGGGCAAGAAGCCCGGCCACATCCGCCGGTGGGGCCGGAGCCTCCTCCTTGGTCCGCACACCATCAGGCACTGAAGCCGCCACGTCGTCGACGCGCTCCACGCTGGTGCCCGCCTCGGGGAGGCTCTTCTCGGAGGGCTTACGGATCACGCGTTGCCAGATAATCAGAGCGACTACGGCCAGAATCACTAAGAGCAACCAAGGGCGGCGACGCGGATAGCGGAAGTCTTCCAATTCATTCAATCTCATGGTCACCGATCCGTTGCAACGAACAGCTCAGCCACCCACACTGACCACCGCGTTACTGGTAATCAGGGGCAGCGGAACCGCATCGCTCGCAGCGCTGCCAAAGAAGACTCCGACCTTTCCGCCGCTTTCGCGCCACGTGCCGTTCATGTGGCGATTGAACATGGTGTTCTCCGTGGTGCTGATCAGATTGCCCACAAACGTTCCATCCATGGTAACCCACTGGCCGTAGGCCGCTCCCTCGGCGTAGAAGCTGGCAACAATTTCGCCCTGTAGACCGCTATCTCCGGTGTCTGCCGTGACGTCCGAAGAGGGAACCTCCGTCAAATCACCGGCCGTCGAGTTCACGTCGTAAAGCCGTCCATCGTAGACGTTGCCATTGCTGTCGATGATGCGGAGCTTCTCTCCGGTCTGTAGCAGCGTAATCGTGTAAATCGGGTTGCCCGTGCTTCCGCTGATATCGCTGGCCGAAACATTGCGCGAGTAGCGATAGCTCACGGTGATGGTATCGGTCGCGGCCAGCGCCAACCCCTGTAGGTTGATGGCATAGGCACCACTTGTGTAGATAACGCTGCCAGACATCGAGACAGAGGAAAACTGGTAGGTCACCCACACCGTTGTTCCGGCGGCGGGGGCGGCGGCCATCTTTATCGACCATGCGCCCGTCTCATAGGCGAACGTACCGGAAAGTCCTGCGGCATTATTGGGCGTGAGCGTGCCGGAGCCATCATCCTGAAATGTGGTGCCTCCCACCACGATGGTCACCGTACCCGCCACGACGGGGTGATTGGGCACCACACCGCTGAAGGACGTCTGGCCAGCAACGGCGCTGCCGCCATCAAAGCTCTCGACAAAGCCCCACCCGTCCGGACTGGCCAAGCCGCCCGTGCCATTGTCGATGAAGTTGATCGGTCCCGCCGACAGAAGGATGGAACCGGGCACTATGCCAAAATTGGCGAACGCACCCGCAAACGACGTGCGTGTACCATCCCCGGATCCCAGCACCTCGCCAATCACGAGCTCCGACGAGGTATCAAAAGCCGTGCCCGCATCCTTGACGAGCACCCCTTGGCCTGCATCCGAATAGACGCCGGAGAAATCGAGCCAGTTATAGGCTGAGTTCCAGGCACCCTCATCTCCGGAGGACTCCCAATCGCTGCAACCGATCACGCCCACGATCGCCGCCAAGCCGGCAACCAACAGCCATCCCCGCATCCATCTCGTCATGGTGTGTTCCTTAGCTATTGCTCTTTCAATCTACTGTGTGGCGGCCATCAGCACCCGGTAGAACCCGACACGGTTCGTGTGCGAGGCATCCGTGACCTCGAATTCCGCGTTGGCCGTACTATACGAAACCGGCGCATTGCCGGTCAGATCGCTCCATGTAAGCAAGTCCTGACTGTACTGTAGCCGGTAACTCAATGTCACGCCGTTATTTGATGTCTGGGCGGTACCATTGCTAAGCATCTGGACTGAACTTCCCGCCGGTGCCGGCCATCTTACCACGGCGGAGCCGTTGCCATCCGTCCCCACGGTGGCGACTGTAAAGGCGTAATAGGTGTAAATATCCATATCGAAGGCGACCTTGATCCAGAACGGTATGCCATCAGAGCCCGCCGCATCCGGATCGAGTGGATTGGCATTCATGGGTGTGGCAGCGTAGCTTTCGAAATCGTTCAGCCCGCCGGGGGTCTGATCCGTGTAACCGCGCACCGGTCCCGGCCCCATCGTGAGCAGGTTACCGACGTACTGATACTCCCAGTCATCCGCGATATGATCGTTGTCTGTATCAGCCAACCAAACTGGCAACCACTTGTCGTCCAGACTGACCGGAACGCTCATCAGCTCCGGCGAATAGGCCGAAATCTGTACGAAACCGGAGGATTCCCATGGGTCCTTCTTCTTATCGCCATCCTGATCGAGAAAACTGCGCACATAGTAGCTGCCGCTGTGCAGCCCCGGGAGCGTGAAGGGCAGCTCATTCTGCGGCCAACCGAGCGCCGAGCTGGTATTGGGCAGTGTCACCTGCGCCTCCGGCACAGAACCAAACCCAGGCGATGAGAAGGCCTGCACCACGAAGTTTCCGGTGATCACCTTCCCAAAGTAGGCCACATCACCCGCGATCGAGAACGGCCCGGAACCGAAGTCAGCCAGATTCACCGTGAGGGATGCCGGATCAGAGAAGGCGCTCAGATTAAGGCCATTCTGTGTCTGCACTCTCCAATAGAAGACGCCATTGGTCAGCTGCCCATCACCGGCGTAGATCGGTAACGTATAGTGAATCTTACCGTCGGCGAACGGCGCTGGTGCCAGGTCCTGTCGGTCCAGGATCACACTCGTGAATCCAAGATCGCGGGCAATTTGAACACGTACAACCGTCACGTCATCGTCCATGGTCCAGCGCAACTCGTTCTTCGCGTAAGTCCATTCCGCTCCGACCGGCCAGACCGCCACAGGCTTCGACATCGTGGCATGGTAGAGCTTCGTGAAGTTACCGCTCCCAATCAGGGCATCGACACCGTTGATGGTTTCATACACAAACCACTCATACGTCGCATTCGCCAAGCCAAAAATACTGGCGTTCTGATAGTCCTTCTCATGGAACCAGGTCCGCGGGGCCTTGATAAAGACCGGCGGCGATAGCAGGGCCGAACCCGCCGTGGCGTTGTTGATCAGGACCTTATACTCCGGCACCTCACTGACAGGCACCCAGGAGAAGCGTCCATAACCCTCGATACCGTCCGTCAGGGCGATCTCAATAGGACCGGCCTCACTCCAGTCCACCCGAATGGGCTGGCCGATCGCATTACCGGCCGGTTCCCCTTCCTGCCAGGCACCATCGCCATCGAGGTCGATGAAGGCAAAGAACCAGTTGTCACCCTCGCGCAGATAGCCCTCGGCAGGACTGCTGTATACAAGGGTTTCCGGGAAATTCGTGGCCACCCCGCTGTACCGAGCATCGGGCATCCCATCCATGGAGACCCGGCTGTAGGCCAAGATGACCGTATCACCAACAATGACCCCATTGTAGCGCAGCACGAAGCTGACCGTCGGGACAGGAGTTTCCGTGTCCAAGTCTGGATCAGTACCAGCCATGAATTCGGCCACATTCCGCCACCCATCACCGTCCTTATCGAGATTGGCGTCGTACTGCCGGGGATCCAGCCCTTGCACGACCTCCCACGCATCGTCCATTCCATCAAAGTCAGTGAATATTTCTCCATAGATACGGAAGGTGCCCGGGTCCCAGCTAAAGAAGTCAGGATGACCGTCTGTATCAGAATCAGCATCCCACGGATCCGTTCCGGCCTGATATTCCGCAATGTTGTTCAGGCCATCCAGATCAGGGTCGGCCCACGTACCGTGGTCACCCCATGATTGATTTGGATTGAGTCCGTTGGCCGATTCCCAGTCATCAGGTAAGCCATCCTCATCGGCGTCGTTCTGCATCGGATTATTCATAGCAGACAGCAGCACGAAATCAACACCGACACCGAGCTGGCCTGCGTACTCATCATCATCAAACGGATAGCGACCAAATCGGTAGATAAAGTCTTCCAGGGTGCTCCCTCCATCATCGGCAGAATACAAACCAGCCAACTTGATGCGCCTCAACACACGCAAGGGAGAGAGGTCTATCAGAGGCCCATCGCTGACGTTCGTCTCGCGGTAGGCCCCATTCAGATAGACCCCAAACTCCGTCATCGGATCGCGTTGGTGAGAGCGCTCTTCAGCGAACTCTCCGCTTTGGAAATCAAACCCAAAATAGGTAACGAGCCCCGATTCGTCTCCCGACAGATTACGACCGCTAAAGTCGATGCGCTCTTCATGCGTCAACGCGCGCGCCCAAATGCGGGTCTCGTCTATGGATCCGATAAGCGGGTCCGTAAACGTCGGTGACGCATACCCGATTCGCACCGGGCCCTCAATCGTAACGACATGCGCACCCACCACGTACTCGCCATCACCCGAAGGAGCGATCACCCACAGTCGCGCGGTCTTGCCATCCCGTATGCCGTCCACGTATAGCCAACAACTCTCCTGGTCGCGAACATAAGCAACATGATGCCACTCCCCATCGGTCACATTGATCTCGCCCTCGAGATCATTCACAGTATCGCTTACTTCGGTTCGCTGATACTCAGGAACCCCGTTGGTGTCATTCTTGTAGACATCCCAATTGACTGTGAAGCGCCCCAAAAGCGTTCCGTTGTCGTTGACTCCGAGGTAGTAATTGTAGCCTCCACCTTCACCCGAGCCGAGCTTGCGTCCAACAACGAGCCCTTCACCAGTCACCCGGACCCAACTCTCAAGCGTCCACTCATCCGGCAAGGCATCAATATAGTCACCATCCGAGCCGATGATGGTGCTGAACTCACGCAGATAGGCGTCACCCGTCTGCATCTGCAAATAGCCAGCATCCGCGGCATCCACTCCGTAGAATAGTGAGCGATCCTTAAACTCAGCGATATGTGCATCAGACCGGGCGATGCGCCAAATACGCACATCACGCAAGAGCCCCTTATACTGCGGGGCGCCGATCAACAGATCGCCAACGCCCTGTGCACAAGGATCAGGTACGTCTCGTGAACCGACACTCTGACCGTCCACAAAGAGCGTCAATACACCATCGCCGAAGCGACCCGCAATATGTGTCCATTCGCCAACCGTGACCGCACTCCCCGCAAGAACCATGGCGTACGGCTCGCTGACTCCACGATCAAACCCGACATAGGGTATCCCGTTGGTCAGACCGACATCGAAATTGCGTCGACCATTAGATTCCACAGCCCTTGAAACAAGCGGAATTCTCACACCCGAAACAATATTGGAGGGCTGAATAAGCACTTCAATCGTCCAGGTATCCATGCTCAAGCGTTCGGTGGTTTCGCTGAAGATGCGGTCGGAGACACGGACAACGTTGCCGGTCGTCAGGCCATCAAATGCCAGTGCCTTATAGACCAACGGAGAAAGCGAATCGATGGGGCTCGTCTCATCTGCGATTTCAGCCGCATCGTTCAAGCCGTCGTCATCGGTATCCATGCGTCCGGGGTTCGTCGTAAAGACATTGGCCTCGTCGCCGTTCTGGACGCCATCGTTATCGCTGTCTTCCTCACTGTCCGGCGTACCGTCGCCATCGGAATCGACACTCATCGGATCGGTACCGGCCAGGAATTCGTTCAGATTGGACAAGCCATCCCCATCCGGGTCGCCATCAGTCCCTTCACTGCCCGTGGGATCGGTCGGGTCGAGGCCGTGCACGATCTCCCACCAATCCGGCAGGCGGTCGCCATCGTAATCCTTATCCAGGAGTGGCGTTGTATTCGTACAGAACGTGGCACCATCCAGTGTGGCGGCAGAAGCCCACTTGTTGTCCCAATCCTCGGCCACGCTAAAGTCCTGAGCGGTGAAGCCACCATCATCAAAGCGGAACTCCGTCGTCCCATAGGTGCCCGCCCCACCGTACAGAGCAAGAATCCCGTCAATATCGTCCGGTCTCAAATAGGGGTCCTCATTGCTACCGTCATAGAAGGGGTACATAACCGCATCAGGATCGTCCGAATGGCCTAACCCGAGCGAATGACCGAGCTCGTGCAAAGCGACGAAGCGAAGGTCAATACCGGATGCACCGATCGTCCAGTCCTCGTCTTCGTCAAAGCGCATGTCGCCGGCAATGGGCTCAGGGTTAATGTCATCCGGGAAATAGGCATAGGCGAGTATACCGTACGGACCATCGAAGCCTTCGGCTTCGCCGGCCGCCCAGTCGATGTCAATCGAGTCACCCAGTCCAGAGTTCCCGCCAGCGCTGAACGAGACCGCCGCAACAGCGGCCCACTTGCTCATCTGAGCTACAACGGCCGACTGCGCCGCGCTCGGAGAGAGATCGGCTGTAGTATTCTTGAAATAGTAGGTCAATGCTTTGCTACCCAAGCCCGGACCATCCCAACCATCGCCCACCAGGGCAAACGGAGCCACCTCAAGACCGCCTTGCGCGAGGCCATGCAGGCATCCCTTTACACCCGTCAACGACACGCTCGTTCCCGCCGGCAATAGCCAGGCGGTAGCATCGGAAGCCGCAAGGGCCAGGATCTGCACACCGGTAGCTTCGACCAACATATAGGTGCCCGCGAGATAACCGCTGCTCAACTCGACGGCCTCTGCCGCCGCCACAGCCGCCTCGGCCACCGCCACGGGGACATCCGCATGGAATTGCACTACCAGACGCTGCGCCGTTCCCATGCCGGTTTCCAGGCGCGATGAGATCTTATCGCTTGCACCAAGGCCCGCAATCGCCCGTACCGCCCCTTCAATGGCGGCCAAATCGCCCACTGTTCCGGATACCAGGCGTGCCGTCGGCGACACATATGAGACCAGTTTCAGCCCCACAGCGGCGAGGGAGCCGAGCTCCTGCGACGTCGGTTCATCGGTGAACTGCACAATAGCGTGCACTGTCGCGCTCGGGTCCAAGGCACTGAGGGCAGCGCTCATGCCGGCTTGAGGCACGAACACGCGACTCTTCAACCGAATGACGGCCGACAGCGTTTCAAACGGTGATGCCTGTGGCGCGTTGTAGCGATCAGCGATCTCAACAGCCGTGCGTGCGCCGCGCCAAACCCTGACTTCGTCCAAGACGCCCTCAAAGCCGTCCACAATAGCGCCGGTCGAACGGGAGGCACCCAGCGTCACCTCATCGGCCCAGTGCTCCGAATGGTAGCCGTAGACCGTGGCCGGCAGATCGGTCGCGTCGGTGCGCGAAGCGGCCAGCACGGCATTGACGTACAGTTTCAGTGTGTGCGACACGCTGTCGTACGTCCCGGCAAGATGGGACCATTCGTCTACCGCAATGGGCACATCCACGTCACCAGTCAGAATGTCGGTGGCACCAGTGCCATCCAGAATCGTCTCGTCGCCCGCTTGCGTGCGGTACATGAGGTAGGGCCGCATCTGACCTGTAGGAGCGTTCGTGCTTAGCCCCAACACATAGTTATTGCCATAGGTGCCCGGCACCGTGCCGCGCACGTAGCGACTGATCAAGACACCGCCATCCGCTCCACTGTCCGGACGGACCCACATTTCAACCGTCCAATCCTCTGACATAAGCTTGTTGGAGGGCGGAATAATCGCGCGGGCATTGCCATCGAAACAGAGCGCGCGGGCCACGCCCGGTGAGAGCGGGTTGATCGGACTCGTAAGCCCAACAGGTGGCTCGCTCGTATCCGGACGCGTCAGATCAAAGACCGCGTCGGTCGCCCCGGTCACCTCTTCCCAGTCCGAGACGCCGTCGTCATCCGTGTCGACCTGATCGGGCCGCGTGCCAGCACTGAGCTCAGCCGCATTGCTGAGGCCATCGCCATCAAAATCCTCATTACCGTCCGATACTCCATTGCCGTCGCTGTCGACGGCATTGGGGTCGTTCCCCGTCAGGTACTCATAGAGGTTGCTGAGACCATCTTCATCCGGGTCACCATCGGCGCCGTGGTCGCCGCTCGGGTTGAGTGGGTCGAGCCCGTGGGCCTCTTCCCATTCATCCGACATACCATCGCCGTCAGAGTCAAACGGTGTCGTTCCCAAGCTCTCATCATCCCACATGGTCACATCCGCGTCTGCCTCCGCGCCACGACAGGGCAACACGTCGCTGACGGCTGTGAGACCTTCAAAGTCAAAGGCATGGGCCGTCACATGCGTATCGCCGTACGGGTTGGCGGGGTTGGGGAACAACACGATGGGGTCGCCAAACGCGTTCGTCGTAACCGCGTTGGTATCGCCAATGTCCAGGGGCGGGATCACAGGAAAATGTTCCATCGTGTCGCTGATGAATGGTACATACATATAGTCCGTGTACACACTGGAGCGCTCCGGGGCCGCTGAAGCCCACCAGTTGATAGCCGTCCAATTCGTGGGGGCGATCTGGCTCATGGTGTAGGCAAAACCATCCGGCACAACGCCTTCGTGCTGGGGATCCGGCAGGTCATCAAACCCATAGCGGGCCACCAGCGAGGAGCTTGCCGTGACCATTTCACTCGTGGCTTGAGCCCTCGTGAGCGACCGGCGCATGGTACCCACGATCTCGGCGGCAGAGCGCGCACCATCCCAGACGCGGACCTCATCAATCCATCCGTGGAAGAAACTGGTAGGGTTAGGCAATGAGAAGTTACCGTACAAGAATCCGCCGGGATTCAAATCCTCCGCACCGATCACGAGCGGGGCAAAATTAATGAACTGGTTGGCAACGCCGGAATAGCCCGTTACGGGGAGTTCATCGCTGATGAACGTCTTGGCCAGCTGTCCGTTCACATAGAGCCTGAGACGCCCAGGTTGACCCGGTGTCTGAAATGCGTAAGTGGCGGCCAGATGCGTCCACTCATTGCTTGCCAATGCCCAGTTCGGCCCAGCCAGCGCCTCCACAAACACGCCCTGTGATCCGCTGCCATTGTAGGCTGCAAAAGGCCTTCCACTGGCATCCAGACCGATACGGAAATTGAGGCGTATGCGGGCCGACAGATCGTCCGGATTCCCTTGGGCGAGCAGGAAGGGACGTTCAACGATGACCTGGCGGGTTCCCTTGGCTGGCATCAGGGGGTTGGCCCAGGCTTCGACGGTGAACTCGCGCAGCATCGTTGTATCGGCGTTAAAATAGAACCAGTTATCGCGCGTTCGCGCGTATCCACCCGCTTCGGGCAGGTAAAGCGCATGCCGTCGAATCGGCGATTCGTCGTCCACGGGGTCCGTGGTCCCGTCCACGATCTCATCATACTCGGCAATGTTGTCGTTGTCGGTGTCGTAGCCGGAGTTGGACTCAAAATCATAGATATAGAGAGGAGAGGGAAACTCGGCAGGACCCGTCCGCGGGGGGGCGTAGTACCAGACGCTGTCGTTGGGCGTGTAGTAGAGATTCACCCAGCTATTATCATACGATAGATCCGTCATCCAATACGGCGTCGGATCGGTATGGTGAGTCGGTGGCCCCAAGAGACTAACACCGACGCTCTCTTCCACATTGACAATACCGTCACCATCCGGGTCCATCATCGGCGTCCCGCTGACATAGGGCGCCACGCGCGGATCGGCAACCAGCGTGGCGGGGGCGACCATACTGCCGGCGATCATCGAGCTGACCAAGTCATAAAATCCGTAAGTCGGATTCAGCCCATGGTAACTCTCCCAATAGTCGTCCATGCCATCGCCATCCGAATCGCTGTCGCCTGGATCGCACGTCGCATAGTCGACCGGCAGCGGCTCGACGTGGGGAATGCTGCGGAAGGGAATGTAATTGAACGTGCGATGGTTACAGGTCTGATACCAGTCCCAATGCTTGGGCGTGCCATAGAAGAAGTCGGCCAGATCATAGCTCGCGGCACCACCAGCCCATGCGTCAAACTGCCAGTGATATGTGGCCCCCGTCAGATACTCCATGTAGTTCAGCAGCCGATCCCCGTCCGGATCGTCCCAAATATCCATCAACGCACCGTTCATCGTGTCGTGGAAGGCCGCCTCCCACGAATCCGGCAATCCATCATGGTCGGTGTCGGCCGAAGTCGGATTCATACCGCCGCCCACGTAGCAGCCGCCCATGTCATACGGCGGCGCCCATATTTGCCAGCTTCCCCCATTCACGGTTTCGGTGGTAAAGGACCCATCCGACATGGCCAGCCGGAAAGTGTAGTTAGTCGCCGGCGCGTTGGCTTCGATCTGCTCGGTACCATCCAGGATCAAATCCCCATCCGTGTCAGGGTCGTTGGGGTCGGTCGGGAAAATCTTATTCATCCACCCCGCCAGCGGCGCACCGCCCCCCGTGCCGCCCACGCCGGTGACAAAACTGTCAAACTCCTCGCCGTTCGAGAGTCCGTCCCGCGTCCCGATATCAATATCGAGGGCAGAGTCAGCCCCATTCGGGTTCAGCCCAACATAGAGCTCCCAGCCATCCCAAATACCGTCACCATCGCTGTCTTCACTGACGGGTGAGGTGGCGTCGTCACCGGTGGTCACGCCCAGAGCAAGAGGCACCAGCTGGAGCTTACCGTCGAGACCCCGTGCCTCGTCGAGGTAGCCGTACGGACGCGTGTTCGGGGCGGGAAAATTAGGCACAGCAAGCGGCGTCCCCGGCATACTGTTCCACTCCGGATAACTCGCCCCCCACGCCGTACGCGGATCAAACCCGTGCGCATCGTAGACCTGCTTGTGAATCAGGTTGGTCACGAAGGCCATGTAGTCTTCATCCGGATTGCGAGAAGCGTCAGCCGTCGCCTCTCCAGGGGTGACCGCCGACCAGGGGTCGAGACCGTAGATCACTTCGTAGCCGTCCGGTAGGCCGTCCTGATCCACATCAATATAGAACGGATGTGAGCAGCGCCGATAGCTGGGGAACTGGTAGCGATCAATCGAGTGCGGCGCGGCAGCCACTCCAGGGGAGAACGCCGTGTCATCAGAGGCGTGATACTCGCGAATGTCCGAGTACCAGGAGTCCGATACACCACCAGATTCATAGTCGTAAAGCACATCGCCGTCTGCGCCAGCCGCCACGCCATCGATATCCGTGTGCGAGCGGTTAGGATGAAACCGCCGCGAGCTGTTTGTGGCCGCCACCCAATCAGGCACCTCGTTCGTAATGGCTTCACCGAGGAGGCCATAGACAAAAACCTCCACATTCGTGTCGTTCAGCCGCTGCCACCTGTCCCACGACCACTCGAAGCCATCGTCGAACCCGTCCTCGTCCGTATCGGTGGTGTTGCTCTCGGTCTGGTCATCCGTGTCCGCGACATTGGCAATCGCCCGGTAGACGGACTTGGAAAGGGAATTGGACCACCCGTCGCTGGCAATCGCCCCCACAGCGACGGTTTCATAGGTCAACGGAACGATGTCATCAGGGCCTGTCCACTCGTCAATATTGGCAAGGTCGTCATGGATACTCTCGTAGCCAGTGCTTGTCGTCCATTTCAGATCCCCGTCGGGGTTGCCGAAAGGGCCACGGCCTTTTTCATTATCGCGGTCGATTACGGCCGAGATAAAGACGCCATCCGACACCGAATCATCAGGGTCAATGCTCCCGCGTTCATAACCGTCGTCCATGCCGTCGTCATCGGTGTCCGCATTGAGAGGATCGGCAAAATCAAATGGAGCCACACCATTGGTGTTGCTAATGCCGTACTCTTTTGAATTCGATAGTCCATCGTTGTCCGGATCGCCCCCTCCGCCATTGTCCTCGCCTGCGTTTTCGCTGACGACCAATCCGTAACGGATCTCCCACCAATCGGGAAGCTGATCATTGTCCGAATCGCCATTCGATGGACCGAACTTTGCCTGAAGGTCCCACCCTTGATTCATCGTAAGCACAAAGTCACCGTTGGCCACCAGTGTCTGGCCATCAGATGTGTACCATCCCAGAAACGCATTCCCCTCCGTGGGTGTTGCGATCATACTCACACTGGTGCCCGCGTCGTACCAGTGGTTTGTATCAGGTGACGGAGATACCTCTCCATCGCCGATGACATCAATTAGTAGTCGGTACTGACTAACCCACAGCCAGTTGTTCGTGGAGTTGGCCGATACGGTGTAGGGACCGTAGGACGTTGCCGTACCGGTTGCCGGAATATCTCCGCTGCCCCCATTCCACCCATTGCAGCGGTAGCGATGCGTCGTCGTATCCGCAACGATTGCGTTGGGAACGGTGGCCGTATACTCAGAACCAGCAGGCAGATTATAGGTCAAAGAGCCGGATGACGGGCCCGATGCGTTGAGCATTTTTAACGTATAGAGGCGGCTAAAGTAAGCTTTCACCGTCTGATCAGCGTCCATGCGCACCATGCTCGATGCGTTCGCGGGTGCGGCCACAGCCGGATGTGGGTCGTCATTCAGGTCGCTGCCCCACACCCTGAACACGTATCCAGCGATCGGTCCCGTCTGGATGCTGGCGTCGGACCCCTTGTTATAATAGTTAGTCGAGTTCACGGCTGGTGTCATTCCAGATTGGTTGCCATCACTGTGCATGACAAGGGCCTGTTGGGGCAGCCCGAAGTTGGCAAACAACTGATCATCAGAAGCGCCAACCGTGAAAGAGGTGTTGGGTGCCGTGGAGCTCCCGATGACTCCAAACGTATACCCCGACCAATCCACGAACTGGCTGTTCAGACTGGGAGAGGAGGCGAAAATCTGCAACAGCGTTCCTGTGCCCAGCCCCGTAATCAACGTGGAGCTCGTGACTGTATAGCTGTTGCTATTACTATTGTTTACGACTGTCACATAATCGCTCGGAGTGCTGGAATTGACCTGTACGAACAGGTTCAGCGCACGGGCAGAGCCAGAAGCCATCAGCAGTAGCCCTGTCACCACCACCGCGATGCGGCGGACAGACAGACGATTCAATCGGTTCATTGTGCTCCCCCTACTCATGACTTATCTCCTCTTTCAAGCTGTCGCGGCGTTCAATCAGCCGACTGAACTCCGTTAGCGCCATGGTATTGGACGCCTTGGCTTGCGCATACTGCGCATTCATCTCAAGGGCCTTCCGGTAGGCAATTTGTCCATCCACCAGCTCACGATACAATTTTCCAAGCTCCGGATCGGCCTGACGGGCCATCCTTTCGGCATCGTTCACGATGCGCGCGGATTCCACGAGATTCTCCTGCATAGACTTCACACGCTCTTCCAAAAATTCGGCTTGAAACTGTCGTGCCTTCGCCATCCCAGGCTTCGCGGGCGCGGGTTCAGGGGGGGGAGGTGTTTCCGGCATCGCTGATGCTACTACTGGTGGCGGCGATGCCTCCACAGGTGAATCTTCGACCTTGCGCCGACAGCCGCTCGCGAGGGCGAGCAGCAACACCGACACCATCAATATGTGTAGATACATCCTCATTCCACGTTCCATTCTAGCCTCTAACTTCATGTGGTGTGTTCCAGAATCGTCAAGATACCGTTAATTCGCCAAAGGCATTTCTTAACCACGAAAGACACAGAAGGCACGGAAAGCACACCTCGCGTGCAGGTCTCCATGGCCTATACGTGTCCATTCGTGGTTCTTCCTAATTCGTCTTCTGGATTCTGTAGAACCGGGCCGGATCAACCGGTGTCGGCAGCGGAACCGAGAGCACTTCATGCGCCGCGCCCGTGACCGGCGCGCCCAGATTATCCCAGGCTCCGTACAAGAGATTCGTCCGGGTTTCCACCTGATAGACCCCACCCGACAAAACGTTGAAGTCAACGCCGTATGGCGTCCAGATAAGATCCCTGATGATCAACAGATCCAAGCCCGGATCGGCGAGCGGATCACGTCCGAGCCCCAGCTCCAAACCATCCCCACCGCCATTGCCGTTGCTGTCACCATTCAGTGGGTCGGTTCCGACGCGGTACTCACCAATATTGATCACGCCGTCATGGTCGGGATCATCGTCCCAGTCGTTCGGATCGGTTGGATCCAGCCCCATGCGGTCTTCCCACAGGTCGTCCATACCATCACCATCGCCATCCACCCGGATCGTGATACGCTGGACCCGCTGATTGAGCGTATCGGCCACATAGATCGGTCCACCGGCATCTATTGCAAAGATCCCCTGCGGATAACGGAACTGGCCGTCCCCGGACCCAATCATGCCAAAGCTTTGCACATAACGAACCGTGGCCGGTGCTGATCGCGCATCCAGCACGACAAGCCTGCTGTTTTCGGTATCGGCGATAAAGAGCCAGCCAGCCTGTCCTTCGCGCACGTCACGGGGTCCGTCGAGCTCACCATAGCCCGAGCCGCGGGTGCCGAATAGCCATACACTGGATCCGCCAATATCCATGCTCTTGATGCGATGGTTACCCGCATCCGCCACGTAGACGCGATTGCTGGCCCCGACGGAAATGCCCAGCGGATTGAGAAACTGTGTCGATCCGCTGCCCTTGCTGCCGATCGTCATCTGCCAGGTGCCCGTCGACGAAAAACGCTGCACGCGGTGGTTGGCAGACGCCACACCGAAGAAGTCGCTATCGGCCACCAGAATCTGACCGGACGTCGGCACCACGGCCACAGCAAATGGTGCGTTGAATTCACCGGCTGACTGGCCCTGGCTTCCAAAGGCCGCATTGAAGGAGAGCGCCCCGGTGAGCGGATTGACGTCCAAAAGGACGATACGGTAGTTGCGCGTGTCCGCCACAACGAGGCGGTTAGCGGCGGCATAGAAGTCCACGCCTTGTGGATTTCTGAACTGACCCGCACCCACCCCGTAGGTCCCATAGCTCTGCAGAATAGTTGAGAGGTCCGTCGAGAGGACGAGGATACGATGGTTACGCGTATCTGCCACAAAGACAAAATTCGTCGTGGCCACGACCCGGCCGGGTTCGTAGAGACCGCCATAGGTGCTCTCCATCATGACCGTCGCGGGGAGTGGGCCGAGCGGGAGACGCGCGTCGTTGCCCATCAGGACATCCCACCCATCCGGCACGGAGTCACCGTTGAGATCGCGTATGAAGTCGATCGGTGAGCCTACGATCCAGCGACCGAAATCTTTGGTCTCTTCAACAAGCCCGGCCAGCGTTTTGAGCGTGGAGTCACCATAGGCAATCGAGGTGGCATAGCCAGGACCATCCCAGGCGCGAACGTAGACCTTGTCACCAGCAGACAGGCCGTGGCGGAAGCCTTTATCGAACAGCCCTAGATTGGGGGGAACGGTCGCTCCCTCGCCGAAACGGCCATAAGGCAGGAGATCGCTCAATGCAAAGAGGAACGCATCGTCACCGCTGACGGCCCCACCCACGGCGGGTGGTTCAACCACCCCGTTGGAGCCGGCATAGATTACCTGGAAGCGCGCTGCTGTCGCGCCTCCGCTCCCTTGCAGCGGGACACCGCGCCAATCCACCACGCCGGGCACCGAACGGGCGGTCAGTCGACTAAGCCCTGCGGGCGCCAGCACACCGCTGATATCAATGGGGAGCCACTCCTCATTCAGAAATCCCTCGTCCGCACTCACGCCATGCGAGAGGTAGACAGGCGACCCCTCAAAGGTAGCCATGGCCCCGAAATTCGCCGTCAACACCGACCTAGAAACAAGTACGCCCGGTACCATCGTCCCATAGGAGACGGTGGGGCCGCCCGTCACGGTCAGACCGGCGCTCACCGATGCGACCGCCGCCGCGACATTGTGAAGGGTTGTCGTGGTGGCGTTATAGACCTCAACCGTCACCGGCGCCGCGCTGCTCGGCACCGCGTTGCTGGGCTGATATGAGGTTACCCACACGCCGGGAGCTCCATCGCTCAGGACGCGGACATCATCCACGTACATACCGGCGTACTCGAAGATAAAATCGCTCTCCATGCGGAAGCGCACCCGGATATTGCGATTACCAAACGCATCGTTATCCAACTCGATACGCTCCTGTAGCCAGGCACCGCTCGTCCCGCTGGTGTAGACACCGCCCGGGGTAACATTGATCCACCCTGAGCCGTCATGGACATCCACATAGCCAAAATCGTAGCCAAGCTCAATGGCCAACCAGAGCCGGAACTCGAGCACAGGATGATCACCGACAGGAATCGATACGCTCTGCACCCAGGCATTCATGTCGGAGGGGTAGGTACTGTCCAGGACGGTCCCCCAGCAATGCGTACCGCTCGGCGTGGAGACGGGACCATAGCTCGGCACACCCCACTCCCAGCCCTCCATCGTGAACCGCGCAAAGACGCCCTCCGATGGGGTCCAGCGATCCGGCCCGGCCTCCATATTATCAAAGAATACCGTCTGCGGTAGGGGTGCCACGTAGACGGCTGGCCCTGTCGCCGCATTGGGGTTGCCGGCCAGGTCGAGCACTGCCGCCGCATTCAGACTCAATTCCACCGCACCGAGACCGCTGCCGATGCTGATATCGACTGTGTAGGTCTGCCCGCTGCCATCCACGGAGAGCAGCGCCGCGCCTGGCCACGTGCCGCCCAGCACAAAGTCGTTCGTGGCGAGCCCGGTCACCAATTCGTCGAACGTCACCGAAAACTGGACGGTCGTTGACGAATGACTCTCTACCGCGATCACGGCGGAGGGCGGTGCCGTATCCGGAGGGGGCGCGTTCATCGTGAAGAGCAGGGCCTGGCGATCAGAGAGGAGCGTGCTTCCGTTGAAGGAATAGCGACGGGCCAGCTGACCGACAGCATCCTCAATACCAATGGTTGCGCTACGCCCGGCCCCCAGAACACCGTCGCGCTTCGAAACATTCTTATACTGGAATATCAAATCGTTCTCGGGCTGAACAGCGTCGCCTTGCTCGCAAATGATCGCCTGGAAGGAGTAGCGCGCACTGGTGTCCAATGAATGCCCGACATTCAGCCAGGTAAACACACGACGACGATTGGGGGCCTCCCCCTCCAAACCAGAGTAGACCGCCGAGTCTGCTCTGAGCACAAGGTCGTCCCAGAGCGGGGCGATAATAGCGTTCGGGCTATCCGCTGACGGGATATCGGCGTTTTCGCCTGGCAGAAGGATCTCATTAAGGAGCCCAATCACGCCGCGGCTGGATATCTGGAGCGCCCCATATCGGACGCCGTAGAAGGTAAAGCTGAACATCATGCCGTGTGGTGCCACGCCCCCGCCAACGGGCAGCTGGCTGTGCCGCCCCGCCACAGGATCAATCCAATCGAACGGAGTAGAACGCATCACGTAGTTCGATCCGACCCGCAAGAGCGCATCGCGTGACGTGCTCGACGGGGCATCCGTAAGATTCTCAAAGTAAATGGTGTCGGCATAGATACCCTCAACCATACCGGTCGCCACGCTCTGCACCACGGTCGCCACGACATCGGTCGAAGCAAAGGGCTGAAGCAGTACGGTCTGCGGCATCACCGTCAACCAGGGCGCGCTATTGGTGACCTGCCAGTTGGCGGGTGACGTGCTTAAATTCATGATCCGGTAGACCTGGTTAGACGGCAGGAATGGTCCCACCCCCGGCTCACCTATCGCGACGTACGGGCTGTCTGGGAGAACCACTCCGCCCGACAAATCAAACGATTCCGTCACGTCCAAGCTATTGTGGCCCCCGCCGTCTTCGGCTAGCGGGCCCATGCCGCGCCGTGCGAAAGCCAGCCAGATTTCTGAGAGATGCGTTCCGCCGTATGTCAAGAGGTCCGCCTGAACAATCGCATCGCGGGCAACCAGGAAGGTCGGATCAGAGGGCGTCAGCTTGAGCCCTTCGATGACGAGTTGCATCGCGATGTTGTTGCCGCCGACACCGGCATGGAGATCCGGATCGAAACCATACACATCCACCAAATTCCAATACATATCCCACAACACAGCACACCAGATCTCACCGACGTTGTGCACCTCGCCGCCCGTCAGGGGTAGCATCCCATACGTCCACGGATTGATCATCATATTGGTGCTATACGGGTAGTTCCGGATGCCAGGTCCCGTAATCGCCTGCCCCAGGACATAAGTCCCAATGCCACGGGCGTCGGCACCTGTTTCACCCGGCTTAGCCGTGAACGCGAGCCCCCACCAATCTGACCAGCCCTCCCCCATGCCCCCGCTTTGAGCCCCCCTCAGCCCGTAGACATCCAGAGGACCGCCCACCAGACGGGTTGAGACACCGTGTCCATATTCATGAACAATAATGGAATTTTCAAGGTCGCCATCCCGATAGGGCGAGGTCAAATTGAAAAGAAACATCTGCATACGCGGGGGGCTGCCGTCGGGGGGGGTACCGAAATTGGCATTGTTGATCCCCGAACCATCCTGCGCATCGGCCTGCACAGGATCACCGTCAAAGCCGCCATTGCCATAGTTGTTCGCCTGAAAATTCCCGCTCGCCTCGTCGAATCCGTACAGATAGTGGATGTCGTGGCAGAGGTTATTCCAGTAAAACAGATTGGCGGTGGCGGCACTTCGATAGGTTGAGGGTGCCTGGTTAGTATCTATCAGAAAATCAAAGATGAGCGAGGCACCGCCGTCCGGGCGGATGCCGCCGGTATTGTTTCCGTCCGCATCCTCCTGGGCGTAGACGTTGTTCCCGCGCGTATCCGTGAACTCAGCCCCCGCTACCCCGTTGGTATCGTGCCAGCCGAACGGTGACGCCGTTGCGTCCGCCGGATTGGTCACTGTCGTCCGGGGTCCATCATCAGGATTGAGCAGCGGCAAGGGGTAAACCTTGTAGTCCGCGTCGCTGATCAGGTTGTACTGAGAAAGGACCTCACCGTTCAGTGCGTCCACGTTCATGGTCCACCAGTGCTGACCGTCATGCAGCCGCACGACAAGCAACCATGCCAAACGCAGAGAGTTATCGACACGTTTAACGTAGACCAGTTTCACGGGAATGGGATCCATGGAGATCGCAGGCCAATCAAATACAGCGTTCTGAGCCACGCCCGTCGGGCCCGATTTCAGGATGAGAGTGGGCGGCGCCGTCAGACCAAGATGCGAAGCCGCCGCAGCAATGGCAGCCTGCGCCGACACACTGGGGGCCTCGGTGTTGATCACCGCAGCGCCTCCGCGCACGGTGCGGTCCTGCATGCTGATGATACTCCCGTCAGCACTGACGTGGATGTTGACATCTCCCCTGAACACCTCTATCCCGCCCACATCCTGGCCAAAATTGAGATGGGTCACCCGGTTGTGTGTGGAGATGTACTCGCTCTTCTTCACGAGCGATACGGGGGACCACGCGCCCGCGCGGGTCGCGACGGCGGATGGCGAGGACGAGGCTCGCGCCTGTGTAGTCCGAATGTAGTCCAGCGCAATCGCGGCCGACTCGCCGCTGTGCGGTCCCGTCAGGATATAGGAACCCTGGGGAGCCGCGCCTGCATCGGCACCGTTTGCCACGACCATGAGCAGCGCGACCCATGACGCAAAGAACTGCTTCCCGTGCCTCGACATACTCACTGCATCCAATCCCTTCGCCGCCTCAGCCATCGCGCATGGCAACAGCCTACCGTTCATCCTCATAGTCAGTGGTTCCCCGCCTGCCGGGCCCCCTGTTTCCGAGCCCCAGGTCATTATAGGCACTCAAGAGAATGCACGCGAGAAAAAGGCACCTTTATCAACGCCGACAGTGTAGCCGAAAAGGGTTTCCAGAGGCAAGAGAGAGTTCGTCAAGATTTTGTCGGGTTCATGACAAAAAGGGGTTGCATTCCTGTGGGGATGGGGTATCTTGCACGACGCTTTGTAAAGCGAGCGTAGCTCAGTGGTAGAGCTTCACGTTGCCAACGTGACTGTCGAGGGTTCGAATCCCTTCGCTCGCTCCAACCTTCGCAACAAATGCCTTCGGCATTTGTTGGCTACGGCTTGGCATGCCAGTCGGTGTGCGGGGCCACGGAGGTAGCGGAGCGCTGTTTTTTTGTGGAGGCGTAGCTCAGTTGGTAGAGCAGCTGACTCTTAATCAGCGGGTCCAGGGTTGGAGCCCCTGCGC
>JABMPJ010000039.1 GCA_013203785.1 Lentisphaerota bacterium | reverse complement strand
TCGCCATTCGTCATAATCGTAATCCTACTCGTAATCGTGCTTGGATTAAGATTACGAGCAGGATTACGATTACGATTGGGACCGATGCACCATATCGAAGATGCGCCTGGCGTGAACCGACTCTCATCCACCTCGGCCCTGGCCGTCCGGGGCGCTCCCGCAGAACATACTGTCTGGTTCCGGGTGGGAGGGCGAGCGGCCTCGCGAGCCGGGGCATAGTGAGCACCGCCGCGCTGCATTCTCTGTTGTCGCCCTTGAATTCTGTTCCATCGTGCGCTACAGTGGTGCCCGCTGTAGCCCGAGTGTGAAGGGGTAGTCAAAGGAATCTATGTCCGAAAAAGAGCAAGCTGCGTCCGACGATGGCCCCGATTCTGAAGGAACCCTCGATCTCAATTTTGTACCGGATTGGGCGCGCAAGCCTCCCCAGTTGACACAGTGGCGTGACGAAGCACCGCGCGGTGGCGGACGAGGAGGCGGCGGACGATCGCGCGATGACTACCGCGGTGATCGTCGTGACGACCGGCGCGGCCGATCGGCCCCCGGGCGCGGACCGCGGCCCCCACGTCGCGGACACGATGATTCGCGCGGTGACCGCCCCCCCCGTTCGGATGCGCCGGATCCTGGGCGCCGTCCGCAGCAGCCGCCACGCGAATCTCCGCAGCCAGCCGGAGCGCCTCCTCGTCCCCGCCCGACAGGCGGGCAGGGGCCGCGCGAGCACAGCTACCGCCCGCCGCGTCCCCCGCGCGAGCCACGTCTGCCGCTTGATGTTCGCATTACACCTGATCAGCAGGGCGTACAGGCCGTCGCCCGCCGCGTGCACAACGCCTGGATGGCCTACCCGGTTATGGAGCTGGCCGCGATGTTTCTTTCTCGACCTGAGCTCTCGCGCATTCGGATTGAGGTCCTGAGAGGGAACGATGATCTGGCGCTGTTCCAATGCCAAGTGTGTGACGCGGTGGCGCGCGACCACGATACGGCCGTGTCTCACCTGATCTCGACGCATCTGTCGGACTATTATGAGCGCGAAGATATTATGACCGATCCGCCGACTGGCACGTTTGTATGCGTGGCGCGCTGCGGGTTGAGCGGCACCCTGCTGGGACCGCCCAACCATCACAGCTATGGCCAGCGGGTTCAAGAGGTGCATGACACGCAGTATCCCGCTATGGATATCGAGGCGTATCGTACACGGATTCAGACGGTGCGTGAGCCGGAGGTGATCGAGCAGTGGAAAGATGAGTCGCGTAAGCGGACTGTCTATCGGCGCAAGGATCAACCTGAAGGCGACGAAGTTGCGGAAGCCATGGAGTATGAGCAGGTGGTGGCGCTGTTCCGCACGGAGAAGGCCAACCGGCTGATCAAGAAGGGCCGCAAGGCCTCTGTTCCCGCGCCGGTGGCACTCTATATGAACGACATTCCGCTGCGTGACATGATCCGTCGGATGTGGGAGCATGAGGAATCCTTTCCGCTCAAGATCTCGTTCGCGCTGCGGGCCGCCTTCAGGCATATGCACCTGCATGTCTTTAAAGCAGGCGAAGGAGTGCATTTTGTGACGCGTGTCGCTCCCAGTGCCTTGAATCCAGAGCATGTGGTTGAAGGTATCCGAGAGGTGCTGCTCTACCTTAACGATCATCCCGGTTCCACGAGGGCCCAGCTGGTTGAGGGCTTGCGTCCCGGTTCCGCCAAGGATTCCGCCGTCGCCCACGAGGTGCTGGCGCCCTTGGGCTGGATGATTGAGCGTGGACACATCATTGAATTCTTCAACGGCACGCTCTCGGTTCCCATGAATCGGCGAAGCACCCCGCACGCCAAGCCCAAGCGCCACGGCAAGCCGCGCGGCGGAGCACCGCATGCCTAGGCGAGGGAAGCAGCCAACGTCCCTCCTGGCTCAAGCCTTTGCCCTCAAAGAGAGCAACGGATGGGCCGAGGTGCAGGACGGGATGCAGATTCAGCGGATGATTGGCCAGCAGCGCCGCAGAGCGTTGCTGATTGCCCTTCTGGCTGTCCTTATCATCGCCGCGGCAGGCGCCATCCTCATCGCACTTCTCTAGGCCTCGTCTCAGGCACTGTCACATCTCCACTTTGTCTTGCTTCCCAGTGAGACAGTGTCTCTTCCTGGCGGTTATGTGACATCATGTGATAAGCCGATAAAGGCTCCAAGAATACTGTCTAATGTAAAATACGGCTATTAGTATCATCTTTTATGGGCTGTGGCTGAAATCGTTAGTTGACGACCATAGCTGGCCCAATACCTGCATACTCTTCCTAAGATGCTTTCGAGTGCGTAGGGCACAGGGCGGTTGAAGGACCTATATGGATCGAAAAAGATGTCCCGTACTTCTGTCAGTGGCTTGCCTAATCTCTCTCCTCACTCTTGAGGCCCGCGCGCAGTGGGCTACTCAGGAAATTCCACTTGTGCCGGGTTGGAATGCTGTTCAGCTGCTCGTGCAGCCGGTCGATAGCACATGCGAAGCGGTGTTCACCAACACACCCGTCGACAAGGTCTACTGGTGGCGTCGTGATGAAACGGGTTTTGAGTTTGACCTGGACCCCGAGGAGACGTTCCCGCACACGGCCGACTGGGAATACTGGTTTTCAACCAATGCGCCCCTGAGTTCGTTTGGCGCGGTATTGGCCGGTGAGAGCTATGAAATCCTGGTGCCATCGAATTCCGTTCCCTTTTCGCTCTATGTAAAGGGACAGGTTGTACTCAATTCCACGACATGGGTGCCGACGCTGCCCAATCTGGTGGGGCTTCCCGTTCCGGCAGGTGAGCAGGTCAGTTTTTCTGAATTCTTCGGGTTCTCAGACGATTTTGAGATTGGCCCCTCCTACGCCACGCTCTTCAGGGTAGACACGAACGGCGCGTCTCAGCGCATTTTTCAGCCATCGCTGACAGGCGTGCGACGTGGTGAAGCCTACTGGGTGACCGCCGGTGACGACGCCCGCTCCTATGATGGCCCGATCCATGTCACGACGGACTCCGGGGTGCGCCTGCTCCGCTTCGACTCGCTCAGTCCGCAGAATGTGTTGATCGAGAATGTGACGCAGACCAATCGCCAGATAGCCGTGACGCAGATGGCCTCCGAGCTGCCTCCTTCTGGAGTTGGTGCCGAGCCGCTCTTGGGGCCGATCCCCTTGCTGCTTGGCGCACCCGATGGCAGCTATACCCCCTTTACCGGCACCCTTGTGACCAATCTGGCCGTCGGCGAAACGCTTCGCTTGAAGCTGGCACCGGACCCGCAGTTGCTGACCAATGGGACGCCCGGCACATCGTGGCAGGGCGTTCTGAAGATAAGCGACGCGGGTAATCTGCAGTACAGCGATGCGACGGTGGATGTGCGCATCGGTATGGCTGCCACGGGCGATCTAACCGGGCAGCGGGTTCCGGCCGGGCTCTGGCTGGGCAGTGTGCGCGCCTCTCATGTGAGTCGTGCCCCGGCCCGGTCCGAGGTCGAGCCGGTATGGGATGAGACGGAGCCCCTGCCAGTGGCAGAGCCTTTTGAATGGCGTCTCATTATGCATGTCGATAGCGGTGGTGAGGTTAAGCTGCTGCAGCGTGTCCTGGTGGCCTGGCTGCCTGAGGGTGGTGAGGTCGTCGTGACGCCGTCTGGCACTATAACCAACGGTGCTTTTGAGTTGCTTTCCGATGAATCCACTGCGGCCGACTATCAAGCGCTGCACCCTGATACCGAGATCACGCGCATCAGCTCCGTGGCCCTGCCGCTGATGGCACCGGTCGCGGCCTCCGGCGCGCTTGGCCCGGATAACACCGTGAACTGCCTTGTGGATCTTCCGTTTGACGATCCCGTGAACCCGTTTGTGCATCTCTATCACCCCCAGCACGACAACTTGAAGTATGAAAACGGCGTCGCAATTCCTCTGGCCGAGGGCGTCGAGTCGTATCGCGTGACCCGAACGCTCTGGTTTACGTTTGTCGGGGCCGATCCGGCCAGCGCAGCGATCAATCCCCAGTGGGGCGTGACGGAGAATGGCGGCACGTTTCGCGAGCAGGTTCAGGGATTGAACAAGACCATTTTTGTCGAGGGCAGTTTCCGCCTACAGAAAGTAAGCGATGTGCCCCTGTTGCAGTGACCAGGGGCCGGATAGGACCGATGTTATGAGTATGAGTAAGAGAAGCGGAGCGGATATGAACAACAGGCTGTTTACGGGTGCGATGATATTGTTTCTGGGGGCGGCACTGACCGCTGGGGCTGTGGTTCCTGCGTCGCGTACAGCGGCGGCACCCGGTCAGATGAATTACCAAGGGCGGTTGGTCACCTCGGCCGGTGCCACTTACAGTAACGCGGTCTACAATATTGAGTTCCGTATATGGGACAATGCCACGGGCGGCAGCGCCCAGTGGGGGGCCAAGTACGCCACCTACGTCAAGGATGGTTATTTCAACGTCATATTGGGCGGAACGGGTGCCCAACCCGTATCGACCAATGCGCCTGCGATCTATCCGCCCAACGAGCTGTGGCGCGCACTCTGGTTTGATCCCTCCCGCGCCAACAACAACGAGCTCTATCTGGGTGTCACCGTCTTTGAGGGTGCCAACGGGCTGCCCTTGCCCCCGCTTGATGTACAGGAGGCCTTTCCCCGTCAGATTCTCCTTAGCGCGCCCTTCGCCGAGCGCGCCCAATCAGCCGAGTATGCCCACCGCGCTGAAAACACATTCCTGGTGCCGGGCGCACTGACGGCGGCCGGCGGTCTGGCCGCGTCGGGTGGTGTGGCGCTCAGCGGCGGCGCGACGGTGGACAACCTCGCGGCGAGCGGTACGCTCTCTGTGAACAACAGCTTCTCGGCCACAGCCAACGGTACCCCTACCTCCGTCAAAGGCTTGGAGGTGAGTGGGGGCACGGCTTATCTGCGCAACGGTCTGGATGTGACCGGATCGGCCACGCTTCGCGGCGGGGCGACGATCAGCGGAACGTTGGCCACCGACGGCAACATGCGCGCTGCAAACTTCGAGTTCACGGACGGCACCACGGCCCAGTGGAAGCGGATCGCGTCGGTGGGTCTCAGCGGCCATACGTCTTACACGTTTTCCAGCGTAAATCGTGGCGCTACAAGGGCCTACAAGGTGGTGTTTGCGGGGCTCATCTTTCCCAATGGTACGGACTCCTATCTCATGATTCGGGTCAATGGATCCGCCTCAAATTACCACTCTTATGGTCGTATGGATGGCGGATTCAACGAACTCATTCATCGCAATGACGGCTTCTATCTCGGCCGCTTGGGCTGGGGGCCCTACAACGCGTGGGTGAGCGTCGAGTACACGCTGCACCGTGTCAGTCACTACGGTTGGGGCCCTGGCGCCACCGGCCATGGCGAGATGACGATGCTCAACTACGATAACGGCATCACGGCGTTCTGCAATTCAGGCGGCGCCTGGAAAACCTCGCAGGATATCAACTCGATCACTTTCTATACACACAACGGCCAGCCGCTGTACGGAACACTGACGCTTTACGCAATGGAATAGAATGATGGGTGCCCATGTCGTCTAAGAGTAAAATTATCCAATCCTTTGCGGCCGTCCTGCTGCTTCTGCTGCCGTTGTCGGCGCAGGCGGCTCCGCCCGTCCTCGGATCGACCTACCTGAATCCGCTCTACGTCGATCCCGGCTATACCAACGCGCCCTGGCACGACGCCTATACCAATACAGCGGGATTCGCTTTCATCGGCGGACTCGCCAGCCCCGTATCGGGCCCGGGTGGCCCCGCTTCGCCTACCGGCGGCCTGGTCATCGCGCAGTCAAGTTTTGGCGAGCCGATTGTTGGGGTACGCGCCGGCTTCGGGCTGGGCGATGTGTTAACGCCTCCAGATGGTGCCAACATAGCCGTGGCACCACTGCTCGATTTCCTGGGTGGGGGTGAAAGTGCGATATGGCTCGACTACGCGCGCTTGCTCATCGCGACCGATGTGGGTGCCGTTGAGGTGACCTGGACCCTTTTCGACAGTACGACGCAGACCGTGACCTATACGCTTTCGCCCGCGCCCAGTAGGCGCCCTGTGCGACTCTACTGGACCGAGGGTCAGAATGCAGGCCCCACGATTCACTTCGGGAGCAACTACAAGGTCGACATCTTCTATAATAGTCAGATTAGCGATACGAACGATGTCTGGATTGCTGAGAACCTCATGCACGCCGCCGCAGGCGTGAAGGGGCGCTTCCTGCTGACCTACTCACGACTGGACGAGGCGACGCAGAGCCGTGTTCTGCTTGCCTACGAGGTGGTTGAGGTGTTGGAGCCCATGTCCGCGCTCCTGCAGGCGGAAGTGGGTCAGCGGCTTTACCCGCAGACACGGCCCTATCCCATTGAGGACCTCTACGCCGAGATTACGCGCGGCGCCCTTGATCTATCGGGTCAGGATTCGCCTTATGTCCATCAACAGCAGCAAGGGCCCAAGAAGGGGTGGGTATGGGCGATCCGGGAGACCGCTGCAGCTTGGCAGGTCGAGGTTTACTGGAAGGCCAAAGAAGAGCTCGACGTGCTCTGGCCGTTCGAGGTTGATATCTATAATCAGGCGTGGGGCCCGAGTGCACAGATCTATGTCCGTGGCGACACGGCCGACGGTGACTACGAACCGAAGGTCCAGCTCCCCATCGACCTTACGGTGGCGGCCATGCTTCACCAGAAGCCGGAAGCGCATGCCTTCGTCGAGGATCAGACGTTCTACTCTATAAGCGACGGCTACTCTCTCTTGAAAATTGTGTATGAAGACAATATCTGGTTCCAGGCCGTGCATTCGGTCTCTCATCTCGATCCGCTTGTCTATGACGACACGAATAGCTGGGTGATCGCGAGCGAGCTACGTCCGGTTGTGCCTGGCACACGTGACAGCCTGGATGAGTCGCACGGTGCATGGCCGGGTTACCTCTATCTGCCGGCTGGCCAGTATTACAATGTCGGTACCTACGCCTATCCCACCACGTATACCGATCCCGCCGAGCTTGCGTCCTACTTGTTTGCCGTCAACCAGGGGTCGCTCGAGGTGTGGTGGAGCAATGGCAATCAGCAGGATGGTATGCCGGACCCGCTCTATTTCCCCAGCTTGGTGAATCGCTACGTCTGTGACTGGCCGAAGCAAAGCAAGGAGATCGTCATCGCGAGCGGTTTGGGCAATCAAGGCTTTACGCTCAACATCGACAATACGGGGTGCGTGCACTTTGATCGCAACGGTCTGCCGCTTGAGCTGGCACAGCGTTTCGGAAGCCATCTCTGGGTCGACAATCCGAATAACTTAGATCTGGACGGCGCGATGACGCTGGAGCTCTGGATCAATCCGGATAACCTGACCGGGACCCAGTACCTGATCTACAAGGGCCGTAACTACCGCTTGCGTTTAAACAACGGTGTGCCCGAGGTCTATGCCAATAGCCGATGGTTTACGGCCGACAGCGGCGTGGTGGCCGGGGTCTGGCAGCATCTGGCGGTCAGCCTGGTCAACAGCGGTGACGTCACCTTCTATCTGGATGGTCTTGAGATTGGGACCCGAACCATCGCGGGTGGGCTGCGTATCGACCCCGTGGCCGCCTTCCGCCTGGGGGCCCAGGGAGTCTCCTCGGACACGCCCGAAGATTTCTACAACGGTCGCATGGATGAGGTCCGCATCTGGAAGACGCGTCGCACCAACGATGAAATTCGCGACCATATGATTGCCACGGTGGATCCCTCGGCTTTCGGACTGCGCGGTTACTTCCGCTTTGAGCCCAACGAGCTGGCCGCTGAAGGAGTGGTCAGCGACAGCAGCTTCTTCATCAACAACTTCGTCATGCCTCCGCGCAGCGTCGCGTTTGAGATGCCCGGCATTCGGCAGGTTGAGCCCGGGATCAGTCTGGAAGGCGTGACCCTCTCGCTCTACGAGCAGAATCAGCGGGCTGCGGATGGCTTCAACCCCAATGAGGAGCATGCCATCATCCTCGGGTCGACGGTCTACGCGCTGCGCAATGATCTCAACGTCTCCGACACGAACTCGGCGGGCTATACCTCGCCGCCTTACGTGCTGCTTAACGCGCAGAGCCCCCTGGTCGCGGAGAACCGCCCCTATATGATGGCCTTCCGTGTCACGGCCTCGAACGAGCTGTACGAGTTCAAGCGCTTCATGGAGGCGGGACTGCTGATTCAACCGCCCGCACCGATCGCCTTGATGCCACCCACCAATCTACCCTCCAATGAGCAGATTGCCGGGCCGCGCTTCCGTGACCGCAAGGGCTACTACTGGGCCAAGCAGGCCGGTGACGACGGCGGTGCCACGAACTACGTCTTCGACTACTACTACCCGATGCAGACCGGATTCTACTTCCCTGCCCTCACGACACAGCCGGCCCTCGGGAGCGAGATCGCCTGGCTGGACGTGCTCTCTGGCAATGGGACGCCGATCGACTTTACCTATATCGTCGAGTGGCCGGAGGAGGCTCCGTCGCTCTTTATCGCCGATACACTGACCAACGCCAAGGATGGCTTGCCCGCCATCCGCGGACAGCTCAGTGTCAACGTGCTCTACCAACAGTCGCAGGCCCTTGATCCCGATAAGCCCAGCGTGCTGTTGATCGATCCGACCGTCGTCCGTCCGGCCGCCCTGGAAAAGATTCCGCCAGGCATGAAGACCTATCGTGACGTGCGCAGCGGCAACTGGTTCTTCAGTGATCTGCCGCCTGCGCTCCGGTCGCGGGTTTTCGACAATCCCTCTGCTGCGCCGGGCGACGAGTTGCAAATGATCGGTGAATACCGTGAACGCACGGATGGGCAAAATTACCTCCTGCTCAACCTGCTCAGCGGCGATAACCGCGCGGCCACCACGAATGAGTCCCTGGTCCGCGGGATCACCGGCGAGGGTGGCGATGACTGGCGTACGGCCATCGCGGATCTCCCCTCCACGGTCGTGGCGCTCCAGAATGACGAAACACCCTTCGATTCGGTGGCTTTGCCGACGACCGGTCTGGGCGCCGGCTATGTGACGGTTGTCTTCAACGACAGTGAGAACGACGTCATGGTGGACCCATCCGAGGGTATCGACATGGTCGTCTTCAAGGTGGCCCCCATCCTGTACCGCGGTCGCCTCGATGTGATCCTCTCCGTGAACCCGCTCGACCGTCAACAGAGTCTCTACTACACGGCCGACTTCCAGGGCACCCCGGAACGCTGGGAGTTCAAGTGGGAGTGGGCCAATCCGCTCGATGGCGCGGCCCCGCCCGTGACGGAAGACTCACTCTGGCACGACTATGTAACGAAGGTTGGCCAACACTATGTGACCGTCGGTGATGCGGGTGTCTTTGGGTTGTCCGATCACTACTTGCGCGCCACCTATCGCGCTCTCGATGCCGATGTGATATCCGTGGTGAGCACCAATTGGGCGCCGTGGACGCCCCCGGTCCTGGCCGAAGGCTGGATCAAGCGTGTACTCAAGGCGGTGAATCCCTTCGAGCAACGCATCCGCGACATGATGAATTATGCGGTTCTGACCGACCTCAGCATGCTTCAGCAGATCGGTGCCGCCTATAACGGCGATATTCCGCTCAACTACGAGGCCTTGAATGAATACGGGCTGATGCAGATTTACGAGACGATCCGGCATCAAGCGGAGGAGCTCTCCCTGAGGTCTGGCTTCATTGCCGACAACGGCTTGGCCTTGGCTCTCCTGCTAGTACAGGGGCGTCTCTCCGATCTCTATATGGTGCTCGGTCACGAGGCCTATGGTGACGCCCTCAATCCGATGCTCCTGCTGGGCGCCGATGACCCGGTCGCGGCGGGTGATGCCACCTCACTGTTCAGTTTTCAGAACCAGGTTCCACGCCTGCTGGACGAGGAGCTGGCCCTCCTGCGTGGTCGCGATGCCGACATGAATCCGCCCGTCAGCGACTACCCGATCTACAACCGCCTGGCCTGGAACATCACGGCTGACGTGGTGGGCGGCCAGGTGGCTTACATGCTCAACTACGGCATCAGTGATCTGAAGGGCAACCAGAACGGCGTCCTCGACGCGGACGATGCGGCCATTCTCTACCCGCAGGGACATGGCGATGCCTACGGTCACTACCTCTCCGCTTTGAAGGGGTACTACGCCTACATGCACGACCCCTACTTTAGCTGGTTCCCGCAGGTCGAGGGCATTCTCGTCTCCGATGTGGAGGTCACCGTCTCGTTCCTGCATGAGAAGAAGTTTGCCGTCGCCTCAGCGGCGCGCGCTCGGGCCGGTGAGGCGATTATGAATCGCGTCTGGCGCAAGACGTTCCGCACCGATCAGGCACCGTGGCGTCTGATCAGGGATGGTGACGCTGAGCGGGCATGGGGTATCGGTGAATGGGGCTCACGTGTGGGGCAGGGCGCCTATTTTGACTGGCTCACCGCGAATTCGCTTCTGCCGACCGCCGATCCCGATCCCGACCACTCCGGCATCCGCCTGATTGACCGCGAAAACGTAACCGAGGTCACTGAGCTGGCCGTACTGGGCAACCAAATCCAGCGTACCATGGACCAGGCCGACGCCGGTCTGAACCCGCTGGGCGTCGCCCGCGACGCCGTGCCGTTCGACATCAGCAGCACCGGTATAGACGCCGGAAAGACGCACTTCGAGCAGGTCTATGATCGTGCCCGCTCCGCCTTGCGCAACGCGGCGGCGGTGCATGACCGCGTTCGGGGGGCCTCACAGGCCATCCGCGATCAGAACGAGTCGAGCGATCTGGACACGACCATCCAGGCCGAGGAGGCCCGCATCACGCGCCGCCTGATTGAAATTTACGGCTACGCTTACCAGGATGATATCGGGCCGGGCAAGTTGTATGCACAGGGCTATCAAGGGCCGGACCTCATCCATTACCTCTACATAGAGAGCTGGCCACTCGATCCCATGATCGGGACCGATACGAGGAACATCACGCTGCGGCTGACGAACCATGTCTATAGCGCAGGCACCACAACCGTTGGCCTCACCGTCATACAGTCGGCTCTGTCCGAAGTTTTCAATAGCGCGGAGGACACGAGGAATTACGAGATCTCTTCTGCCTATTACGATCATAGCAATGTGGTGACGGTCGACGTTCATGTCGCGAACAACGGCATCCCCCGCAAGCCCGCTAGCTATGTCGGCAGTCGGCGCGCCGAAGGTGAGATCCAGATTGCCACCAGCCAGTACCTCGCCGCTGCGGCAGACGCGTATCGCTCCCTGTATCACGCCCAGTTCATAAGCGGCGAGCTCACTCGTGAATCTGAATCGTGGCTGGCGGTTCAGGAGCACATTGTGCAATCTCTCGGCGCGAGGACCGATGCAAACGGTGAAACGCGCGACCTCTCTCTCGCCGTGAAGGCCATCAGGATCGTGCAGGCAACCACCTCCGCGGCAGATGACTTGACCCGTGTGGTGCAGTTGGCCATCCTCGAGGCCATTCCCAAGGTCGTGGGCCTGGCCACGGACGCCACGGCACCGGTACGTGGCGGCGTCAAGGGCAGTTATGGCGTCGTTCACGGGATCAACGTCTTTGCAAAGGTCGCCGGGGACATCGCGTTGGCGGCACTCAATACGCGTATCAAGGACATCGCCAACGGCTTGGAGCGCGATCTGCTTAAGCTGGATATAAGTCAGGCCGCCAAGCAAGGCGGACTCCGCATCCTCTCCCTCCAACAACAGCAGAGCGGCGAACTTGCCGCCCTACAGGGACAACTCCAGCGCATGGAAACAGCCCGCATGCGCCTGTCGGCTGCCATCAGTACCGGCGATCAGCTTCAGATTGAACGCGAGCGGCTGCGCATGAATTGGGCGGTAGACCTGAATGCGCGCCGCTATCGCAACATGGCCTACCGGCTCTTCCTTAATGACGAATTGACCCGTTACGACCAGGCCTTCGATGTGGCGGCCCGCTACGTCTACCAGGCGGCCAAGGCCTACGATTACGAAACCGGCCTGCTGGCCAGCGACGGCGAGAACTCTGCGGCTGGCTCCTTTATGCGGGATATCACACGCGCTCGCTCTCTGGGACACTTCAGCCCCTGGCCTGTCGTTGAGCCTCTGGTGGGTGGTGATGTAGGCGATCCGGGTCTGGCGGATATAGCGGCCCGCCTGCTGGCCAACTGGGAGGTGCTCAAGGGCCGCCTCAGCTTCAACAACCCGCAGCAGGAAACCGGTCGCTTCTCCCTGCGCCAGGAGCTCTTCAGGATCTCGCCCGACGGCACCAGTGATGCCAACTGGCGTTCGACACTGACCGCCCATCGGGTGCCCAACCTACGCGATCTGCCTGAGTTCCTGCGCTACTGTCTGCCCTTCGATCCCATGCAGGATGAGGAGCCGGCCTTGCTGATCACGTTCCCGACCACGATCGACTTCCGTAAGAACTTCTTCGGTCGGCCGCTGGCCTCCGGCGACAACGCCTACGACTCGACCCACTTCTCGACCAAGGTCCGCTCCGCCGGAGTCTGGTTCGGTAACTTCAATGCCGCATTCGAAGGCGGACTGGGCAACCAGCCGCGCGTCTATCTCTTCCCGGCCGGTATGGACCAGATGCGTGTGCCGTTCGAGAGCGACAGTCGTATGCGCCGCTGGGAGGTGGTCGACCAGGCTATGCCGCTGCCCTTCCCCATCAGCGATGATGAGTGGGAACAGCCCGATTGGAGCATGCTCTCCAATGTGCTGGGTAACGAGCTGTACCGGACGCGACGTTATCCCTCCATGCTGGCCTACCACGACAGCGGCCAGGACGATGACCAGATGGTTTGGAACTCGCGATTGATCGGCCGCTCAGTCTGGAACTCGCGCTGGGTCCTGATTATCCCCGGCGGCACACTCCTGTCGGATGCCGAGGAAGGGCTCGATCGCTTCATCTTTGGTAGAGAGACCGCCCCAGGTGTGCGCGACTTGAACGGTGTCAAAGACATCAAGCTCTACTTCCATACGTACTCGTACTCGGGGAATTGATGTGGCTGTGGGTAGTGGGCTAATACGAATGGGCGGCGGAGAAGTGATGAAACCGATGGCACAATATTTTACGGCAGCGATCGCAATGATGATCGCTATATCCACAGCTCACGCCGGCAGCCCACAGCCGTGCGAGGTCGTCTATGGGCTCGTGCGGGATGCCTATGGATTTCCCTATGCGGCCGATGTCGAGATCGCGCTGCACCACGGGGCCGTAGAGTGCGACCGTCACCGTGTGACCGGTATTATGCCCGGTGGCTCAAACTTCCGCCTACAGCTGGAGATGGACAGCGGCGGCACGCCCTATGCCCCCTATGCCGTGCAGCTCGGTGATGCGATCACGGTCAGCGTGACGGCGGGTGGCACGGTCCAGCCCCTTGTTTCGGGCGGGAGCCTGAGCGCTGGCCCGTCCGGTGCCACCCTGCGTCTGGATCTGGTGACGGGGCGCGATGCGGATGGCGACGGGCTCTCCGACGCATGGGAAGAGCAGCTCATTGCGCAGTCGGGCGGGCGACTGACCACGATTGAGGAGGTCCTGCCGGACGCAGACTTCGATAACGACGGGCTCACCAACCTGGAAGAGTTCCACGCCGGCACGTTTGCTTTTCTGGCCACCGACCTGCTCCAGGTTGACCAGCTCACTGCCGTCGCCGGAAACCGGCTCAAGCTCTCTTTCCTGACCAGTTCGCAGATCAGCTACCGCTTGGTTGCCACGGAGAATCTGCAAGCACCCTCCTGGCACCCCCTTGCTTTTGCCGTCGATACGACCGGTCCACTGCAGTACCAGGAGATGGTGGGCGACGGCAGCTACCAGACACTCTATATCGACCAAGATGAATCCACCCGCTTTATCCGGATTGCGACCCAACAGCCATGAAATACCATAGTGATAGTTTACGCGTAAAACGTTCGGTGGTCGTGTTGACCGCTCTGCTTCTATTGGCGGTCGGCCGCTCTAGCTCAGCGCAACCGTGGACCAACGCCGCCGGCCACGCCGTCGAAGCCGAGGTGGTTAGCCTGAAGGGCGACCTGGTCGACTTTGAGCGGCCGGATGGCTCCACCTTTCAGCTGCGTCTGGGCTCTCTTGCTCCGGATGACCGCGAGACGATTCGCCGTGCCTGGAGCGGGCTTGAGGTGCCGCGAGGGCTGCGCACAGATTTTAGACAGTTTCGACGGCTCCTGCAGCGGCTGACACAACTCCATAGCATGGAGCGCTTGACGGACGCGCAGCTGGCGGCGCAGAGGCAGCGGGCCGTGAAAGCCTTTAAGCTGTGCTGTAGCAGCGAACAGCTCGACGAGGAGGCCACGGCACGACTCCTCCTGGTCAGCGGGGCCCTTTACTAGACGCGTGCCGATCGGCGGCGCCAAGAGAGAGGGATGGACTCATCACATCCCAGCAGGAACGTACACGATATGAAGAAATACCTTTTGTCCGCCATGGCGCTGGCCGCCACTCTCCAAGTCGCCGCTGGGTCGGTTGCCGTGGTCACCAACGTGGCTCCCAGGCCCTGGGATGTTGCGGTGCCTCTCACGAACGGCGTTACGGCGTTTTTGGATAGCGCGCCCATTTTTGGGGCAACCAACTTCACCTGCAGCAGCCGTTGGCGCGGTAAGCTCGACGGCAGTGTCTCGGTCGCAAGCAATGCGCTGGTTTTTACGCCGACGCTGCCCCTGTGGACGGGTGAGCCCATTGAAGCGACCGTGGCGGCGAGCGGGCTGGACCCATCATTCTCTTGGCGCTTCGCTGGTGCAGCCGACGAGGGCAGCGGACTATTCATCACCAATGCCAGTTCCTTTGTGTTCAACTCGGGCGGCTCCAACTTCTTCTTGAATATCTCCGTGGCCGATATCGACGCCAACGGTGATCTCGACATCATTGCTCCGGATTGGATCACCTCCAACGTTGTTATTTTCGCAAACAGCGGCGGGACCAACTTCACGCCCTCGACCTATTCCGGGTCGCAGGGCGAGTTCTACGACGTGACCGTGGCCGATATCAACAGCGACCAGCAGCCGGACCTGCTCTTTGCTGGCGCTGACGAGATTGTCGTCAGCACCACCAACGCGGGCGGCGCGCCGACCGGTTGGCAGGTCGCGTATTCGGGGGGCGGCAGTAAGACCTTCCGGCGTCTCTCCAGCGGTGACCTCAACGGCGACGGTTTGGTGGACGTCGTGGCGCTCGCCGAGAGCCCTGGCCATATCCTGACCTTTCTCAACGACGGCAGCGGCGGGTTCACGCTCGGCAACGCGCTCAACGTGACCAATACGCTCTTTGGCCTGGACGTGGGCGATCTCAATGGCGACGGCTCGCTGGATGCAGTGGCCTGTGGACCGGCGGGATACACCGTGGTCGTGACCAATGATGGTTCCGGCATTCTCTCCGTGGCGCACGAGTTCAGCGCGACGGCCCTGACGCTCTATGTCTGCCGCATTGCGGATTTCGATCGCGACGGGAGCCCTGACATTGCGGTGGCCGGTGCCGAGGGGACAGTGGCACTTGGCCACGCTGGCGGCGGGACGTTCAGTTTTGCGTCAATAGCCCAACCTCACAGTAGCGACACGATCTATGGCCTGGCCGCCGGTGATCTGGATGCAGATGGCTGGCCTGATCTGGTACTGGCCGCCTACGAAACAGTGGGTCTACTACAGAATGAAGGCGGCATCACGTTCCGTACCGAGATCGAGCCGACCATCCTGTCCGGCAAGAGCTTGCGTGATGTGGAGCTGGGCGATTTCAATGGGGATGGTGCTCTCGATGCCGTGGTGTGCGGCCTCTGGTCCGGATCAATCACGATCCTATGGAATAGTCCGGAGCCCTCGGCCGTGATCTATGGCATTGATGCCAATGCGATTGTCAGTGGTGAGGCCCCGAGCCTGGCGCGCGGCACGGACTTCGGCGGTGTCCCCATCATCGATACGGTCTCCAATCAGTTCAGTTTTGCCAACGATGGACTGGGACCTCTCATTATCTCGGGAACCGAAATCAGTGGCGCTGCCACCGGTACGATGTGGGTCACGGACATGCCGACCGAGATTGCACCAGGAGCCACCTCTATCTTCAGCGTGGTCTATGCGCCACGTGAGTTCGGTGCCTCGACCTCACTCGTCTCGATTTCGCACAATGGGCCTCTCTCCGCTTCGAATACGCCCTATCGCATTACCTTCACGGGGGTGGGCATCAAGAAGCCGGTCGATCTACTCTCGTTGACCAACAACACGCATACCTATGATGGCACCGCGCAGGGCGTGGATGTGACGGTCAGCCCGTCCGTGACGACACTGGTCGCTTATGCCGGCAGTGCGATGCCGCCGACCAACGCGGGGGTCTATGTGGTCACCGTGGACGTGGATGACGCCCTCTACTCCGGTTCGATCACCGGTGCCCTCACGATCGCGCAGCGCGCCCTCGCTGTGCAGGCGGATGATGTGGCACGCGGGTACGGCGCAACCAATCCACCGCTCACATTTGCGATCACCAACTTTGCCCCGACCGAAAGTGAGTCCGATCTGGCTGTGATTCCTGTTGCAACGACCGCAGCCACGACGAACTCGCCCCTCGGTGATTATGCGATCAGTATCTCTGGTGGGTCAGCCACTAACTATAGCTTTGCCTATTCCAACGGGACCCTGACGGTCAACCAGGCCGCGTTGACCGTGCGCGCCGAAGATAAGAACCGATTATATAATACGACCAATCCACCTCTCACGATCGTCTACGAGGGCTTTCAGAATGGGGAGGGTACCAATGTCCTGGATGTGCTTCCCTCCGCGACCACGACGGCCGACGTCAGCAGTGTGGCAGGCGTCTATCCCATCGTGGTCAGTGGCGGCAGCGCCACGAACTATGCGTTCAACCGGGTCGACGGTTCCCTGCATGTGTTTGCCCAGACCGCCCAGGTCAGCTTCACCAACCTGACCCACACCTATGACGGCTCACCGCATGGCGTGACGTCCATGACCGATCCGACCGGACTGGTCGTGGTTGTGACCTACGACGCGGCCACCAACGCACCCACCGATGCGGGGAGCTATGCGGTTGAGGGGGTCATCGACGAAATCAACTACCAGGGCTCGAACACAACGACGCTGACGATTCTGAAGGCCGACCAAGTCATCACCAACTTCCTGCCCGTGAGCGGTACCTATCCCTCCGAAGAGACGCTGGCGCTATCGGCCGCCGGATCACCCTCCGGTATTGCGCCAACCTTTGCCGTCGTTTCAGGTCCTGGCATCATGATTGCGAGCAACAGCTTCCGCTTCACCGGTTTCGGACCGGTCAGCGTGACCACCACTCAACCGGCTGACAGCAACTGGAACGCGTCGGCCGCCGTGACGAACACCTATATGGCGAGCGACACCAATCCCGTTCACTATGCGGCCATGGACGGGCAGACATCCGTGTGGCCCTACGCCAGCTGGCCCACGGCGGCGAGCAACATCATGGACGCCGCTACGGTGGCCGAAGCCGGGGACCGTGTGCTTGTCGGGGATGGTGTCTATCTGCAGGGTGAGGTGCCCGTGGCGGGTATGGCGCTCACCAACCGCGTCGTGCTGGACAAAGCTATCTCGGTGCTGTCGGTCAACGGCCCGGCGACCACCACGATCGTCGGCCGACCGGCCGCGGGCGCCGCGGCGCCGCTTGGTCCCGACGCGATGCGCTGTCTCTACATGACGAACGGCGCCTTCCTGGCCGGCTTTACACTGCGCGACGGTGCCACGCTCGGCCTCAGCGGGGCCACGATTGACCAGTCCGGTGGTGGCGTGCTCATGTTGGGTGGCAGCTCTATCAGCAACTGCGTCTTGGAGGGCAACTCGGCACTGTACGGTGGCGCGGCGCATGGCGGGGCACTGACCCGTTGCGTGGTTCGCGGCAACTCGGCGATCTTTGATGGCGGCGGTTTGCACAGTGTTACGGTGGACAATAGCCTGGTGTGGAGCAACAGCGCCTCATTCGGTAGCGGCGTGTTCCGCAGCACGCTGCGCCAGTGCACGGTGGCCGCTAACACGGCCGCCTATGGCGCGGTGTATGAGAGCATCTCGCGCAACTGTATTGTCTACCACAACACCGGCGGCGATGTGTTCGGTGGCGATGCCGAGTACACCTGTGCGGCCAATGGAATCTCGCTGGCGCTGCCGGGCAACACATTTGATGACCCGCTTTTCGTCGATGTGGCTGGGGGCGACCTCTACCTGCTGCACGACTCGCCCTGCATCAATACCGGCCTTAACGCGCATGCGCCGACCAACGGCGTGGGCCTCATCCCCGATGTGACCGGGGGGCCGCGTATTCGGCACGGTATCGTGGATCTGGGCGCGTATGAATACGACGCGACGCCTGAGTTTATCCTGATTGCCGCAGCGAGCAACATCACCGCGCACGGCTTCGATGCCAACTGGGTCGCGCCGACGGGCACGGTGACGATCCGCCAGTACACGCTGGCCGTCAGCAACATCCTCGCCGCCACCGATGTGGAGCTGGTGGTGAACGGCACGCAGACGCTGCATGAGGTGACCGGCCTGGAGCCCGGAACGGCCTACGCCTACCGTATGCGGCCGCAGAACGAATACGCTGTGGGAGTCTGGTCGGACTGGACCAACCTCGTGACCCTGACCGAGGGTGACATTGAGCTACCGGCATCACTCGCCTTCGATGCCGTCTATGGCGGGACCAATCCCGCGCCCCAGAGCTTCGGTCTGGTCAACACGGGGGAGACCGCCTACGCCTGGAGTGCCACGAAGAGCCCCGGCGGGGCAGGCACCTGGCTGACGTTGACCCCCTCCACCGGAACGGTGGCTGCTCTCACGGTCTCGAATCTGACGGCGTCGGTCGATCTGGCTGGGGTGGATGCCGGTATCTATACCGTAACCAACGTGATTAGCTCTCTCACGGCCACCAACAGCCCGCAGCTACAAGGCGTGACGCTGACGCTCCATCGCGGCACGGATATCATCACGTTCGGAGCCACCAATCAGATCTACAGCGGAACAGGGCGGGTGGTGAGTGCCATTTCCTCGAACGCGCAATCTGTGGCTGTGACATACGACGGATCGAGTACCCCTCCCGTTGGTGCAGGAGTCTATGCGGTGACGGGCATCGTGGATTCGGTCAACTGGACCGCCACCAATACCACGCTGCTTACGGTGGCACCGGCATCCCAGGCCATCACCTCGTTCCTGCCACCCACTGGCGGGTATGACAGCACCAACACGCTAGCACTTTCCGCACTGGGCGGGGGGTCGGGTTATCCGGTCTTGTTCGCCGTGTCCGACGGTCCGGGGCTCATGACGAGCAGCAACACGCTACGCTTTACGGACTATGGCGTGGTCGCGCTGACGGCCTCACAGGCGGGTGACACCAACTGGACGGCGGCACCGGTCATGACGAATCTCTATACCGTCCTTCCTGTGACGAACCTGCTGCACTATGTGGCCATGGTGGGGCAGACCCCTGTGTGGCCCTATGCCGCGACCAATGAGGCGGCCAGCAATCTACAGGCCGGTGTCGATGCGGCGTGGAATGGCGACCGTGTCGAGGTGGCCCCAGGGACTTATGACCAAGGTGGCCGCGCTGCGGACGGCTTCGAACTGGTCAACCGCCTGTTGGCCATGCGGCCCGCCACGATCTATAGCGCAGAGGGACCCGATGTGACAATCATCGCCGGTGCGGCAGGCGGCGGTGGCGGTCCCGGCGTCGGCGCCGTCCGATGTGCCTCGCTATCGAACGGTGCTGTACTCGAGGGCTTTACCCTGGATGGCGGCGCGACGCTCGGCGGGTTGAATCTGTTCAAGGATCGCTCTGGCGCCGGTGCGCTACTGGCCGATACGGCCGAGCTACGCTACTGCATCGTCCGGAACGGTCAGGCGGCCGACTACGGTGGCGGTGCCTATCTTCTGGAGGGTGGTAGTTTGGTGAACTGCGTGGCCTACAGCAACAGTGCCTCGCTGGGAGGAGGAGTTTATCTCTTCCGCGGTGGATCGGTCCTGAGCTCCACACTGGCGCGCAATAGCGCCGACCTACAGGGCGGCGGTGCGGCCCTGTTTGAAGGTGGCCGCGTCATTAACACGATGGCCTCCCAGAACAGCGCCGACACGAGTGGCAACGATCTCTATCGCCACATTTCCGGGGATATTCTTTACTCCAGCGCCAGTGATGGCGTGGTGCATGGTGTCGACGGCAATATCACGAACGCGCCCACATTCGTCAATGCCCCCGCAGATGACTACCGCCTGTTGTCCGGCTCGGCTGGCATTGATGTCGGCCGAGACGCCGACGCCGCCGGTCCTGTGGACTTGGAGGGGGATCCGCGCATCATCGGGACGATCGATATGGGCGCCGATGAGTTCATGAGCGTTCCCGATGCGCCAACACCGCTTCCCGCCTCCGATATATCGGCGCTCGCTCTGACGGCCAACTGGCAAATCGGTGGATCTATGCCGGTAGATGGCTACGTGCTGTACGTCGTCCGCACCAACGATAGCGCTGTCGCGTTCAGCAATTCGGTCGGCAACGCCACCAATAGCGTCGTCACCAATCTCTTGCCCAATACAGCCTACCGCTATCGGATCAAGGCCTATAACACGTATGGTGATAGCCCCTGGTCGGCGGATATCGATGTCACCACGCTGCACAACGACTTTGCACCCGTCATGCAGCCGGTCTCCGATGTATACGTGTTGCCGGGTCAGGCCCTCGTGATCCATGTCGTCGCCACAGATGGCGACGGCACGGTGCCGACCCTGAGCATGCCCACTGGCCCACTGGGTTCCCTGTTCGTGGACGACGGCGGTGGCCTCGGAACGTTCAGTTGGACCCCCGTCCTGGCGGACCTGGGCGACCACGCTCTCGGATTCTCTGCATCGGATGGTCAGCTTAGCGGTCCAGCGACGGCCACGGTTCATGTGGTTCTGAATATTCCACCTACGCCTGCCGAGATCTCCACGCAGTACGTGGTGTCCTACCTGTTGCTAGGGGTGGTGCCAGACCATAGCACGACCAATTCGCCATAAACCTGCCGTGACCCTAAAAGGGCCGATGTCCCCCGCCAACAGGGGAGCTCTGCGTGTGAGTGCGTGTAAGAGCCACGAGGGAAGCGCTATGCGCCATCCCTTTCAGAACGCGCCCCGCTCACCCCGCCCGGAACATGGAGCCCATGCGCTTGCCCAGCAAGCAGGCGGCCCAGAGCATGCCGGCCCCGAGAAGGGCCATGGCCCACGTGCCCAGTGCAGCCGCGACGTTGACGCCGTTCTCGAGTCCCTCCATAAGCGAGTAGATCGCCTTGGTGATGGGGTAGAACTGTTCCGACTGGGCCAGGATAAGACTGTCGGATACTTCCAGCATGGAAAAGGCAAAGCAGAGCACCGCGCCGGCAAGTAGATTGGCGGTCAGGAGCGGGAGCGTAATGCGGCGAATCACGCGAAGAGGGGATGCGCCCAGATTGGCGGCGGCCTCCTCGTAGGTCACGCTGGTTTGTTGCAGGCCCGCATGGGCAGCACGCACCATATAGGGCAGTCGCCGCACGGCATAGCTGATGGCCAGAAGCGCCATGGGATTGGTGCGTGGATCCAGCCAGGAGCCTGGAAAGCGAGCCGAGAAGCAGCCCAGGTAGCCAAATGCGATCACGAGGCCCGGCACCGCAATAGGGAGCATGGCCACCGTGTCGAGCCAGTCTGATCCCACCAGTTTCCGTCGCACGCAGAGCCAGGCGATGCAGAAGCCAAGGATGACATCAATCACCGAGGCGGTGATGGCCAGGAAGAGGCTGTTCACCATGGCGCCCTGGGTCATGTCGGAGCCAAGAGCGCGCCCGAAGAATTCCAGGGTCCATCCTTCAGGCAGGACGGAGAGGAACCAGCGTTGGCTGAGCGCAATCATGACCACGCTGACATGCGGCAGGAGTGCAAACCCGAGGATGAGCGCAAAAAAACTGTATACCAGTCCCAATTTGAAACCGCGCAAGGGGGTCTCTTTGCGTTGGACGGTGAGGCGCCCCAGCGTCGTGGTCTTGGAGCGCTGCACGAGCCGCTTACTGATCCAGAATCCGAGCGCCGAAATAACCAGTACGAGAACCACGCGCGCATAACCGATGGGATTGGTACCCACCTCGCTGACGCTGTCATAGATCATGACCGGCAGGACTCGCCGCATCCCGAAGACAAGCGGAGTGCCCAGTTCGGTAAAGGCCCAGATAAAGACCAGGGTTGTGCCAGCAAAAATGCCCGGCACGGCCAGCGGCAGTGTCACACGGCGGAAGGTGCGCCAGGGCGATGCCCCCATGTTCGCGGCGGCATCCTCTAGGGATGGATCGATGTTGGCGAACGACGCCACGAGGTTGAGATAGAGCACGGGAAAGAGGTGCATCGTTTCGAGCAAGACGATACCGAGCATAGGGAAGCGACCAAGCCAATCGACCGGTCCATCGACCAGCCCGAGCTGCATCAGCAGGGCACTCAGAGAGCCCGCGCGCGCAAAGAGAATCCGCATACCCACCGCGCCCACAAAGGGCGGGAGTATGAGAGGAATCAGCAGCAGGGCTGCGACCAACCCCTTGGCGGGAAAGCTGCGCCGGGCCATGAACCAGGCCATGGGTAGCGAGACCACCATGCAGGCGGTTGTGACGAGGACGGCGATGAGAAGACTGTTGCCCAAGGCTTGTAGTTGGAGGGGGTCGCTCAACAGCGACCCCATATAGGTCAGCGAAAAACCAGTCTCGTCAACAAAGGCGCCACGAAAGACATGCAGCAGTGGCCACCCTAAAAAGATAGCAAGAAAGGCGAGAATGCTCCACAGAATCACGTGTGGAGTGATGCTGGAGGGACTCTTACTCATGCCGGGATGCGTCCTCCACATCGCTGATGACGACCGTGTCGTCAATGGCAATATGCCACGGGCCGGTCTGTCCGACGACCAGCGGCAAGGCGTAGCGACTGAGTACAGTCGCGTGATAGGAGTGGTCGCGGCAGTGCAGCGACACCTCGAGGGTGGCTCCGGTCAGCTGTATGCTCTCCACGAGGGCTTCAAAGTGGTTGGCCCCGTCGCCGCCCTTGCCGGGCGTGATATTTTCGGGCCGCAGCATGCACTGGACCGATTGGCCGGTCTTAAGTGTCGACGGATCGGCGCAACGCGCATGCCACGCACCGAACGGGGTCGTGATACTCACATCATCCTGCCGTACAGCATCCACGGTGGCCGCTACCAAGTTGGCCTTGCCCAGAAAGTCGGCGCAGAAGCGGTTGGGCGGTCGATGGTAGAGTTCGGAGGGGTTGCCCACTCCCACAATACGGCCCGCCGACATGACGGCCATGCGGTCAGCCAGCGACAGGGATTCGACTTGATCGTGCGTGACATAGACAAAGGCTATGTCGGTTTCTCGGTGCAGTCGGCCGATCTCCTCACGCATATCGGAGCGAAGCTTGGCATCCAGGTTGGAGAGTGGTTCATCCAACAACACGATGGAGGGGTTCACCACAAGGGCGCGCGCCAGTACGACGCGCTGTTGCTGGCCACCCGAGAGCTGGCCCGGCAACCGTTTGCCGTAGCCGGCCAGACCGACCCGCTCCAGGACGTCCTCGACACGCGCGTGTATGTCGCGCCGCCCCATGCGGCGCTCGACCAGGCCGAATCCGACATTGTCACGCACATTCAGGTGCGGCCAGAGGGCATAGTTCTGAAACACCATCGGGGCACCGCGCTGATAGGGGGACCGCGTGGCGACATCCTCGCCGCCAAAGCGGATGGTGCCGCTATCCGGCGCCTCCAGGCCAGCCAGTATCCGCAACATCGTGGTCTTGCCGCATCCAGAGGGCCCCAGTAGGAAGAAGAGTTCGCCGGGTTGGACGCTGAAGGAGAGTCCGTCAAGAGCCGTGACATCCCCAAAACGCTTGGTGATGTTCTCTACCTGAATGGCCGCTATCGTCATCGTGTCATTACCTTCCCGTTTCAGAACCCCTCTATCGCCGGTACCGCTCCTGTGCCAAACGCGACCAAGCGGTCATGGTAGCCAGTCTAAACCGTGTATCGTCCCACTGCCCCGCAAGAGTCTCCAGTTCGGCCGCGGTCAACGGTGGGGCCGAGATAGCCGCTATTTCGTCGGAAGACAGGCCCCCTTTGCGATCGTGGGCCCATGCAGCCGTCAGCTCAGTATGCGCATCAATCAGCCAGACCCCGACGAGGTCATTCAGTATCCTCCATCGCTTGGCTGCGGCATCGGTGTCATAGCTGAAGCGAGAGGTATAGCTGTAGGGGCGTGTTTCGGGCGCATCGGGGTCATCTTCATAGAGGTGGGCGACGACCGGGAGCCGATGGAGGGCATGTTTCTGCCCGTCGCGTCCCATCGGCTGATAGAGCAGGGCTTGACCCGCATCGGAGAGGGTATAGGTGATAAACAGCTCCGCCAGCTCGGGGGAGGGGGCCCCCTTGAGCATCGCTATCGAATCGGCACCAATCAGTGTGACACCGCGCGGCAAGGCAAAGGCAACGTCGGGTCCGATCGAGTCGATCACCGTCTGGGCATACTGGTCGATCACCATGCCTGCCGCGACCTCACCGGAGGATACTTCAAGGGGCACCGCGCCGCCCCCCTCGCCGAATCGCCGCACATTGGCAGCGATGCGCGTCAGGAGGCTCCATCCCTCATCGAAGCCATAGGCCTGTAATACGATCTCATAGCACATATGGACCGACCCACTTGTGCGAGGATCACCGGATCCCAACCATGTGGCGTAGATCGGATCGGCCAGATCGGCCCACTCACGGGGGATGGGAATGTCCAGCTGCTCGAGTAACCGACGATTGTAAAGAATCCCGAATCCACTCAACGCCACGCCGTACCACGTGAAATCTTTTGCATAGACCGGGGTTCCGGCACAGCTCTCGGGAATACGATCCAACGTTGCTTGAGGAAGGTGTACAGGGGTGAGCCACCCGTAAGTAGCCGCTTGGAGAAAGGGATCGACACCGCCGCCAAACATGAGGTCAACCCTTGCCGACTCGGGGTCGGCCGCGAAGCGCGACTCCAGATCCTTCATGATCTTGGAGGTGCCACCCACATCGATCCATTGGATGTATACAGAGCGCTGATGCTCTTCTGACATCCATTTCTGGAATCCCCGGCTGTATTCCTGCCTGACCTCGCGCCGATGCGGTGACAGGATCGAGAGGGTCTCGGTCGGCCCTTGGGCGGGGACCTCTGCCTCGTGATCCATAAAGAGAATAAAACCGTAGGGCAGCGCCGCAATGGCAATAAATATGATACCCGCCCACACGCGCATGGCCGATCTCCTCACTCCGTTGATAGAAGCAATTAGTCGCCCAATTGTACAGAGCTGTTTTTGTTTGTGGTCTGTGCCAAGCAGCGCAAAATGGCTTGCGATTGCTTATGGAGTGGCGTAACGTCGCTCCATGTGGGTTGGGTAATCAACACGAGATGAAGGAGCAATAAGATGTCGCGGATCATTCTGGTTTTGATGGCAATGGTTCTACTTGTGGGGTGCGGAGGCAAGGGCGGGACGGAGTCCGCTGTGGTCGAGACTCCCGCTGTCGAGCACGAGTCTTCCTTTAACGCCCTATTCAGCCAAGCCCGTGAGCGCTACAACGAGGGCGATACCGACGCCGCAGTGGATCTTTTGGTGGCGGGGCTGGCCGATCCGCAGTATGCGGACGAACAGTCATCCATCTTCCGTTCCCTGCTTGAGTTGCTCCTGCTGGAGAACCGGGTGATCGATGCCCAGACCAACTATCTTGCTATGTTGAACGCCAGCCCTGAGACGGCATCACAGACCTTTGCCATGATCCCCTCGCATCTCAAGCGCCAGGAAGATCCCGCCGGCTATCTGGCGTGGACCGAGCAGATGGTCACGGCCCCGCTACCCTCCAACATCATGGAGAATGCTTACAGCTATTATGTCGATGCTAACGTACAGTCCAAGATGGACGACAAGATGGATGCACTGGCCTTGACGTGCTGCACGCGCTTCGGCGGTGCCGGTGCCGCACGCATTTTTGCGCGACCCGTGAATGCGCTGCTGGACCGGGATAACTACGATGCCGTCGGCAGCATTTTGGCGCGTCTGAGCGCCACCGGCGACGAAAGCGCCGCCCATTTTGTCACCAGCTCGGAAATGACGGTTCTGGCCGCCCGGGGTGAGTGGGATGCCGTGTTAACCGCGTTTGTCGCCAAGGCCGCAACGCTGCCGGACACCGGCTCCAAATTGGCACTCCGATCGCTCTGCGATCGCGCCATGGCGGCGAATCAGAGCGCCGTCATCGATCAGTTGTGCGAGCACGTTATTCGAGCCATGCCCGCTGCGACCGGTACGCGCTCTCAGGCGGTAAGCTCCTATATGGCTGTCGCCGTGAAGAGTAAACATGTCGCGGATTCGGTTGCGCGCTTGCAGAAACTTAAGACACTGGGGGTTGACTCGCAGTCGTTGGGGCGGCCACTCAATGCGGTGTTCTACGACGTCATGGGCTCATCCGATCTACCCCTCAAACAGTCGGCGCTTGAACTGGTAGAGTGGGTTCTGAGTGAGCTCCCCGCCGATGGCCCCAAAGCCCAGTATCAAGCCCTCCTGATGGACGGGTCGGTGCTGATCAACGACTACCGGCGGGCCTTGACCGTGTTGGAGAGCGGCTTCCGGGCCGACGATGCGATGTGGCATTCAATGGCCATCAACAAGGTTGGGGCTCATTTGGCGCTCCAAGAGGGTCGTGTTGATGATGCGATTGCCATGTTCCGATCCTTCATGGAGCATGTCTCGACATGGACCGAATCCACGGTTGATCCCAGTACCGGATTGGCGCACACGAGGGAGATGAGCCTTGGTTTCAACGCCAAGCGTATTGGTGACATTCTGCGGGATGCCGGGCGGGCCGAAGAAGCGGCCGCCGCCTATGCCGAGGCCCGCAGCTACTATGCCGAGGCTCTGGCCGCTCTGGCCACGGATAGTAGCGAGTATGAGTATGTTAAAACGGAGGTGGCCACCATCCCCGCACCCGCATCGCAACCGGCACCCTGAGAGGCAGACAGCATGATCAAGACACAGTTTACGCTCTACTTGGAGAACCGGCCGGGGGCCTTGTTTGGTGTGACCTGCAGTCTGGCCGAAGCCCGTATTAACATTGAGGGCCTCTCTGTGGTTGGTGGCGAGGACACCAGCCTGGCTCAGTTGGTCACCAGCGATACGCAGGCCACGCAGGACATTCTCAAAGCGAGTAACGTGGCCTTCTCTACAGCGGAAGTGGCTGTGTTGAGCATGCCCAATCAGGCTGGTGCCCTGACCCGCGGTTTGGCCCGCCTGGCCAAGGCAGGCGTCAACATCGGCTACATCTATGGCACCTGCTCTGAGCAGAGCGAGACCGGGCCCTGCACCATGGTTATCAGCGCACCGGACCTTGTGGCTGTTGAGGATGCATGGGACGTCTAACGTTGCGGCGCGGGTAGGCGCTGTCGGATCGCCTCGATCCGGTAAAGCACTGGCGGGTGTGAGTAGCTCACGGCGACCTTAAGCGGGTGCGGCGCCAAGTTGGAGAGATTGTCCACGCTCAGCTTCTTGAGGGCCTCGATCAACGCCTCCGGCTGTGGACATGAATCGACCGTGTAGGCATCGGCTTCATATTCATGCCTGCGTGAAATGGCGTGCTCCATGATACCCAGGGCCATCCCGATTGGGGTGTAGAGAAAACCGAAGAGAACCAAGCTGACGTATACGGACACCTGCTCAGGAGGAAAGCCAAAGGCGCGGAACATGCCCGGGTTATTCATGAAGCAGGCCAGAAGGTAGCAGGTCGCCCCTGAGGTAATGATCGAGCGCAGCATGGCGGAGGGGATGTGGCGTTTCTTGTAGTGGCCCATCTCGTGTGCCACGACCGCCAGGCCCTCAGCCGTCGAATGTCGCTCCAAAAAAGTGTCGAACAGCACAATCCGGCGCGATCGCCCGAACCCTGTGAAAAACGCGTTCGACTTGGAGGAGCGTCTCGATCCATCCATCGTGAAGAGACCCGCATGCGGAAAAGACTGGGCGTTGGCGTAGCGCAGAATCGCCTCCTTCAGTTCGCCTTCGACCAGGGGCGTGAAGGTGTTGAAGAGGGGCATGATCACGTAGGGCGCGAGAAAGACAATGACCAACTGAACCGTGACAAGCAGCCCCCACACCAGCCACCATGCTTGGTCCGGAAGCGTCTCAAAAAGAAGTATAACACCCGCCAAAAGCGGAGCTCCGATGATGATGCCCAGTAGGGTGCCCTTGAGCATATCCAGCACGAACGTGCGCGGCGTGGTTCGATTAAAGCCATAACGTTCCTCGATCACGAAGGTGCGGTAGATCGAAAACGGCAGATCCAGTAGCGCATGGGCCAAGGCCAGCGTACCGGCAAAAATCAGGCCGCTCAGAAGGGGCGGCCACTCCGGGAGACGGACCATGTTGTCGAGTAGGTAAAAGCCACCCAGTAGGATGAAGGCGAGTTGGATAAGGGTACCCACGGTGTCGCTAAGGAGTCCTAGACGTGTGGAGTCGCGCAGGTAGCGTTGCGAGGTCGCATACCGCTCTGCATCATAGAGGCCTCTAAACTCAGACGGAATCTCCGTGCGGACATGGCCCAAGTTGACCAGCTCTGCTACGCTGTCGAGCAGGTAGCGCAGCAGTAGTGCGGCCAGTATGATAACGAGATATGGATTCATGACGGTTCTGATTCCTCCAGCCGCACGGGGCCAACCAAATGAGATTTGACAGTCTCCCATACATCTGGAAGGGTTAGCAAGCAGTTGCAGGGCAGATGAGTCGTTCACAATGTGGCCGCATCTCAGCCACTGCGGCCGCCGAGGACGTCGGCCCTCCCGAAGAAATCCGTTATCTTTGTGGGAGGGGAGGGCGAGCGGCCTCGTGAGCCGGGGCCACAATGAGACCTGCTGTGGTGGTGGATCGGGAATGGAGCGTGCAATGAAAATGCGGTTTGCAGTCTGTAGTGTGGTTCTCCTGTTGTTCTGCGGGTTGGGCGCTTCGGCGCGGGCTGATGTAAAGCATCGTGTCGGCGTGGGGGCTCACTACTGGGTCGCGGTCGAGGACATCGAGGTGGATAATATAGAGCAAAGCGGTTTCGCCTATCTGCTGAGCTACCAGATTCAGCCGCTCTGGCTTCTGAAATTCGAGTTGGCGCTCGAGCAACTCCCCAAATACTACGGCGGCTCTCCCGACAGGGTCTATGCGCCGCAGGCCTACGTTATTGCGGGAGGGTGGATTTACGCGGCGCTCGGTGTTGGCGTGCTCTATTCGGATGGGGATGTCGCCGACCATCCCTTCTATGCGGTTCGGGCGGGGGTAGATTTCCCTGTGCTCCCCCATGTCACGCTCGACATCAATGCCAATTATCGATTCATGGAGTGGGACCGCATCCATAATCTCGGAGACGAGCTCAGCGCTGACTCCGTGACCGTGGGAGCGGCTGTTCGCGTCCGGCTGTAGTCTGCCGCCCCCCCCCTTCGTGGTGGTGCCATTGTGAGGCCTAGCTATGCGAGTAAACCTGCGGTTGATTGTCGGACTCGGCATAATGTTTGGCTCTGCCGCCACGGCTGATCGAGTCTATCTCACCAATGATCGCTATCTGGACGGATTGATTGAGAGTGAGTCACGCGACCATATAACCTTGCGTGTCGAGGGGGGTGCCACTCGGATTACCCGCCGTCGCATCAAGGAGATTCGGTACTCGCCGCCGGTCCATGCCGAACAGATCGAGAAGGAGTGGAAGCGTAAATATTTCCTCAAGGAGGCCTATGTGCCGCCCCGCCTAATCGATTTGGCGGAGCGTTTACGTGCCTTACAAGCGCAGCGGCACCAGGTCATACGTGCGCAGCGCAGTCTGGAAGGTGCGGCACAGCGGGAAGAGCAGCTGCGAATGGAGTTCCACGGGATCAATGCCGACCTTGCCGAGGCGGGTCAAAAGCTGCGTGAGATGGATGCGACTCGCGATGTCCACGCCTACAATACATCTGTGACGGAGATGAACGAGTTGAGAAATGCGGCCGCCCTGAAGGTCGACGCGCTGCGTGCGCTACCAAGCCTAAAACAGGGATGGGCCGATCTTATCGCCCACTACGCCGACGCCCTGGAGTCGCTGCGGCGCGACGCCGCCAGTCAACACGGTGGGGGAGGGGAGACCGGCGATGAGCGTGTCTTTCTTAATCGCGCCATGTCAGAGCTCGCCCTGCTCAGTGGTGAATTTGAGACCCATACCGCATCGCTTCTGTCCCATCGTGCAGGCCACGCCGTGGAGGTGCACATCAACCAAACCACTACAGGCCATTTCATCGTCGACACAGGTGCGGCCATCGTCACAATGTCAGAGGCATTCGCCAAGCGGGCGGGTCTGGAATGGGACGCGGCTCAGACGATGGAACTCGTGCTGGCCAACGGAGAGTCCGCTCAGGGCATCCGCATCATGCTCGACCACGTTGCAGTGGGTGGCGTATCGGCACGGGGTGTTCCGGCTGTTATACTGGCGAACGCTCCGGATGAGGATGTCGACGGACTGCTTGGCATGAGCTTTCTGGGTCGGTTCCAGTTCAGCATGGAGCCTGGCCATGGCCGACTGACATTTAGAGATTTTGTAGCAGGAGAGTAGGAATGGCGAATCGAGACTTTATCTATGGTCGGCAGCCCGTCAGGGAGGTCTTGCTGGCGGGGCGCAGACGGTTGACCACACTCTATGTGGGGGAACGGGCGCGCGCCAGCCACGAGCTGGAAGAGATTCTCAAGCTGGCATCGGAGGCCGAGATGACGGTCAGCACGGTGCCGCGCCATCGCCTTGAGCAAATGGCGGGGCCACACGGCAATCATCAGGGGGTTGCCGTCGACGCCGGTCGCTACAGCTATGTGGAGTGGAACGATGTGGTCCCCGCATTGCTGGAAGATACAACGTCGCATAATCCGTTGTTCCTTATTCTGGATCGAGTACAGGATCCGCAGAATCTAGGATCGCTCATGCGCTCGGCGGACGCGGCAGGGGTAGCGCTTATTGTGATACCAAAGGAGCGAGCCGCGCACGTGACACCTGCTGTGGTGAGGGCCTCTGCAGGAGCCAGTGAGCATGTGCAGGTCTGCATCGTCACGAATATTTCGAACTGCCTGAAAGCGCTTACGGAGCTCGGTGTATACAGCATCGGTCTTGAAGGCGGTTCGGAAAGCAAAGACCTTGGCCACGTCCGCGTCAGTGGGCCGGCGGCGGTGGTCGTGGGAAGTGAAGGCGTGGGTTTACGGCGGCTGGTGAAAGAAAACTGTAGTGTGCTGGCCCGCATCCCAATGCACGGCCGTGTGAACTCGTTAAATGCGGGAGTGGCCGGCGCGATTGCGTTGTACGAGGTGTCGAAGCAGTTGAGAGCTGTGATCAGCGACTAGTGACCGGTGATCGGTAGGAATTCTCATGATGGCGTCCACTGGGTGCCGGACGCGACAGAGCGCGTCCCTCCATGATGGAATCTGACGGTTTTCCGTGGACTGGAGGGCCCCGGACGTCCGGGGCCGCATGGAT
>JABMPJ010000038.1 GCA_013203785.1 Lentisphaerota bacterium | reverse complement strand
GGGTAGAGGCCAGAAGCCAATGAAGTCCGAATATCCAACAGCCAACAAGGAACACCCAATGTCCAGTGTGCGAGAGAACGAGAATGGAGGGCTTTTCAGTCTGCCATTCGCTCCCCTCGCTCTCTCTCCTTGTTCGGTTGGATATTCCTTGTTGTTCTGTTGGGTGTTGAATGGCTCATAGGGTCAGATCGATCAGAAAACTGCTGCAGACCAATGCATTGCGGGGCACTGAATGGCCCTGGCGCTTCCCCTTTTCCCCCTGTACAGCGACGCGCCCGGACGACATAATTACAGGATCGTGCAAGTTAGGGAGGGCTAATCGATGGCTATTCTGATGGGTGTGCTGTTGCTGGTGGGGTGGATCGTGCTGATGGTCGGCGGCATCATGCTGATCGTGGCGGCCTTTCGTCACAGCGTGGTATGGGGGCTCTGTGTTCTCTTTTTGGGACCGGCGGGCCTGATCTTTCTTATTATGCATTGGGAAGAAGCTAAGCCCGCCTTTCGCATCCAGATGCTGGGCTTACTCATCTTCATTGGCTGTGTAGGCCTGCTCGCGTTGCAGGGGCCGACCATGATGCAACCGCTGCTGCAGAAGCTGGCAGAGACTGGACTTTCGGAGAAACACACGGCCGCCTTTCAGAAGCTGGCCCTCGAGACGATGGGGGAAGAAATGGGAGGCGAAATGGACGGAGAATGGGGTGAGGATGTACCTCCCGAACCGGCCCAGCCTGTACAGGTGGATGGCAAGGATCCCAAGAGCCTCGAAGGCGCTACGCTGGCCGAGGTACGCGAGAAACTCGGTCGCCCCAAGGGCGAGATGAAGAGTGGCCGGGAGCTCTGTCTGCTGTACGACAAACTCACCGTGTTTTCGGCGGATGGGGAGACGGTCTCGCATGTCGAGGTCGAGGGGGCCGCGCCACGCGGGAAGAAGCCCGCGCACACAGCCTTGGCCGGTCAAGTAGGGGCTGCTGGCGACAACGTGCCCTCTGTTCAGATGATCTCGAACGGAGGCCAACGAGTCAACATGAAGTCGATCACAGTGCCCGGAAAGGTCACCCTTGTTGATTTCTATGCCGACTGGTGCGGCCCCTGTAAGATCATGGGGCCCAAACTGGAACAGATCGCGCGTACGGACCCAGACGTCAAGCTGTGCAAGATTGATGTGGTGAACTGGGATACGCCTGTCGTGGCGCAGTATAAGATCCGAAGCATTCCGCACGTCCAGGTCTACGATCGCAACGGCACCCCGGTTGGCTCGGGGGCCGCTCGTCTCGACGAGATCAAGCAGAACATCTCGCGCGCAAAGTGACGTGTTCGGCGACGGCGTTCCAGTCCTCACAGCGCGTAAGCTGATGATCGGTTGGCGTGACTGCAAGTTCCAACGAGCGATTCCAGGGGCGATCCAGGACGGCCACCGGAATAGTCGTCTCTTCGACCAGAAAACGGATCATCGCCGGGGCATCTTCAACAGCGAGGCAGAAGTCGAGTCCGACCAGATCATGGGGAGACAGGACCTCCACATTCGCGACGGGCTCATGCGCGCGACCATACTTATCCACGAAGATGATGCGGTTGTAAGCCACGCTATGCTGTTTTAACCAGTCGTGGCAAACGGGTTCCGTGGCGGGCGGACGTCCGGTTACCACCACGACCTCCACCCCGTCTGCGTTCCAACGCTTCAGAACATCCAGCACGCCGGGCATCGGCTCCATGACCCGGAGGAGATCCGGGTTGTGTATGAGCACCATCAGAAGTTCATATTCACGGGGATTTAGCTCGAACGATTTGGCCAGGTCAAAGGAGTGAATATCTTCAAAGGCGTAGCGGCGCCCGAACTCACGCTCCACTACCTCTATAAAGGAGCGCGCGGTTTGGCAGAGAACATCGTCGAAATCGACATAGACCATCTTTCGACCGCTCACCGTTTCCTCTCTTTGCTGTAGAAACGGGCGAGCCGAGCCGGGTCGATACCGAGCCGGTAGCCGAGCACGATGAGCTGGTTGACCCACGTCGTGGTCCCCACCCCAACATCGTTCCAGCGGCGGCTGGAGGTTACGGCGGCGCGGCGGGCAATGCAGACTGGCCCGAGGCGGCGGAGACGGCAGAGCAGCTCAAAACCCTCCATAATGGGCAGGAGGGCGAAGCCTCCCATAGCCCGGAAGTGGTCCGCGCGCAGGAAGATGGCTTGGTCGCCGTAGGGTAATCTGCAAAGGCGTGCGCGCCAGCGGACACCCCACTCCACCACGCGGTAGGCGCGCGATTCACCTTCAAGCCGAAAGCGAAAGGCCCCGGCCACGGTCTTACGAAGCAGCGTACGCTGCACATCGATCGCATAGTGAGGAGGCAGCATGGTATCGCCATGCAGAAAGAGGAGCACGTCACCCGTGGCGGCCTGGGCGCCGATATTCATCTGACTGGCACGGCCGCGAGGGGCCGAGATAACACGTGCCCCCTTGCTGTAAGCAATCGCACGCGTATCGTCCTCGCTGCCACCATCGACCACGATGATCTCGTGGGCATCGGAGCGGGCCCGTTCGAGTACCGGACCAATCCTCGCCGCCTCGTTCAGGGCGGGGATGATGACTGAAATGCGGCCGCCGCCGCTATGCCGCCCCGCGCCACCGGAAGCGGCCTGCCAGATCGGTAGATCCTCCGGCCGGTCAATATCGGAGAGCGGCGACAGACGCGCGAAACTAAGATCGAGTTTCTGGGCTCGAACCAGAGTCTGCTGCAAGACCTCTGCCCCACCCCAACTGATGCCCTCAAAGAGCGCCGGGACTGGGTGCTGCAGCCCAATCAGGTAGTAGCCACCATCCTGCGCCGGGCCAATCACGATGTGATGGGTCTCAAGCTGGGCAAAGGCTTCGCCCAGTATGGCCGGGGTCAGGCTGGGACAATCGGTCCCGATGATGATGACGCGCTCATGTGAACCACATAGCTCCCGGAAGACCCCGTCCATGCGTGCCCCGAGATCGGAACCTATCTGGCGGCGGTAGGTCGGGCCGCGCCCCAGCCAGCGACGAAAAGCACTCCGACGGGCACCGGTTCCGTAGACGCAGAGATCGATCCCCTGTTCCGAACTGGTCTGGCGGGCAGTTAATAGCGTGTGACCGGCCATGCTGCGTTGCAGTGCGGCCGCGCCGCGTTGGCCCAGGGCTGGAATGAGGCGTGTCTTGCTCCGGCCGCGCCGGGGATAGCGGGCCATGATGACGAGTATCTTGCTGTTCGTCTCCTTCATGACGCTGTCTCGGCGTCAGTATCCACCTGGTCGCCGAAGAAGGGACAGTGGGCATAGATACACTCGCGGTTGTGCTGCCACTGTTCGCAGACCGGCTCCACTTCGGCAACCAGGGTGACGGGGAGATGTGCCGCCGAGAGCCGTGCCGCACCGAGCAGAGCGGTCAGGGATTCACGCTGACAGCAGCGCGCGGCCTCGAGAGCCGCGATTTCAGTAAGGACTTCGGCTGTCATTGTTTGGGCCAGACTGCGCTGGACCGGTGTGGTCGGTGTTGCCCCCAGAATGATACTGAACGCGATCCCGACTCCCATGGCTGTAGCACATATCCCATTATTGCCGCATGAGCCACCGGGAATACGCGCGCCCCGCTGGATGCCGGTGCGGATGAGATCATCCGTCACATTGCCCCCCAGATTACGGTAGGTCGTCAGAATAACGGCGGGGATGAGAGCGTGAAATTCGGGGCCGTGCAACGGCATAGATTTGTGTGATCTTATTCTCATAAACAGTTCAACCATATCTACTTCTGAAGCAGACAGACAGGCAGACTCAATCAGGGCAATGGCATCACTACTGTGGCAGCGATCACAGACGAAGTGGCCCTGAACGCATGTGGCGCTCGAGGTGAATTCCCCACCACAATAGCTGCAATCAACCGTTGACGCCTTTGTGGCATAGACCAGCTCGGACCCACAGACCATGCAGTCGCAGCTGTGTCGTTCGGGCCCGGAGCAGCAACGGTACTCGGGGGCCGCATCAGCTGAGGCCGAAGATCCGTCCGCAGGCCGGGCCGGACAGTCGGGGCAGCTCGATTGTGGAGGATCAGAAATCATGTTGTCTTCCTGGTTCGATCGGGTCCGATCATATGGCCCCCTCTCGGACACCAACCCATCACAACGACCGCTCATTGCAGCAGTCATGCCATTATATGAAGAAGAAGGCATGTCGTGAAAGCGGATTCTTGACCCCGGCCGCTGAATGCGGTGACAATAGGAGGCATGTCACGCTATACCGTTATCGGTTGCCACGTCCTCTGGCGGGAGCTCTCTCGCTCGGCCCTGCGAGAACAGCACGATTATGATTTCCGTTTTCTGCGGCAGGGGCTGCATGATCAACCCGACCAGCTCCGCACGCAGGTTCAGGAGGCAATCGACCTGGTGCGCGAGGGACGCGATGCCATTCTTGTGGGATATGGACTCTGCAGCAACGGGTTACAGGGAATCGAGGCTCGCCATACTCCGTTGGTCATTCCGCGCGCACACGACTGTATCACCCTGCTGCTGGGCTCCCGCCAACGCTACCAGGAATACTTCGACGCACATCCGGGAACCTATTGGTACAGCTCCGGATGGATAGAGACCAATCCCCAGCCCGGACAATCGCGCTGTGAGCTCCTTAAGAAGCACTACTCCGATCAGTATGGAGAGGAGAATGCCGATTACCTTATGGAGATGGAGCAGGGCTGGATGAAGGACTACACTACGGCGGCCTATATAGATCCCGATGCGGCCGGTCCTACCCGCTACCGCGCCCACACCATGGAGTGTGCGGACTCCCTGGAGTGGGAATACCGCGAGGTGCCCGGCTCAGACAACCTCGTCCGCAGATTCCTTGCTGGCGACTGGGACGATGACTTTCTGATCGTCCAGCCCGGCCAGCGCATCATACCCACACACGACGCGGGCATTATTGGCGTGGAGGGGTGATGTGCTGAAGAGTTCGAAACCACGAAAGAGCACGGTTGAGTGCCTGCTTATCTAGGTGCCATTCGGTTTAAGACCACTGAATACAGAGAAAATACGCAAAGAATCAAGCTGGAATAGGACTCGACCGAATCTCTTCCTTTTGTGTTCCTTGCGCTCTTTTGCGGTCAACGCTTCCCTCCCCTGAGCCTTCGCGCTCTGCGCTACTCCATCAATACGCGGTCCATGCGGCGGCAGAGAGCCATGTTGGTCAGGATCTCGTAGGGGATAGTTCCGGCGGCGGCGGCAAGATTCGCGGCGCTGTTGGGGGCTTGGGCATTGTTTGAGATCAACTCCACTTCGTCTCCCACAATGGCACCTGGCACGTCGGTCAGATCGACGCTAATCTGATCCATAGAGACCCGTCCCACGACTGGTGCCATCGTATCTCCCACGCGCACACAGGCGGTGTCGGAGAGCGCACGCGGATAGCCATCGCCATAGCCCCCCGGAACCAGCCCAATGCGACTGGGCCGCGTGCACGTATAGGTCAACCCATAGCCAACCTGTGTGCCGCGGGACACCTCGTGAATCTGCATCAGGTGGCTCACCAGTCTCAGGACTGGTCGGAGCTCGATATCAGGGGCCACGTGCGGGGCCGGTCGACTACCGTAAAGCATCAATCCAACGCGCACCATATCCATCTTTGTCTCTGGACGTGTCACGGCGGCAGCCGAATTAGCGCAGTGTACACACACATTACTATTTATACTAGAATCATTTACAACAATGTAAAATATATCCAACTGTTTGACAGAGGCGGTCGAGTCTTCATCGTCTGCCGCCGCCAGTTGCGTGTAGAGGCCATCCAGACGGAGGCCCTCTGATTCCCTGATGAGCTCCAAAAGATTCCGGGCATGGTCTGGTGAGACACCACTACGGGTCATCCCAGAATCGACCTCCACATGAATCAGGGCCTCTGAACAAGCTGCCGCCGCCGCCAATCTGATCAGTTCCACGTCGGCCGGATCGGTGACGGTAAGCGCCACATGCTGTCGAATCAACTCCGCCAGCACAGCGACCGCATCACTCCCTACACCGCAGGAGCGCGCACAGAAGAGCATGAGCAGCGCGCCCTCATATCCCAGCGTGCGCAGCTCGATCGCTTCTGCGGCCGAGGCCACAGCCAGGCAATCGGAGACCTCCGCCAAGATGGGCCAGAGGAGATCGATCCCGTGGCCATAAGCGTCGCTCTTGACGACCGCACAGAGCTTGACCCCGTCACCCAAACGATCACGGATGACCCGACTGTTGTGTCGTATCGCCGCCTGCGACAGCTCAACTCGCAAGATGTGTTTCATATCCATAGGCTACTCACTCGCGGTGAGGACGGGAAGATGAATTATACTAACCACGGCAGGCGCGGAAGACACGGAAATAGAAAAATAAAGAGTATTGATTGTGCAATTCCCCTCTATTTTTTCGTGTGTCTCGGAGGATGCCTCCATTGGGTCATTGGACATTCCTTGTTGGATATTGGATATTCAGACTTATCCCGACAATATTTATCCACTCCCGAAAGTCGCCCCCCAATTCGCGTTCATTCGTGTCCATTCGCGGTTCGTATTCACCTTTGGTTGCGTCTATGCCGCGCTGTATTTTACGTGGTTACCATTTTCACCAAAGTATCAACCAACCGCCCGGCGCGCAATGACCACAATCAGGACCGATATATCGGCCGGTGTTATTCCGGGAATACGGAGGGCCTGCGCGAGGGTCTCGGGACGGATGCGGGTGAGCTTCTCTCTCGCCTCCAGGCGAAGCGCGTCGATGGCCTGGTAGTCGATCCCATCCGGAATCATCCGGGTCTCCATATCGCCCCGCTTCTCCACCTCGCGCTGCTCACGCTCGATGTATCCGGCATAGCGCGCCCAGATCTCGAGCTGTTCCTCAACCACCGGATCCAAATCCTCCCGCTTCAATGGTAGCCCCGCGTAGGTCACGTTGGCCTGACGAAGTTGGTTCAGTAGGGTCTCTCCCTTGTGGCGCGTCGCCGCGAGGCGAAGTTTTTCAGACTCAATATCATCTGCAAACTGCTTGGTTTCAGTGACAAACTGATCCGAAACAATTCCAATCGTCTTCGCATGCTCAATCAGACGGAAGCGTGCGTTGTCCTGGCGAAGTAGAAGCCTGTGCTCCGCTCGAGAGGTAAACATCCTATAGGGCTCATCGGTGCCCTTGGTCACGAGGTCATCGATGAGAACACCAATGTAAGCCTCCTCACGCCGCAGAACAAAGGGCGGCTTTCCTTGCACCTGCAGGGCTGCGTTGACGCCGGCAACGAAGCCTTGAGCGGCGGCCTCCTCGTAGCCTGTGGTCCCGTTCACTTGGCCGGCCAGGAAGAGACCCTTTATTGATTTTGTCTCCAGAGTGTGTTTGAGTTGGGTCGGATCCACAAAATCATACTCGATCGCATAGGCCCACGCCAACACCTCCGCCTTTTCAAATCCTGGAATTGAATGGACGAGCTCAAGCTGGACGTCGCGGGGTAGACTGTTGGAAATCCCGTTTGGATACATCAGGTCCGTATCGCGTCCCTCCGGCTCGATGAAGACATGGTGCTGAAGTTTCTCCGGAAATTTCGAAATCTTATCCTCTACCGACGGGCAGTAACGGACCCCCGTTCCCTTAATATGACCGCCATACATAGCGCTTCGATCCAGGTTCTCCCTGATAATGCGGTGCGACTCCTCCGTTGTATGGGTCAAATGACAAGGGACCTGGTTGGATCCCGGCTGCCACGGCATCATCGCTGGGTCGGGATGTTCCACGTGGAACATTGCGCAGAGGTCCGCGATATCTGGCGAGTGTTCCACGTGGAACATCCGGGCGATCTTCTTGACAGACCAGGAAAAGAACGGAGGAGGTTCAAGGCCGGGCTGTATCTCAACCTTGTCAAAATTGATGCTATTTCGGTGCAGGCGCGGCGGTGTGCCCGTTTTGAGCCGGGCGACGCGGAATCCGAGATCGGCCAGCTTCTGTCCGAGTTTCTTAGCGGCGGGAAGCTCGCCGCCGCCGCCGGAGCGGGTCTCCTCTCCAATATGAATGGTTCCGTGGAGCGAAGTCCCTGCGCAGATCACGACGGCGGACGCGGGAAGAGTCGTTCCATCGGCGAGAACAACGGCTGCAATAGCGTCATCTTTGATATCCAGGTCGACCGCCTTGCCTTCAATGAGGTCTAGATTCGCGGTATGCTTGAGAACGGCGCACATTCGGTCGTTATAGGCCTGTTTATCGCACTGGGCGCGGTTGGCTTGGACGGCGGGACCTTTGCGTGTGTTGAGGATGCGAAACTGGATGCCGGTCAGATCGGTGTTGCGCGCGATCTCACCTCCGAGGGCGTCGACCTCGAAGACGAGGTGGGATTTTGCAATACCGCCAACGGCGGGATTGCAGGGCATGGTGGCGGCTTTATCGGGGCACATGGTGATGAGCGCGGTGCGCACGCCCATGCGCGCTGCCGCCAGGGCCGCTTCGCAGCCCGCGTGGCCGGCACCGATGATGATTATATCGTAGTTCATGATCTACTCTGTCTATTGTTTTGTCCACCACGGAAAGCACGGAAGACACGGAAGGGGAAAAGGATGCTTTATAAGACTAGTCTTTCTATTGTGGCTTTTTGGTGGTATCCAAAATTGACGAGCAATCCAACTCGCATGCCTGAGGCCTTCAGGTAGTTGAGCGTTTGGCTCTTCGCTACTTTGCGTGGGTAAACACTCCCCGATACGCGT
>JABMPJ010000005.1 GCA_013203785.1 Lentisphaerota bacterium | reverse complement strand
GGCGTGTACGAGTAGGTGTACGAGTACGGAAAAGTCCCGCCAATCACATACTCGTACACGCGAATCTCTTCCCTTCCTTTGTGTCGGGGCAGGAGTAGTCACTATCTGCAAGGACTTACGCAGCCAGAAGAATCAGTCCTGGCCACGCGCACCCCGCCGACTATCCATTTGACATTGCCGGCCGTAAAGCGCACAAACACGGGCAGCATGAGGGTACGTGGGGATATCTTGGCGGCGCTGGTACTGGGGCTGTTCTTTCTGTGTCTCTATGGCATGACGTTGCCGGGGAACCACTCTGACGCAGAGAATGCCTTCCACTACGCCTGGCAGGTCGATCACGCCCCGTTGCGCGACTCGGCTCACCATGACCACCTTTTCTTTATTCCGGTTGCCCAAACCATCCAGCGAGGACTCCAAGTTGTAGGAATCGAGGCCACCGGCTATGCCGTTTTGGTGGGCCTCAGTATGCTGACCGGTGCCATTAGCGTGGCCTTCGGCTTTCTGATCCTTCGCCAGCGCCTACAGTTCTCGCGAGAGGTCGCACTTTTCACGGCCGGACTTATTGGCGTCTCGTATGGCTTCTGGCGCTACGCCGGCGAGGCCGGACCGCCCGTCGTGGCCGCCGCACCGCTCATGGTGGCCATCTACATCCTGACCTCACGCAAGGTCAACATCCCAAGCGTCGCACTGGGTGCCGCGGCCGCAGCAGGTGCCACCCTCATACATATCCTGGCTGGCATTCCAGCCATTTTGGCTTTCCCTGCCCTGCTGATGGGCCGACGACGACGCGCACCGCTGCTGGTGTACGTGGTCCTCGTCGTCGCCATGATTGTGGCCGCCTATGCCGCGATGGGGCCCCCCCCCTATGCCGATCCGGCTGAAGCCTATGCCGGTGTCGGCAATGTGCACCTCAATATGCAGGGACCTGCCGCCATCGGCAATGCCGCCATGGGGTTTGGGCACACGCTTATTTCCGCCAATTTTCTCTTCTGTCTTCAGACCTTTCAGGACTGCATGACACGTATCTTCGCTCATCGCATGCTACGCGAAGAGCTCTTCATGGGGCAGTACACAGGACAAATGGGAGCCATTCTGCCCTTCATCACTCTTGCCCTCCTGGTGATCGTGGGCCTCTTCGTTGCGGATGACCGCTTGGGATTCAGATCTGAACCACCGACGCCGACCGCCGATCCTTCCCCGCCCTCCCCCACATCCCTGCGTCCGATGGTGCTCCTGGCCATGCTGATCTGGTTCGCTGTGCACGCCGTGGTTGTGTTGAGCTACGAACCCGCCAACCCCGAAGGCTGGATACTGGCGGTGCCCCCCCTATGGATCGCCCTGATCCTACTGTATGAACGCCGTGGGCGGGGCGTGCCGCCCCAAGCCCTGGGCACCTTCTTCATGCTCATGCTGCTGCACAACTACTTCGGAGGGATGCGCCTGCTCTCGGATAGCGGTAGCGACTATAACCAAGCCAAATCAACGTGGATTCTTGACCACACTCGCGCGCGCGACCTCATTCTGACCGCCGACTGCCCAGCCGGATTCCAGTACCTGCGCTACAGAGCCAAGGCAGACGTAATCGATGTACAGGTGGTTGATCTGCCCGCCGTGCTCGCGGCCATGCAAGCCACCCGTCACCGTGGCGGCAACATACTAGCCACAGGCGACGTCTTCGCCCCGCCCGATACTAAACCGCATACATCAAACCCCAACCCGAAGGAGTTGCCGCCGATAGCCGACGCCCTGCGCCCCGCCTTCGTACCCGTTGCCAAGACCCCGTTCGGCAAAGTCTGGCTGCACCGCTAATCTACGCGGAGGGGCCGTTGCCCTAGTAGGCCCCCTTGGCGAAAAGCACCACCCACACCGTCCGCAGGAGGATCTTGGCGTCGAGCACCCAGCTCTGGTTGCGCAGGTAATAGACATCCAGAATGCACATGTTATGGAAGTCGAGGTCGCTCCGACCCGAGACCTGCCACAGACAGGTCAGGCCCGGCATGCCCCCATGGCGGCTGTAGTGCCACTCCTCGTAGTAGTTTTCAAAATCACGTCGCGGCAGGGGGCGCGGCCCCACAAAGACCATGCGGCCCAATACAACATTCACCAGCTGCGGAAGCTCATCAAGGCTGAAGCGGCGAAGAAAGCGCCCCACCCGTGTCACGCGCGGATCGTTCCTGATCTTGAAAAGCCCTTCCCCGGATTCATTGAACTCCTCCACCTGTGCGATCAGCTCATCCGCCCGCTCGTGCATCGTGCGAAACTTGTACATGCGAAACGGCTCGCGGTTCACGCCCATGCGGTCCTGCAGGAAGAAAATTGGCCCCCGACTGGTCAGGCGCACAGCCAAAGCGATAAGCCCCAGCAGCGGCGACACAGCAGCCAGCGTCAGGACCCCAGCCAGGAGTGTCACAATACGGCTGATGCGGCGGTGCTCCCAGCCCGCGCGAGGCGTATCAAAATGCACCAGGGGCACCCCATGAATGCGGTCGGCCGGCATACGGGCCTGGTCCACCACAACACCCAACTTGTCGGTCAAAATTTTGACGGGCAAGTGCAGCGTCCCCGCCAGCTCCAGAACCAACATGATCTCACCGACCTCCAGGCCCTGCTCAGCACAGATAATCAGGTCAGCACGGTGCTCCCTGGCCGACCGCTCCAGGGCATCAATAAAGGCTGCCGATGAACTGCCCGTCTCACGCTGTGAACGGTGGACGACCTCCAGCCCGTGCGGGTGCAGCGTCTCGATCACGCCACCGATGGTATCGGCCTCGCGCCCATGACCCACCAACACCGCACGCCAGTGATCGATCCCGAACCGTTCGCGGCCCCAGCTGAGCAGCGACTCCATCCACACTCGAAACCCTACACCAAGCAAGCAGTTCAGAACCAGCACCGTGGCAAACATGCTGCGCGGGTGGAAGACGTTGCGACTCAGATAGAAGTAGGCGTAAAAAAGGACCAAGGCTGTTGCATTGGCCACCACGATATTCCATGCCAACGGGCGGTGCCGGATATAGCGCCGTCCACTATACAGCTCTCTCAGCGCGTAGATGATAAAGAGCGTACCCGCCATGAGCAGGATGATGCGCGGCGCATTAGCGTAGTAGAACAGCTCGAGCATGTGACCGACTTCTCCGCCCTGACGAACACCCAACGCACGGTTCAATGTAGCGAAGAACCCCTCCCCCCACTCGCTGTTGAAGCGGATGATGAGCGTTGTATAATAAGCCGCCACCAGCGCGCAGAAGTCCGCCACCAGCGCAAAGAGCCACACATGCTGTATCCGGTTGTCGCGCATGCCCCTTACCCTACCAAGCTGTAGGTGCAGAAAACAAGCGTAGGGAATGACGCAGAAGCCCGTGGCAAAGAATGAGCTTTGGTATGACAAGCCATGTAGTTATGATCCCCCCATTAGACGGGGGCCGACCATGTCTCGGAAGAGGTGCCCTATTTCGGAATGGACCACTGCGACAGCAGGGAAAGGGAGAGAAGCGATGAATCGGACGAGCAGAACGGGAGCATTGACAATCCTGATTGTCACAGCCCTCTACAGTTCCGGCGCCATGCCTAGCGACGCCGCTGTGGAAGGTACGCTCAAGCGCCCCTCTTCCTTCAACCAGCAAGCCAAGAGCTCATCCGAAATCCTCCTCTTTCTCGAGCCGGGCACCACAGTGGCCTCCATCGCGGCCCGCTACGGCCTGACCTTTAAGCAAACGCTCAAGAGCGACCCCAATGCCCATATTTTTGTTGCAGGCACTGCTGTCAAAGCCCTCTCAGCCCGACAGCTGGCCGCAAAAGATGCCGCCGTTCGCCAGGTCTACCAGAACAGCCGAACCCATAAGGTCAGACACTCCTTCGTTCCGAATGATCCCTATTTCCACAAAGAAACACCTTCTGGCTGGGGCGGTCGCGGCCAGTGGCACCTCAAAAATGAGTACACCGACATCGACGTCAACGTCAGCGTCCCTTGGTCCCTGGACATCACCGGACAGGGCATTACGATCGGCATCGTGGACGATGGGATCGAAACCACGCACCCCGATCTGTCACCCAACTACGTCGCATCAAACAGTTGGGATTTCGGGCAAAATGATGCTGTCCCTGATCCGGTCTATACGGCTGATCGGCATGGCGTCAGCGTGGCCGGGGTGGCCGCCGCACGCGGTGGCAACGGCATTGGCGTGGTGGGCGCCGCACCCTACGCAGGACTGGCGGGTCTACGCATCGACTTTGATTTTCAGACCGTCGCCATGTTCGTGGATGCCACGCTTTACCAAAGCAGCGGGGGGAGCAACGCCATTGCGGTCAAGAATCATAGCTACGGTGTGACAGAGTCCTATGTCCCTGCTGCCGCCGAGAGAGCAGCCCTCGACACCTCCGCTGCCGTCGGTACGATCCACCTCTTCTCAGCGGGCAACGACAGGGGTACCGGCTACGATGACTCCAATAAGAAGGAACCGCAGAACAGCCCCAATGGCATTGCCGTCGCGGCACTGGGATTCGACGGCGTATTCGCAGCCTACAGCTGCTTCGGCGCGAATATCGTCGTGACCGCGCCAACGTCCGATGCGCTCGCCATTGATGCCGTGACCACCACCGACCGCACCGGCAGTGAGGGCTACAACACCCCCATCGATGACAGCTTCCCCAATGACGACTATACCAGCGAGTTCGGAGGCACCTCCTCTGCGGCTCCGCTCATGGCAGGCATCATGGCCCTCGCGAAGCAGGCTCAGCCGCTGCTGAACGTCCGCTTTGCCAAACACATTCTCGCCCTGACGTGCCGGATGATTGACCCGCTGGACGCGACAGCCAGCAGCGACGGTGGCTGGCGCGCCAACACGGCCGGATACAGATTCAACCAGAACTACGGGTTTGGACTCGTCGACACAGCAAGACTGGTTGGAGCTGCGAGGACCTACACCGGCATAACGGCCCTCAAGACCGAAGACGTGGTGACCACCGTCGTAGGGGCCGCTATCCCGGACGACAACACGACAGGCGTGTCACGTACCTTCAATCTGGCGAGCAACACCCCCTTAGAGGAGATGCTCATCACGGTTGATATCTCCCATACCTACGATAACGACATCGAAATCCACCTTACATCACCCGATGGATTCAAGAGCCGCATAGCAAAGCAGAACTACGGATCCAGTGGGACAAGCGGATTTAGTTGGACGTTCTGTAGCCACGCCTTCTGGGGCTGCAACCCACAAGGAACATGGACGCTTAACGTGAGCGACAGAGCACCAGCAGATACAGGCACATGGAACAGTTTCAGTGTAACGGCCAGGATGGGCACACTGATCAGCCCGCCTCCGTCACCCCCGACCATTAGTATGCCCCTGCCCGGCAACGCGCTGCTTCTGCTAGGCCAGCCGGACTGATCCACTCTATCGGCCCCCTTCAGGCCGGGGGTCCGGGGGCCTCTTTTTCTCTTCGTTTGCGTGTCGCCCTCAGCAGAGACGCCACAGGCTGGGCCACACGATTGCGCAGGCCCTCTACGGACGAGACCATCCTGAATGGCATGAAGACCTGATCCAGTAGTTCCCCAAGCACTTTGTCGTGTGGAACCTCGCCCTCCTCCTTGACCGCCGCCAGCCGCCGCATGGCAAACATGCCCACGACAAAGGCAATCAGAAAGACAAAATCCAGCGCCTTGAGATCCACGGCATGGACGGAGAGTTGACGCGCGGGATCAGACCAGTTCAGTGACAATCCCAGCTCCCTGGCGGCAAAGAAGTCAGCCAGAAGACCGCTCATGAGTGGGCCGCAGGCACCAGCCAGCGCGCCCACAAGACCGAAAACCGTCATGTATCCATGTGCCTTTTCACTGGGCGAGAGCTTCAGGGCAATGCCGGCGGCACTGATGTTGACACCCGCCAGCCCGATGCCGCTGAGCGCGTGAATCGCGAATAGCAACGGAATCGTGAAAAAATAGCGTTCGGGCATAGTGGTAAAACACCAGGCCAGAACGGACACCAAGAAGAGCGGCCCACTGACGGCCAACACCGACTTGCACGAATAGCGGTCGGCCAATTTACCCCACACCTTTAAAAAAAGAAGGTTGGCCATCTGACTGGCCACTGTTAACAGCGTCACGAGCGAGAGCGAGATTCCGATGCGCTGGAGCATGTAAATCACGAAGAAGGGACCGGCCATGTTGACTGCAAAACTCCAAAAGGCCAGGAAGACCAGCAGTTTTCTGAAATTCGCGTCCTTAACCGGGTCCACAATCAGGTCGAGCAAGGATGTATCTGCATTCCGCTTCATCGTGGGCTCGGGCAGCCGTGAGACGGCGATCGTGGCCAGAACACCGAACACGATGCCCACACCGAACAGGCACGAATAGGCATACAGGGCCGTATCGGGTGACACCGCCTTCCATCGGTCCACAAACCAGCCGCCCCCAAGCGTCAATCCGAGGGCCAGCACTGTACCCATCGCCATGCGCTGCGCAAAGACGCGCCCGAAACTTTCCTTGGGGACGATATCCCTAAGCAGAGAGTTCCAGGCGGGACCTGCAGCAGCACCCACGAGGGCAGAGATGAGAAACCATTGCAGCAGAAAGGTCATACCCCGGTTTACGAACAACAGCGGAATCAGGACAATGAAGAGCCAGAGCAAACGTGACGCCCCGGCGAAAAGGGTCACGATGGCGCGCCGTTTAGGAAAGAAGTTGATCAGTGCCAGCCCGGGAAGCTGCATCAATTGGCTTAGCAGGCCAATCGTGGCGAGCATGCCGATCTCGTAATTGCTCGCCCCAATAGCCAGTGCAAACGCGGCCAGAAAGGGGCCGCCAGCCAGGGCACCCATGCCCGTGGCGCACACCCCGTCCATGATCAGAAGACGGGAGCCGCGCTTGGCATCCTGCTCTGAAAGCTGGTCAGTGGTCTCAAATAAACCGGTAAAGAGGTTCTTCATCTCCGTTCTGGTCGTCTCCCTTCGTCACATCGCCCACCGCCCGGCCTGGCAATGGCCGATGCGATCCCTTGAGTTGACAGCGGGCATGTATACGACACTCACCGCACCCCTGTCGAGCGTCGGGTCAACCCCGTACTCACTTGCCTCTTGCCCCACAGCCTGTCTATGCTGTTGTTCTGAGTAAGAGGAGGGGCCCCGGATCAATCGGAGGGCCCCTCGCCATGATCGAGAGTCACCTGCTCTGCCGAAGTGCAGTTTAGCAACGCCTGAGGATACCTGAACTATGAATACTGCCTTGCTCCACCAATTCATCTATTCGGCGGTGGCGATCCTATGTGTCCACCTCTGTTTTCGACTACTCAAGCACTATGCAAAACAGACACAGCAGCGGCTAGGAATTCGAAAGTCTCGATACTTCGCGATTAAACGTGCCCTTTCGGTGGCATCGCTCTGCGTCACGTTCATCGTTCTGATCTTGATCTGGAACCTGAACCTGAAGAGCGTATGGGTTTCTGCCACCGGTATTCTGGCCCTGATTGCCATCTCGTTCTTCGCCATCTGGAGCCTGATCGGCAACATCCTGGCCGGGTTCATTCTCTATTTTACCTCCCCATTCAGGTTGGATGACAGGATTCACATCATCCCGGACGGGGTCAAAGGAACTGTGCTGGCCGTCAATACATTCTACACCGTTCTCTTGGATGAAGAGAGAAACTACATCAACGTGCCAAACTCCATGTTCTTTCAGAAGTACATCCAGGTCATCAAAACAGCAGAGCGCGAAAAAAACGCTGCTATCGCGGGCAGCGAACACTGAGAATGCCATTCTCATTTGGGGCCGCATCTGAGCCAGCAACCCTCTCAATCGTCAGAATCAGCGCAGACCGCAGCACTCAGCCACACCCGACCACTCACCAAGCATCGAAACAGCCACAACGCGATACACCCATCTCTGCTGACCTGTCCCTGGCCTCCCCTAGCCTCCCTGCGCGGTCATCACCACAGACGGACTTACGTTTGCTCCCATCGAAACCTTGAGTTGCAGGTGGCTTACGCGTATTGTGGCCGACATATGAAGGTCGTGAAATGAGCACGAAGTTTTTCACAAATGATGGCGGCAACACGCTCTTGAAGAAATTCGCGGGGGTCTTTGAGCACAATAAGGACATCCTCTTCTTCGACGCGCTCGTGGGTTTCTTTCGAGCATCGGGCTACTTCTAAATACGCCCCAATCTCGATGGTCTCGAGCGTATCCGTGTGCTGGTTGGAATTAACGTAGACGAGCTTTTGCAGCGCTACCACTCCCAAGGTCTTCTGTTCAAAGGTGATGCAGGGCAGACCGTGGCGGAATTCATGAAGGCGGTGAAGGATGATATTCAATCAGCCCGCTATTCTCAGAAGGTGGAACGTGGTATCGTCCAATTCATCGAGGACATCGCGTCGAAGAAGCTGGAGGTTAATCGGAACATTCGGACTGTTTGACAAGACTATTGAGGAAGAACGGGATGAAAGCCTTGAGTTTCTCATGAAGCTGCGACAATTCCGGCGCGAGCATTCAGCCACTTTTCGTATGATTCGCAACATGCCGTTGCGCGCCCGGTGCGGGCGGCGCGACAAGACCAAACCCCTGTCAACGCTCGCTTTCATCCGCAACAGGCAACGGGATGCCTTCTACTTTGTGAAATCAGATGGGGAATTGGGCGAACTGACCTTTGTAGAGTGCGCCCGGCAGTTCGAGGCGAAGGCGCATGAGAAAGCAGTACCCCTTCACGAGCTGCACCACAATCAGGTGTCGCAGGCCGAAGCGGATTTTTCCGATCAGATCCAGCGCGAAGCCGCTGTGGGTCAGGTGGTGGATGTGCGCCAGGGCCCACAGGAGACGAAAGCTCTTCGCTTTCTCTCCGCCGTTGAGAAACTGGAACTGGTAGGCGCGGAAGAGCGTCTGACGCTGAAAGCCGCCATGAAAGCCGTGAAGGTCGGAAAGTTTCAGCAATTGGTGCGCGACATCAACAAACTCCAGTCGAGCTTGGCTACGCGCAAGATCAACAACGCGGCAATCCTTGACACGCTGATGGGTATCCTGGGCAAATATCCGCTCGATGACGTCGGCGAGGACCTGCGCCCCGCACTCTCCGTTCGTGGTTACGCCAACCTTAAACCGGACATCATCATTTCTGAGTCATTTGTGGGGTAATGTCAAATGTGGTGGCTCTATCTTGATGAAAGCGGTGACCTCGGGTTCGATTTCGTGAACGCGAAACCGTCAGAGTTTTTCACCGTATGTATTCTGGCCACCAGCAGCCGAGAAACGAACAGGCAGTTCCGTTATGCGGTTAAGAAGACCCTTAAGAGGAAATTGAACCATAAGCCGAAAACGAAACGAATGGTGGAGGAGTTGAAGGCGACCCACACATCGCTCGCAGTGAAGGAGTACGCACTTGGCCTGCTTGAGGACCACCGCTTCGGTATCTATGCCCTGACACTCAACAAGAAGCGTCTCTTTTCACGACTGGCCGAAGACAAAGAGCGTGTCTATAACTATGTGTCCCGACTCGTGATCGACCAGATCCCTTTTGAGAAGGCTAGCGATGGCATTCATCTGACTATCGACCGCAGCAAGGGGCCGCGCCGAATATGGGAATTCAATGAGTACCTGAGCCACCAATTGGAAGGAAGAATCGACCCCTCTGTTTCCTTGGTAATTGAACATGTCGATTCGAAATGTTCCGCTGGTGTTCAGTTCGCAGATCTCTTCGCGTGGGGCATCTTTCAGAAGTACGAGAAAAGCGACAGCTCATGGTGTCAAGCGTTTGCCCGAAGGGTAGTCTATGACCAGCAATACCTATAGCGGGCACAAAAAAAGAGCGCGCCCTTCAGACCTTTTATGCCACAGCTCAAACCAACCGATGGATGGAAGCACTGCGGACGCCCTGAAGTGGACTTACCGCTCAACAAGAACAATACCCCTATTTGCATGGCACATGCAAGTGCCGAAAATGGGCGAATCTCTTCGAGATGCGCCCCTATGCCGACGCCCTCTTTCCTTCAGCCCCCCCATAGCGCACAACAGGTATTATGCAACCAACTGAACTCCGAAATCTCCTGACCCAGCCCTATGACGCCGAACCGCAGGGGCTTCAGACGGCGGAGATGTCAAATTTGACAGGAAAGTGCGTTGGCGGCGCGGATGACCAGCAGGTGACTGCCCTATGAAAAGATTTTTACGAATGGCGTCACTCGTTGCGCTCATCGCCGCCGCCTCAGTCGTCGGTCTCGTCGTGTACGTCGTGGCGGTGGGTATCCCTGCCCCTATTGTGCGTCACTATCTGGATGGCGTTGAGCGCCAGCAAGCGGTTCGCATCGCTGTTGACCGTGTGCGGTGGAGCCCCTGGCATCACATCTCAGCCAGCGGCGTGCATCTGGCATCACGCGGGGGTGAGTTCGAGGCCGACTTCCGTTCTGTGGACGTTCAGCTCCAAACCGATCGTGGTGGTGCTCTGCAACGCCGATGGGTTCGCGGCGCGGTGCAAGGCGGCCAGGTGCGGTTCGCGGACGCCAGCGGAGGTCCCCCGACCTCAGTTCAGTTGAGTGAATGCGGGCTGGTCTATTCCTCCGACGGTCAGAGCCGCATTGAGTTGGAAGGACGTCTTTGCGGCGACTGGCTCTGCTCAGCCGTCGTTCGTTTTCGAAATGCTGATGATCAACCGACCGCGTCCCAGGCGGCCACATGGGGCGAGAGGCTGATCGCGCTAAGCCACAGGGCCGGGCGAACGCTCCGCTATCTAGATGAATCGTTCAACGTCGTGGGCAGGTCTCGCGTGGAGCTCGACATCCAGGGCGCGGGGCCAGGATCAACCAACCTGCTCATTCAGGGCACCCTTCACGCCACCGACGTCTCCCGGTATGACGTCCCTGTCGACCTTGCCTATGCGGCGTTCAGTTACAGCAACGGGACGGTCCGCGCGGAGAATCTCGCCTTGGTTCGCCGCGACGGCCAAGTCACGGGTGGCTGTTCATATGATCTGACAGAACATCTGCTCTCCGTTGACGTTCGCTCAACGGCCCCTCCCCTGGCGATGGCGCAATTCATCGGTCCCGGCCTGATGCGCGTTCTGGCCCCCTATCACCTCGACGGTCCGGTTGCCCTGGACGCCAAGGGCATTATCGGTTTGAACGGCAATCCAGCGCGAAACCTGCGCCTTCATATAGAGGGTAGCTATATCGGGTGGCAGTGGTTTCGCGCTGAGCACGCTGTTTTCGATCTGGCTCTGGGTGAGAGGGCAACGGTTGTACAGGACCTTAACGCACGCTGGTGCGGTGGCGACGTATCGGGCTTGCTGCGATTTGAGAGAGCGACAATGGCTGATGTAGCAGCCCGGCGCCACCTGGAGCTTCAGATCGTCGGTGCGGACCTTGCAAGCGTGGCGGAGCTCTTTGGAAATATAGAAAACAGAAAAGCCTACGAGGGATCTATGACCGGCCAGCTTACCCTTACAGGCGAATCCGGCCCTGAGTTTCTGGCGCGTGCTACGGGATCGGGTCGCATCGACCTCGAAGAGGGATACATTTTGAGTCTGCCGCTATTTGGCGGTCTGTCGAAGTACCTCGCCATGCTGATCCCAGGCCTTGGCTATGCCAACCAAGGGGATCTGAGAAGCACTTTCAAAATACATGACGGCCGAGTCGAAACGAACGATGCCCAGCTCCTCGGCAAACTCATCACCATTCAAGGGAAGGGATCCTATGCGTTCAGCAAGGATCTCAACGTCCGCGTCCAGGTACTCTTCCTGAAAGAGGGACTCACGGCGGCGGTGACACGGCTGCTGACCTCTCCGCTTACCAAGGCGCTCGAATTTGAGCTCACCGGCACCCTGAAAACGCCGCGCTGGCGCCCAGTGAATACGCCCGATCGTCTGCTCAGATTCTTTACCGACAACCTGGGCAAGATGGTTCCCGGAGGAGGCGATCGGCGAGCGTCACCTGTAGACAGCGCGAGTGCTTCAAGCACGCAGTAGTTACGCCGACGCGTCGCCCTCCTCGGCGTCCCCAAATTCCTTCCTCATTTGATCCAACTGGCCGAAGCAGAGCAAGCGGTCACCGGACTCTATTCGCATATCAGGAGGAGGATTGGCAACGGGATCATCGCCTCTTCTAACCACCAATATCGTGATGTCCTTCTCGTGCAGGCCAGTCTGGGCCAACGTCTGACCCACCATAGGCCAATCCGGACGAATCTCGGCTCGCACAACGCCATATCCCCCGCTCGACACGACAAGCTCTTCGACCGAGACCGGCTCAACCAAGGCACTGTGCTTGACCTTTGACCGCAAATACTCCGTCAAAAGTTTGGCCTTTGGGCTGCGGCTGACAAAACGCCACATTAAGAAGATCGCCCCTGTGATCACAAGCAGGTTGACCAGTGGCCCAAGCCCCCTCCACAACCACCCGAACCATGACGAGGCACCCACCATCCGCGGCCTGATCGAGTTGGCAAAAGTGGAAATCAGCATGACAAGTCCGGCGTTACCGAGCACCATAAGGATGCTGGCGATCTTCCTCCGCTTGGGATGCCCCACAATCAACTCCGCTTCCCGCGTCGTAAACCCGGTGCCGGAAAAGCAGGAGAGGGCCTGGAACTTGGCAAGGGACCACTCCAGCCCCGTCAACTGAAAGGCTATCGCGCCAATCCGCACCACAATGAATGATGCGATGAGTGCTACCATGAAAAGAATCAGATTTTTGAGTAGGCAGGGGACTCCCGTGATCTTAGGAT
>JABMPJ010000037.1 GCA_013203785.1 Lentisphaerota bacterium | reverse complement strand
CGACCATCCTTCTCGACCGCAATGACCACCAGCGATTTATCTTGCGTCCCACGTGCAATGTGGTCTTCTTCCCGCCCCCCAACGTAGGTTTCATCGACCTCGACCAGCTTCTGCAAGCCGGTCCCGTCCGGGGCGAACCATTGCACGACGCAGCTTGTGAAGCCAAGTCCAGGCGGTTTCGTAGCTTCCCAGCCCCAAGGCGGCTTGCAACCCGGCGGCACTAGCACCCGTTTTCTGACTGGTTACCCACCACATGGCGTGGAACCACATTCGCAGAGGCTTTCTGGTGTCTTGAAAGATGGTACCCGCCGTGACAGAGACCTGGCGACCGCACGCCGTGCAGTGCCACAAGCCCCGTTTGGTGACCCAAGCCTTGTCACCACCGCACTGGGGACAGCGAAATCCGTTCGGCCAGCGCAACCGGTACAGATACTCACGACAGGCCTCCTCTACTCACGACAGGCCTCCTCCGAGGCAAACATCGTGTCGAATTCCATCAGATTCCTTGGATACTCCTCCATACCCGAATGGCACTAGCTTAAGCTCCCGGCTATCTGTTTCACCGCCTCCGGCCGGTGAGGAATGGCAGCCGCGAGCGATCTATCCCATTTTGGTGCTGCCCTTGGGGCTTGCCTGAACGTTTCTTTGTTCGAGGACAAGCCGAGAAGCGGTCATGCCGCTGACCATTGCGGCGGTACGGGCCGGCGGAAGCGGGGGGACCGCCATTTCGCGGCAGATTGTATGCTAGAACCACCTGGACCGGTTGTGCGGCAGCTTGGCAATGTGTCGAGGTTGCATTAGCCGGACGGCCTTCTTCGGTCGTCGCTTGCGAGCCCGTGGTTCCCAGCGTCCGGGGCGGTCACCTACGTGGTGGTAAGCAATGGTTGTAAGCATCGCATCAATCAATGGCCCACGATCCTCGGGCCGGGCAGCTTCAATCTTCGGAGCGAAGGCGGTCAAGGCTTGCTTGGCTCCCTTGAAGCTCACTTGGCGAGGCTGGAGACCGTTCTCGTCGGCGGCAACGGCCATTACCGTACGTAGCAAGTTGTACGCCAGCAGGTGAGTCCAAATCTCCTTGTGAACCATGTCGGGCGTCTTGCAACGTAGGATGTCCATCTGCATCGTACACTTGATCGATCGGATGTCGACTTCTCCATCCCAGCGGCGCTCATACAAATCGCCTATCTGTTTGCCATCGATCGACCGGGCGAGAATCGTGGTGATGACTTTGAATTGCTTGGCGCGGTTGTTCTTGTCGCGAGCGTCAACCGTCACCTGCCGCATCAACAGTTGCTTTGGATAGCTCCGGTATTGCTCTCCCGTCATTCCTCGCGGCTTATTGGGACGCTGCCAAACAATCAAGTCGCCATCGGGTCTGCTTTCTGCTATCCTAGTTGCTACACGTGCGTGCTGAGCGCGAGCAACGAGGTCGATACCTCGATTGCACAATTCGCACGCGATGAAGTAATCGTCGAACAAGGCATCAGCAAGAACTACATCACCGGCGTTCAGGGTGTCGTACATTCGTCTGAAGAGAGTCTTTTCGCCGGTGCCCTTGCCTTGGTACGGCGCGATGGCCAAATCATGACACGCGCCCGTCGCCAGTGATAACATAACCGTGATTCTGGCAAGCGGGAAACCTACACCTGGCTGTTGGGTCGGTGGCTGTGCGTATGCCGCTTGATTCTCCGCGGTATCCGGCATGGAGACATGAGAGCCATCGACGATGAACACCGAGCGACCGTTCCATTTCCACTGGTCGCCAACGCTCGTCTGTAATTCTTCCGCAGTCCGCATTGCCAACGTGGCGAGCACCCTTGTGTGAATACGATTCCGCGCGTTGCAGTAGCTGGCAGTATTTGGCGAGCAAGCCGCGATGCCATTGGCCGCGCGATGCGCGATAATGCGTGACACGGCATCGCGGCAACTGTGGTCTTCGCTGAGCACCTGACTCATGAAGCCCCAGATGGTCGTGACCGGACTGAACACTCGGTCCCGGAACTGGACGCCATGTTCGTTGAGAACGTCACGGATGCTGGCCTCCGTCAAGATGTCCGCGAACGGGAGCCCCTCATTGCGCGCAAAGCGAGCGCGTACCGCATCCAGGTTTGACATGGAACTGCCCTCAAGGTGGCAGCGATTCCAGTTGCCTGATTAGAATGCGATGCACACAGGGCCAATTCCTAAACACAACGCCCGGGTGTGCTTCCATGCGCTCGGTCGAAGTAGCTGCCTTGCCGCGATGTGCTTTGCCGGTCACCGTGACCAGCCGTCATAATCTATACGTAGATCGAGTACGGTCACGTTCAGTGATTCGACTTCAAAAGATCCGGAAATCGGTGGCCCTGGAAGGATACGTAGGCGACCCGGTAAACTGGGCTGTCCTGCGACGCCTGATAGCATTGCTGACATGTCGTCGCTAAGCCCTATCGTCTGAACGATTTCCGCCTTAAGCTAGCGACATTCCTCCATACCCCCAAACACTATATGTTGGGGTCACTGGAGTCAAGGGGATAACCATTTTTGATATTGTGGACCACTCAGGCCTTCTTATCCATGTCCCGCAACGGCACGATGATCGTGGACACGGACTGAGGCGTTCCTGGCAGGGCGTGGCTTGCAGGCCCGCCGCAAGGGTTGCGCATTGGGATCGGACTGGCCGGCGCCTTCCTGTGCCGCTCGATCCTGGCGAACATCAGGCGAAATGCCCAACCCATCGTGCGTCGCAGCGAGAGCAGTATCCCCAACATGCCAAACAGCTGCACGGCTGCGTCGCCCAGGTGAGCCCGCAGTTTCCGCGTCAGCTTGCGCGTGAGCTTCTTCAGTTTGGGCCGCTTGTCGGGAACGCCGGGCGGCGGCCACGTCTCGGCGGCGGCCAGCGGGATTTGGCTCTTGGAACGGACCAATGCCAGCAGCAGTCTGAGCGGATTGAAGAAGTATACGTACGCTGCCAGCAGCGATAACTGCTTGACCCAGGGGCGGGGGTGCCGTGAGGCGATGACGTACATGCCGTTGGTCTGGGCAGGCTCGACCACCTGGCCGCCCGCGCTCTTGATCACCAGCCCCGACGTGTAGGTCTCCTCGTACAGCTTCGAGCCCGGCATAGGGGTGAGCATCAAGACCTGCATGTAGATGGCGCCGGCCTTGCGGAGCATCCCGAGTTGATTGACCAGACCCCGGTCATCCTTCCACGAGTAGAAGGGCTGCGAGTCGTGGTGCATGAGCATGGGGATGGGGAAGATCCCGCTTTGGCGCAACAGGCGGAACGCCTCGCCGGTCTTATTGGCGTCTTGGCCTTTGCGAACCAACTGGCCGCTCATGTCTTCGACGCCCAGCCACAAGGCCCACAGCCCGGCCTTGCGAATCGTCGGAAGCTGGTCTTTCAATTTTAGCGTGTCACAGACCGTCGCCTCGGTGCCCCAGCGGATCTTGCTATGGGGGTAGGAGCCACCGTCGACCTTTCTCGCCAGGGTCTCCGCGATCTCCATGGTCCGCTCACGATCGGCGAAGAAGTTGTCGTCCGCTCCGAAGAACATGCGGATATTGAAATCGTCCACAAGCCGCTGGATCTCGTCGCTGATCCGTTCACCGCTCTTGACGCGGTATTGTCGCTGGTTGTAGGCGGGGATAGGGCAGTACGGGCAGCGCAAATGGCACCCCTGGGTAAGCACGAGGGAGGCCAGCCGCGTGAATTTGTGGACTCGGTCCGCTGGGATGGCCCGTGGGCCGAGCGTGTCCGCGCGGCTGGGTGGCTCCAGCAGGTGGTAGCCGAGGGCCGGGTGCGGCAGTTCGTCGAGGTCGCCCACGAGGCGCTGGATCCCGGTGTCGACCAGTTCCTGCGCCACGCCATTGGAATCGGTCCTGGCGTAGACCAGTCCGGGCACCTCGTCCAAGGCCCCGCAGTCTCGGGCCCGCACGAAGGTCGACCGCATCGACTCCCCCGATGCCCGAATCGACAACAACACGTCGAGCAGGCTCAGCAGTACGTATTCCTCCCCGGTCACGGCCACGTCCGCGCCCCAGGGATCTTCCGCGTTGGCGCTGAAGACGGCCCACGGTTCGTAATTGACCCTGGGACCGCCGGCGATGATCAGGGGCCGGCTGGCCGGGTCGATCCGACAGGCGTCGCGAATCAGCGATTCGCACGAGGCGGAGTGGAGCAGGATGCTTGATACCATGAACAGGTCGGGGATCCTTCCATCCAGACGCATGCGCGAAGGGCGGAAGTTGCGGTTCCATTGGCCGAGTACGATGCGTGTCTTCTCGAAACCCACATCGGCCATGGCCGCCCCAATGGCCCGCGGACCTGCCGGGGCCATCTTAGTGTCGGCGTACAGAAAGGGCAGCATGTGCGTACGAGGGTCGAAGGCGTTGGAGATCACACTCACCAGATCGTGTTCGGCGCCAAGGTTGCGCAGACGTATCCGCATCTGGGCCATCTTACCCGGCCCAAGCAACTGATCACCACGATCGCGACTGGGAAGTTCCATCGTCCCCTCTCTACGAGCCTGGAGCAACGCGGCCAGAACGCTCGCGAGGCGGTTGCACTGCTGGCAAGACAGTCTATGATAAGAGCTTGGGCGTGGGGAGAAAAGCGCGGTCCCCGCGGCGGCAAACAGCGTCGTTGGCTTGTTT
>JABMPJ010000036.1 GCA_013203785.1 Lentisphaerota bacterium | reverse complement strand
TCTGTGCCTGTTCCTCGCTCGGCGCTGGGGCCGGGACGGCCCCGCGCTACTGCGTGCCCATACGAGTCAGCTGCACTTGCTCGCACACGTAATCGCATTCTTAAACGGCACGCTTCTTCGAAGCTCTTCCACAGTATGCTTCTACAAAAACGGGTACATCACCCCCAGAATAATCACGTGTGCAAAGTGGTATAACAGGTCCACGCGTTCTTCAGACCGCGCATGGCGGCGAGCGATATTATAGGCCTCCCAGGCCGATTTGCGGTAGAGGGCGCCGGTCTTGGACTGGGAATAGCAACGGAACGACGCGAGGGTGCGGTCGATATAGACCGGATCACTTTGGCGCCCCAGTCGTAGCCAGTAGTCGTAATCCATGGCGAAGTGCAGATTGAGTTCGATCAGGCCGGCCCGTTCGAAGGCTGCCCGTGAGAAGAACGTGGCGGGCTGTGAAATGAAATTTCTGCGCAAGAGATGGCGATAGCTGTAGCTCAAGGCCTGCCGCCGCTTGTAGCGGGTGATGGAGGGGCGGATCTCGTTGTCCTGCTCATCCATGTTGCTGCAGTTTCCAAAACACCAGTCGAACGGTTGGGTCTGGTAGGCGTGCGCCACGGCCTGCAGCGTGCCGGGCAGATAGAGATCGTCCGAGTTGAGCCACGCGATGACATCCCCTGTCGTGTCGGTAAATCCCTTATTGAGCGCGTCGCTCTGCCCCTCATCCTGTCCCGAAACCCATCGCAGCCGATCCTCGTAGCGACGCAGGACGGCCAACGTCCCATCCGATGAGCCGCCGTCCATAACGAGGTGCTCCAGCTCGAAGTCCCCCTCTTGGGCATGGATACTCTTGATCGTTCGCTCGATATAGCTGCCCTGGTTGTACGAGGGGGTGATGATGGAGAACTTCATGAGTCGGGCGCCGCTGAAGGATGAGCGGCAGGGGATGGATCCGTCGCCGCACCGCGCAGGAGGGCAACTTCCTGTGAGAGCTTCTTGATCTGGCGGCGGTGCTGCGAGATTACGAGCGAGAACTGGAGGGTCATGAGCAGAAGTACAAAGAAGGCGATCAGGAAGAGCGTGGTCGTGGTCGTGACGACCCCGATGAGGTCGGAGAGGGCAAGCAGCCACTCATAGCGCACCACAACCAGGATGGCGCTCAATCCGATACCAAGCCAGACCCAGCAGTAGGCAATATCGAGGCGCCCCTTTTGGACCAATCGAATAATCAGGGCCAGCAGGGCTATGGCTATAATGATGGAGGCGATGAACTGGCGTGGTTGGATCATAATCATGAGGCGGTCCTCGCTAATGCTGCCGCCCGCCAGCGGCGCCACTGGAAGAGATTGAGCAGGACGATGAAGAGGGAGAGCAGCATCTTGATGGCGTAATAGAGCGGTTTGAGTCCCGAATGCATGGAGGCACCGCCCTCGCGGGCGCGCATCGTGACGGGGACCTCTCTAACGCGCAGACCGGCCAGGTGGGCCATGACGATTACATCCGAGTCGGGGTAGTCGCAGGGAAAGACCCCGCTCGCGAAGAGATCGATCGCGCGCTGGCTGAGCGCCCGCAGGCCCGAGGTCGGATCGGTCGTCCGGAGCCCGGTCATGAGGCGAATGATCCCGGCGAAGAGGGCGTGTCCGCAGCGCCGCACGAAAGGGGTGTTTTTGTCGGGTCCCTCAAAATGCCGCGAGCCGATCACGATATCGGCCTCGCCACTGCGCAAGGCTTCCAACAGGCGGGGCAGCTCTTCGGGGGGGTGTTGGCCATCGGCATCGAGCTGCATGACCGGGGCGTAGCCGTGGCGTCGCGCAAAAAGGTATCCAGTCTCTAAAGCGGCACCGTAACCGAGATTGCAGCCGTGCGTCAGAACGATCGCCCCGGCCGCGCGGGCCAGCCGCGCGGAATCATCCGTAGAGGTATCATCGATCACCACGATCGTAGCCTCCGGAAGCACCCGCTTCACATCCCGAATAACCGCCTCGATACGAGGTGCCTCATTGTAGCAAGGCATCAGAACCAAGGGTCGATAGGGCGTGTCAGTGTCCATAGGTAAAGCATCGTAGCGAGAGAGTCTGAGGCTGTAAACTGCGTTCTGCGAGCGAGGCAAAATGCCTGCAGCATCTCACACTTCTCACGTAGTCATTTCGGAAGTTGCAATCCTTGGCAGCCCATTGCAGACTGCACGCCATAAGACAGGCGACGAGGTGCATGGGCAGGGAGAGGCGCTGCGGTTTGCCGAGGAGTTAGCCGTCGGCATCTTGCGCCGACGTGCGACAGAGGCATTCTATATACAGCTCAAGATGGGGGGCATAGCACCAATGAAGAAAAGAGATGTTTCCATTCTGGCGCTAATAGGGGCATTGCTCCTCACAGCAGTGAGTTCAGACGCGCAACTTGACCTATACGGGAGCGTGGGTTATTGGCGTATTGGCAGTACGATTACTCTCAACGTACAATACGTGGAGAACTATGGCCCCAGCTATTCGACCAGTGGAACATTGGCGCTCCAATTGTGGGCCACCGCTTCCCCCTATTCCTCTGGGCAAATCTATGGCTATAAGGTGGGAGAGACGATCCTCGGAACGCTGCAAGGGGGGTACTATTGGGCGAACATTTCCCGATCGGTGACATATTATCAACCACCGAACGGAACCTATTACATTACGATGGTTCTGGCAGAATGGAACGGCTCCAACTTCGTGACTGTGGATCATCACACCTTCTCTGCAACAGAAACAGTCGGCCCCCCTCCAATAAACTTTATTCTTTCCGTCCGGTCTTTCAACCCGGTTAGTGGCGTGAGCATTACGGGTTCGCACCCCGGTAGTACCGGATACGATAGGACTCTCTTGGAGGGCACGGCGGTGACTTTGACGGCACCGCTTTATCACGGCATCAGTGGAGCGCGTAAGCGGTTCGAGAACTGGAGTGGGGACATGTGGAGCCCTAATCGGACGATTAGTCTTTCGATGTACGGGAACAGTTCTGTTACCGCTAACTACGTCAATGACCCCGAGATATTCACTCTCAATCTCTTGCGGGTTGGTAACGGACAGGCGCGTGTAAACGGAACGCTGCATGCATTGCCGTGGTCAGATACGTTCATGGGTGGGACGTCAGTCGCGCTGGAGGCGATTCCTGATGAAGGTTGGCTGCTCAGGCGTTGGAGTGGTGATCTGACCGGTTGCGCGAACCCGTCATCCATCATCATGGATGGCCACGGGAGTATAACCGTCGATTTCGCCCCCTATTTCCCTTGGGAGATGTTCATTCCACAACTAAACCACTGAGTCTCGGGCCGGTAGGGAGGGCCGGTAGGGACAGGCACGTTGTGAATGTGGCGCGCTGGTTCTTGACTTCGGGTTCCCTCGAGCCTTCTGCGGAGAAGAACGGAGTAATGGCTTCAGCACAGAACGGTGGTATAAGATTCTGTTTGCCCCACCAGAGGAGTCAGAATTCAGAATTCAGAATGGGAGACCTTCGACGATAGTGACCCCACGAGAATTCGATACTAATAACTACGTTGGTGGGCGAATCCTTGCGGCAGCACTCTTGACTCCTGAATTCCGGATTCGGAATCCATCCCTCCGCCTCGCGTTACGCTTCGACAAATGATTTGCGTCCACCTCCATGCCTGCCTATCATCGCTTTATGGATGAGGTGGCCAAGCTTTTGAACGCAATGGTTGAGGATGGCGTAATTTCCGCGTATGCGGTTTTTGGCGCTGTTGCACAGATGCGGTACACCGAGGCCGTGGTCACGCTGGATGCGGATATTCTCGTAGCCGTGCCGGAAATTGGGCGACTGGATGTCCTGACACCTATCTATGAATACTGTGCCTCACGCGGCTTCAAACCAGAAGGTGAAGCGATCCGTGTAGGAGCATGGCCAGTGCAGTTTATCCCTGTCTTCGACGCTCTGACTCAGGCTGCTCTACAGCGCTCCGATGCCGGCGATATAGACGGTGTGCCGCTACGCGCAGTAACCGCTGATTACCTAGCCGTGATAGGGCTAAGTGTAGGACGTCCGAAGGATTTCGCACGCATACTAGCCCTTCTTGAGGCGGAGAGCACATCGGCACAGGACATCGAGACGCTGAGCGCGGCGCATGGCTTGACAGCCCAATGGGAGCGCTTCAGAAGGAGGTTCCTGGATGCCTGATGTCAAATCGATCCTGAGACGGCAAACCCAGTGGCAGAACGAGCGAAGGGAACTGTCGTGGGCGGCCAAGATTCGACAGGCCGAACAGGTCCGAGAAGGTATTCAGGCGATTCGAAACAGCAGGAAGCAGCATGGGTAACCTGGCAATGGTTGCCGGGCGAAGAGGAACGCGTCACAGACGTGGAAGCCTCTCCGG
>JABMPJ010000035.1 GCA_013203785.1 Lentisphaerota bacterium | reverse complement strand
GGGCCTGCTATGTCCCACCAAACTCAACCGCACCCCCCCAGCGAGAAGGAGTGCTTTCGCAAGCTGATGCATGCCTCTGCCGCCTTCTGCGGTTGCCAGGTCATAACCCACGGAATTCTAACCAACCATTGGCACGCCTTGATATATGTGCCAGAGCAGCGGCCGGTCTCGGATGAGGAGTTGATGCTTCGACTGGCGCATCTCTACGACAGACTTGAGGTGCGCGGAATCTGCGAGTCGCTACAGCGCTTCAGGGAACTGGGACAGCACACCGCTGCCGAGGCACTCAAAGAGCGCTACACCTGCCGAATGTACGACCTCTCCGAGTTCGTGAAGACGCTCAAGCAGCGTTACACTCAATCCTACAACCGCCGCCACAGTCGCAAAGGCACGTTGTGGGAGGAGCGGTACAAGAGCGTACTCGTCGGTGGACGGGGTGCCCTGCTCACCATGGCGGCCTACATCGATCTCAACGCCGTGCGTGCAGGCATTGTTGAAGATCCAGGCAATTACCGCTTCTGCGGCTACGGCGAAGCTCTGGGTGGATCCAAGATTGCCCGTGAAGGGCTTATGCATCTTTTTGAGCATCTTGACCACCAGGCCGACTGGCAAGAAGTCTCCCGCCTCTACCGTCAACAGCTCTTCATCCGCGGCGAGCAACTGCCAGAAAACACCAAGCCCGGGTTCAGCCCCGAAACCGTCCAAGCTGTCCTCGATTCCGGCGGCACCCTCCCGAAGGGACAGGCACTGCGTTGTCGTGTACGCTATTTCAGCGACGGAGTAATCCTCGGCAGCCGCAGTTTCGTGGATGCAGCCTTCGCACGGCACCGCAACACCTTCAGTCCTAAGCGGACAACCGGTGCACGGCCCATGAAGCATGGTGAATGGGAAGGTCTCTGCACAGTCCGGCGCTTACGGCTAAGCGTGATTCAAGTCCCCCACCCCGCATAGCACGGGCGGCCCGCTAGCCACACCCGCCCTGAGCCCGTCGAGGGGCCTAAGAACAGTCAGGTGACAGCCTGGGTCTATCCACAATCGGTGAAATTTCCCCGCTTCCGAGCCCAGCCATCACGCTCAGTCCCAAGATTCCATCCAAGCACCCTGCCACTGAGGTCGAGAAGCTGGAATGGCGTACCACCTTCACATCTTGCCTGTCCCTACTCGCCTTGTCCCTACTCGCCTCCTCGGACAATGGCGCGACATGATCCAGGAACTCTATGACATTGAACTGAAAATACCCGACAAAAAGAAATCCAAGAGGTGAGTAGCAGGTGTGGATCTATTGGCAAATGAGGTCGCGGCGGACAGGATGGCAATTTTAAGGGTGCACGCGCGGCTCCCCGCATGACGGGGATGACCGTGACGGCTCGGGTCAGAATGCCTCAACCTGTCCGCCCGACTTTTTGTGATGGCTCAAAGGTACTTTGATCTTCGAGATCCGGTATACCAGACTGCCACTGTCGGGCATCACGGACAGGTTCCGCCACCAGCGACGCCGCACCTCGGCTGCCCTCGATCCACACCGACACTTACCCCCCATAGAAAACACGCTAACCCTCACGATGCCGTGGATCAAAAAGAGGCATCAGAAGGGACGGGGACTTTCTTGTCTCAAAACAAATTCAAATTTACCGTTGACCTTTTCCTGGTACTCTGACCCCCATCGTTCCTTGACCAACATAGCCTTGGCGACGTTGGTTGGCGACGTTGGTTAGCGAAGGAGGATCGACACCATAGACCGCGCCAGAATTCACTTTAGCCAGCATGCATGCCACCCCTTGGACGTAAGCATCGAATATCGACTATCCAACAGCGAATGTCCAATGCAGAAGGTGGGATTCTGCGGCCAATGGCCTCAAGCAGGGAAAGGTCGGTCCTCGCCTAGGCGAACCAGCTGGAACGAGTGAGCCGAGCGCAGCTACCTCCTGCCGGACATGGCTTGCTGACTGAGCTCATCAACACTCTTGTCACGCCAAAGCTGTCGTTGCCACTTCGTGTAGTCAAAAGGCTCCCTTAGTATAATAGTGATGAAGCGCTCTGCTTCAACCTCCCCGAGAGTCGACGAAAGGGCGCGAAAGCCTTCTGTTCTGATTTCTGTGTCTGTCTTCATACGTCCAGTATCCTCAGAAGTTCTGTCGGGTTCAGTATTGTGATGTCGGTAACCGCCGTGGCTCGCCGCAAGATCTCATCATCGGTCGTCAGGAAATACGTACTTCCGGCAGCTATGGCACAAGAGACATGTAGTGCGTCCTTACTCTTGAAACCGAGACGTGTCAGTTGGGTCGCTTTTGACAGGATAACCGGCGTCTCCTCAATCATGGCGACCGAGTGCATACGCCAGTTCTGAATGGCATCTTTCCGCTCTTCAAACGGGTTGACGCCGTTCTCAAATTCGACCATGTAGGACCAAACGAGATCGACTTCCTTGGTGAGAATGCGCGACTGGATATCGAGCTTGGCCTCCGCCTCAATCCTGATACGTGCCTGCGCCTGATCATCAAAAGGCCTGTTGAAACAACAATTATCCAGATACACTCTCAAGAAACAGCCCTCCTCCAGGACATTAACAGGCAGAGATAGTGTCCCATCCCTCGGTCGCTTTGTCAATGAGCCCTCGCCTCGAAGCAGGGAAGCAGGGGGTCAGGCTATATGTGAACGGGCACCGGCATTCATGGCATAGTGGAGCTTCTCGATCACTGCTCAGGGGAGCTTCGTCGGTTGGCGGATGTCACTGCGTCGTGATGGCAGGCATGAGAACGCCTCTATGAGAAAACGAGGCCCAGTGCAGGCACAACTCAGCCATTCCCGGACGAGAGCGTTCGGGCCGCAGCACGGGATCCATTCCGGCCCCATACCATGGGTCAAGCGCTGCCAGTTCCACGTCCACAACCAGCGATTCAACTGCGGGCAGATCAATGTGCTGATGGCGCTCAACGACATCGGGCCCGGCGATGGGGCGACGGTGCTGATCCCGGCCAGCCACAAGTCGAATTTCAGACACCCGGAACTCGACACCTATAGGATGAAGAGCGACGAGGCCAGTTCGGGCGACGGAATCACCGGTGGTATAGAGGTCCACCTTGCCGCCGGTGATGCGCTCCTGTTTGTCGACGCCATTTGTCACGGCTCGGCCTGCCGCGTCAACAGCGGCGAACGACGTGTCGCGGTCTATCGCTACGGCCCCTCGTGGGGGTTCTTTCGCCACCCCTACAGGCCATCACAGGCGCTCATGGAGCGCGTGACGCCCCGGCAACGGAGCATCGTATTCCCGCACGAGAAAGTGATCTCACCGGCCGGCAGTCTCTCGGCCGCCCTTTCCTGAACACCGCACACCCCATGGAGGACCCGCATGTTTGAGATGAAGCCGGATTTCGACGACGTTCTGGAGCGTTACGAAGCGTGGTGGGAGTGCGCCATAGTCGATCGTCCGCTCGTATCGATCGCCTATGCCAAACCGGAATCCCAGCATAGAGCCCTGCCGCCGAGCAGTCATGCCACGCTGCGCGAGCGCTGGCTCGATACGGGGTACGTCGTCGAGAGGGCGGACGCCGCTCTATCCAACACGGCCCACGTGGCCGACAGCCTCCCCATTGCCTGGCCCAATCTCGGTCCCGATGTCTTCGCCTCTTTCTACGGGTGCGATCAGACGTTTGGCGAGACAACGGTCTGGAGCCATCCCATCCTGAAGGGGCACAGGTGAGTCCTTCGATGGAAGCGGGGTCGATGCTTGCGACGATCCAATCCACACGGCAATCGCCATGATCATACCATGACCATAGCCTACTTGTCTTTGCGTCCGATCATGACGCTCACTTCTTCGTCGATATCGACATAGACATGCACCAGATCGAGGCGGCAAAAGGAGATCATCTCCTGATACTGGCCCACCGTTCGGGAACGCCAGTGCGCGGGCCCCTCCTCCTCCTCGACCGTATTTTCCGCCACGCAAATTAGGCCACCGGGCTTAAGTACTCTGTGGATTTCGTTAAGAGACGCACCGATATCCTGGTTCAGAATCCCTCCCAACACCAAGCAGATCCAGACGACGTCGATTGATCCATCTTCCGCGGGAAGTCGCCCATCCACGATTCTCTGGTAGTCGACACGATCGCTGGCCGGTGCCATATCCAACATATGTTGAACGGGATCTACAGCGAGGGTGCGGCCATCCACCAAGAGGGCCAAGGCTTCCGAAAACCGACCTGGGCCGCAGCCGAAATCCAATACCATCTTATCCGCAAGACTCAGACGTTGCTTTAGATGGGGAAACATTTCGCGGATCTGGAAATCCGTTACCTGCTCGAAAGCCTCTTCAGCGTGGGCTGTGTTCAGAACCGCACGGCGCCCCAGCTGACGACTGCGCCTTTCCCAGTAGGCCAAGGTGTCAATGGGCTTTTCCCTCCCCAGCAGCAATTTCTTCAGCCTACGCTTCAGTCCGCCAAGAAACCTTCTGGGTGTCACAGTATTGTCATCCTTGCTCATATAAGCAATGCAAGCACATCTCGAGTTGTGCTACAGAAGATCGCCTTCTCGATAAGGACGGTGATATGCCGCTCCCCGGATACCCACCCGTAAGGAGAGAGCTCACAGAAGAGACGATGCCTAAACGGTAGTCAACGGTCAAGCATAGCTTCCCCTCGCTCGGGACGAGCGTGGAGTCGGTCCAGAAGCGGTGCCGCGTGAGGGGCATGGCCATTCCTGAAAGGGCCTATATCCACTCCCGGCCCTGGATGGCCTTCAGGCGCCGTTGCTCATCGGCTTCGGACCAGTCCTGGATGGTGGCATGATGACCGGCGGCAATTTCGCGGCGGAACTGCGTGGGTGTACGATGGGTAAACTGTTTGAAGACGCGGCAGAAAAGCTGAGTGGTGGAGAAACCACATTCGAGGGCGATGTCTGTGACGGATCGCTCCGTCGTAGCCAGGAGTCTCTCTGAGCGGGCTACTCGCGACCGTTTGAGATAGGCCACAGGGCTGTCCCCCGTTTGCTGCTTGAAGATTTCTGTGAGGTGTGTGGCACCCAGGCGGGTCTCCATCATCATGCGGGGGAGGGTCCACGCCTCCGCGCAGTCAGCCTCCACCCGAACGGCAAGAGCATGCACCCGACGCTCGGTGGGGTTCATGCTCGGCTGGAGCACACGGTTCCCTTCGATGGTATCCACCAACTCCGCCAGTAGACTCATCACCAGGCCCTGTAGGAAGAGCGTGCTCCCCTCCCCCTCCAGCCGTTCGATCAGCTTGCGGATCAACCACTCCAGTGCGGGCGAGGCTGGCCAGGTGTGCTGCGTGGTGCCTGCCAGAATACGACTAAGGCGGCGGGCGGCGGCAGGAGGAATGTTCAGAGCCGGATCAAAGCCAAACGAGCGCACGGGGGCGGCATAGCGCCGATCGAGCCGGAGCTGTAGGAAGTGGATGCGGTTGCCCGGCTCATGCACATACTCGCTACCGTGCGCCTGCCAAGGTAGCGTAAAGAAAACCGATCCGGCCGGCAGTTCCTCACGCTGCCCCTCCACCTGCCAGCGCAGACGGCCCTCCGAGACAAAGACAATCTCCATGCCCGCGTTGCGGTGCGGCGGCAGCTCTTTCTGAGATAGCGATCCGAAATTGAGGAAGGGACTTTTCACACCCTCACTATTATTGTTTATTTCGGTGAAAAGATAGAAAAGATTGACAATACTCTCCGTGCTACTCTTACGCCCATATGGAGGCAACACTATGACCCGTAGGGAACGCATTCTCGCCGCTATCAACCATCGTGAACCGGACCGGGTGCCGGTCGATCTCGGGGCCACCCCCAGCTCGGGCATCTCAGCCATTGCCTATGGCAATGTGAAGCAGCATCTCGGCCTCTCAGCCGGTCACACGCGCATCTACGATGTGGTGCAGCAGCTCGCCCAACCCGAGGAGGCCATGCTGGATCGACTTGGCGTCGATGTGATGGATGTCGGGCGCGCCTTCAACACGGCCGATGCCGACTGGTACGACGTTAAGCTGGCCGACGGCCAGAAGGCCCAATACCCGAAATGGTTTCATCCAGAGCAACATGCCGACGGTTCATGGATCGCCCGCACACCGGCCGGCCTCGATGTGGCGCACATGCCGGCCGGCGGCACCTTCTATGACCAGAGTCTCTTTCCCTGGGTGGATGGTTATCCCGCTGACATGAGTGCCGCCCTACCGAAGGCGATGAGTAAGGTCCTGTGGGCCGCGTTGGCACACAGTCCATGGGATCATGCCGGAGAGACCGGCTTCTGGGAGGATCTGCGGGCTCGCGCCATCGCACTGCGAGAGAGCAGCGACCGCGCCCTCATGATCGTCTGCGGCTGCAACCTGTTCGAGTGGGGAACCTTCCTGCGGCGCATGGACAACTTCCTGATGGATCTCTTCCTCGACGAAGCCAACGTTGAGCGGCTGCTAGAGGTCCTCATGGAATCGCACCTGGCAACCCTTGAAAAGGTCTGCGCGGCCGTCGGCGATGTCTGCGATATTCTCCGCTTCGGCGACGATCTCGGTATCGACAGCGGCCCCTTCATGCCGCCCGAGCTCTACCGTAGGCTCTTTAAGCCTCACCATGCCCGACTCTGTCAGTACGTCCATGAGCAGAGCCAGATGAAGACCTTTCTTCATTCATGCGGCTCGATCTACAAGATCATGCCCGATCTGATTGAGGCAGGGTACGATGTGATTAATCCCGTGCAGACCAACTGCATCGACATGGAGCCGGATCGACTCAAGCGGGAGTTTGGGAATGACATCACGTTCTGGGGTGGTGGCTGCGATACACGCACCGTCCTGAATCGAGCCACGCCCCAGGGGGTCAAGGAGCATGTCAAGGAGCGGCTGGACATTCTCGCCCCCGGCGGCGGTTTCGTCTTCAACACTGTGCACAATATTCTGCCCGAAGTCCCGCCGGCTAACGTCATGGCTATGTTTGAAGCACTCGATGAGTTGGCAGGCTGAGGTATCGGGGATGGTATCGGCATCCGTAAGGAGAGATCCTGTTAGCTTTGACAGAACGATAATAACAACAAGGAACGTCTGATGAGCGAAGTAGATGAACAACGCGATGAACGCGGCGAATGGGCACCTGATAATCCATGCGCCTACGCGCCGCTTTTCGCCTGGCCGCCTCAACCGGTGCGGCTCTTCAAGTGGTTCTTCGGCTATCCGGGCTACCTATGGCCCTACAGCATGTTTCACATTCTGCTGGCGACAGTAACATGGCTCTGGCTGCAGCCGGCGCTGGAAACCTGTGCGACGTTGAAGCCCGGCTGGATATCCTTGATGCTCCTGCGCAATGCGGTCCTGATGTGGATCATCTATGGCGGACATCATCTCATGCTCTACACGCTCAAGCTGCATGGTACCGTCCGCAAATACCGCACGGAGTGGCAAGAGACCGACAACAAGCGCTTCATGTTCGGCAACCAGATCTATGACAATATTTTTCGCAGCTTCGTGCTGGGCTGTCCTATCTGGACGGCCTATGAAGTGCTCTACATGTGGTCGCTCGCCAACGGCAAGATTCCCCTCCTCGCGGCCACACGCCATCCAGTCTGGTTCGTGGCCATATTTCTGATCATTCCCATATGGCGTGAAACGCATTTCTACGCCGTCCACCGCCTGATTCACTGGCGACCGCTTTTTCAGACGGTCCACCGCATCCATCACCTCAACTACAACCCGGGGCCCTGGGCCGGTATGGCGATGCATTGGGTGGAACTTTTGCTCTACATCAGCGTGGTCCTGATTCACTGGGTTGTGGCGTCACATCCAATCCACTTCTTCTTCAACGCCCAGCTCACCGCCCTGACGCCGGCCTACGGACATCACGGCTTTGAAGGTCCACTTTTCAAAGGGAAGTTCCCGACCGGCTCCTACTTCCACTACCTCCACCACCGTTACGTCTCCTGCAACTTTGGAGAATCCACCGTTCCGCTCGACAAGTGGTTTGGCCGATTCTACGACGGACGGGGACCGTACAAGACGAAGTAGGCACCATCAGTCCTGATGAAAGACCTCTTCCATGTCGGCCCACCATGCGTTTTCGGGGCGGTCAGGCAACGGCTCCTGGCAGGGCATACATTCCGCCCACCACTTCTGAGTTGTGGGATCGGCTGCCATTTTGGCGCCATCGGCCTCAAAATCTTCACCGGTATATTCGAAATAGCTGAACAGGTAATGCTTGCCGTCCGGCAGCTTGCGGAGGTAGATCGAATAGTTCTCGATGTGGCACGCCGTGATCATGCGTTTCACATCCGGCCAAACCGCGGCATGCAGCTCTTTGTAGTAAGGGAGCTTCTCTTCTTTGATACCCATCACCATTCCGTACCGTTGCATCGCCATCTCCTCCGTGGTAGTCACGCCGCCTGTGAAGCCGAACCCGTTAACGAACCAGCCACTTTCTATACATCCGTCTCGGCCCGCTGCGACACATAGACGGGCTGCCTGCCCCGGCTGAACGCATCGAATGCGACCCCAGGTGTCTCACGTTGCTGACGCTGAATCATCCGCATCTCGCGCCAGGCATCCAGGACGCCGTGGTTGGGCTCGGGGGCACCGTCCGCTTGGAGCAGTTGGTGCAATTTGTGGCCATTGAAGAAGGGCACCCCGGGGTACATGTGATGCTCGGTATGATAGTTCATCTGCCAATAGAGAAATGCCTCGAATCGACTGAGCAACATCGTGCGACAACAGCGCCGAAAGTCAGGCACGTTGGACTGCAACCCCATATGCTGTGCACCACCGTACAGATTAGAGAACCAGCCGCCGTAGGAGGGAAAGAGCACAATCGGAATGAGGACCCACTCACCGATGTAGAGAAACATCGCGGCTAAGGCGACATGCCCAATCAACAGGATTCGCCCCCACCGGAAGAGCGAACTGCGCAGGGCCGGATCAGATGAAGGAAAGATCTGCTCATCCCACGCGCTAGCAAGACGCCCCAGGCTATAGGTGATCTGACGCATCGGTGGCTGCCACCAGAAAGCCGGTGCCATGAGAAAGGACTTCAGGAAGTCGCGCGCCCGGAAGGAGGCGGGCAACTCCACTTCCTGGTCGAGGAGCGCATAGGTTGTGTATTTATGATGCTCAAAATGGCTGATGCGAAACCACGTTGGATTGTTCCACGAAATAAAGCTGAAGAGGTTGTAGAAGAAGAGTCCCAAGGCGCGGCTTCTGAACGGCGTGCCGTGGCTGAGCTCGTGGCAAGCCGCTGTCACGCCCAGGAACTGCATCATGCTGCCGTGGATGAACAGAACCAGCAGAAAGGCCCCCCAGTGCCAATGATGCCAAGCATAGTAAGCAGCAAACCCGGTCACACCGACCCACGCCAACTGCAGCAGACACTGCACCAGCCCCCGCGCATCACTGCGACGGGTGAGTTCACGAAACGTGTCGCGATCCATCTCGGTACGATACCAGTCGATACGTTCACCAGACATGATTCACACCTGTTCCTCATACTCGCCCAAATCCAACGGGTAGGTGCCATACTCCCGTACCAGATTGACGATGTAGTCGTACGTCTGCCCGGAGACATCGCTGGCGACGGAGTGGTCGGACTGAAAGATGTAGCCACCGCCCCTGGCCGCATTGAGCTTGCGCAGCACTTCGCGCTTGATCTCGTCGCGGTCGCCGCGCTCCCACACCCGGATATCGCTGTTGCCGCAAATGCCCAACCGCTGTCCGTACTGACGGCGCAGCGCGACGGCGTCCATGTCTGCCTTGGCCTCGAGCGGATTATAGGCATCAATCCCGATCTCAATGTAGTCCTCGAGCAGTTTGTGCACACAGCCGCAGCCGTGATAGATCACGGGGATCCCACGTGAATGCGCCTCTGCCGCAATCGCCTTGACCCACGGCTTGAAGTATTCGCGCCAGTAGTCCGGCGAGAAAAATGGGCCATTGCGATAGGCCACATCGCCCCAGATCACGTAGCCGTCCAGCAGACCGTCGGCCGCATCCATAGATGCTCTGGCGCAGTTCAGATAGAATTCACCGATCCGGTTGATCACCGCTCCCATGCGCTCCGGGTGGAGCCCCATCCAGAGCATCGCATTCTCCTGCCCGATCAGGCGGGTCAGACACTCCGCAGTGGCGATCATGCTGCCATACACGGGAAAGTCGGGGCGCAGCCCCTTAACCGAATCCATCCAGGGCGGCGAGTTCCGCTCGAATCCATCCCCGACCCCCGCAATCTGGTTGTCGCCGGCCTCAAAAAAGCGACGCGGATCATCGGGCGCGTCGAACTCCGCCGCCTCCAGCTTCTCGATCGTATCGGTCTCCCACTGCGCCATCTCCGGCATGGGGTAATCGAACTTCTTGCGCATGATCGCGCCAAAGCCGGTCTTCACCACAACCTCGCCATCGCCCTCACTCAGCGTTTCGAACGGCCGGATCCAGGGATCCATGTTGGGCACCGTCACGATCCAGTCCAGATCGTAGTGGTAATAGGGATTGGCGTCCTCCGGCAGCCCCAAGTCCTTGCGCCAGTTCTCAATAAAGCTACCCCAGAAGAAGTCGCTGACCGGAACCCGGTCCGGCTCCTCATGGCTCAACGTCTTGTTCATCCGATCCAGCTTCTTCAGTGTATTCGGGCTGCGCTCCTCCCGCCCGACCTGCCCCACTGTGTCAAACATCCCCATGCAGCACCTTCCTTCTCCGCAACGGCCCATTCTCCCATTAAACTGTGTGTGCTCGATCCTAGCGTCTCCTAACCTCCAGGTCCATGTCGAGTAGCGCATATTATGTGTCTTATCCGATACACAGCGGAGTCAATGTCGGCGCCTACGACACGCCATTCTCCTGCGTAGGCATTGAATATTTCCCGCTGGGCGTGAAGCCAGGGAGATCAGGACTGATGCTGCATGAGACCGGCTATCTTTCCAACAATGCTGATACAGCAATTCGCATGATGGCATCCTGTCCATGCGGCCCCGGACGTCCGGGGCCCTCCCGTCCACGATAAGCCGTCAGATTCCATCATGGAGGGACGCGCTCTGTCGCATCCGGCTACCCAGTGGATGCCATAATGAGAACTGCGGGCCCCGATCCTTGCCCATGCGCTCGTTCTATGGGACACTCCTGCTCTATGAGTGATCCTGTGGAGACGCCCTGGCTGGAGGAGCTGAACCCGGAGCAACGCGAAGCGGTTGTTCACGGCGACGGTCCCATCCTCGTTGTAGCTGGCGCCGGGAGCGGCAAGACGCGCACCCTGGCCTACCGCGTGGCCATGCTGGTGACACGTGGGGTGGAGCCCGAACGCATCCTGCTGCTCACCTTTACGCGTCGAGCGGCCCAGGAGATGACCAGCCGTGCGGAGGAGGTCATGGAGCGCGGTGCGCCACGCATGGCCCGCGTGTGGGGCGGCACCTTTCATGCCACGGCCAATCGACTCCTGCGCATCTACGCCAAAGCCGTCAACCTGAGTGATGACTTCACAGTCATGGACCGCGGGGACTCGCAGGATCTGATCAACGGGGTCCGCCACGACATGGATCTGCACACCAAGGAGAAGCGCTTCCCCCGCAAGGGCACCTGCATTGACATCTACTCGCGCGTGGTCAACAGCAACGATTCGATCGCCGACGTCCTGTCGCGTCACTTTCCCTGGTGCGAAGCGTGGGAAGACGAACTGAAACGACTTTTCCAGGAGTATGTCGTCCGCAAGCAGCAACAGAACGTCCTCGATTACGATGACCTGCTCCTCTACTGGGAGCAGTTGGTCTGCCATAGCGAGGTGGCCGAACAGATCGCCGGTCGGTTCGACCATATTCTGGTCGATGAATACCAAGACACCAATCGCGTGCAGGCCTCCATCCTCAATGCGATGCGACGCACAAACAAGAACATCATGGTCGTGGGGGACGATGCGCAGAGCATCTATAGCTTCCGAGCCGCCACGGTCCGTAACATGCTTGATTTTCCTAAGGTGTACCCAGGAACGCACATTGTGACGCTCGACCAGAACTATCGCTCGGTCTCTTCCATCCTGGAAACGACCAATCGCATCATCGGAGAGGCACCGGACCGGTTCACCAAGGATCTCTGGTCGGATCGTGGTGAGGGCCAGCGCCCCCAGCTCGCGACCTGCCCCACCGAGGAGCGGCAGGACCAGTATGTCGTCGACCGCATTCTCGAGCACTATGAGCAGGGCGTTCCGCTGCACAAGCAGGCCGTGCTCTTCCGCGCCGGTCATCTCTCATCGACCCTGGAGATCGAGTTGGGGCGACGCAACATCCCCTACCACAAGTATGGCGGTCTCCGTTTCCTTGAAGCCTCGCATGTGAAAGATCTGCTCGCCTTCCTGCGCATCATCGAGAATCCGCGCGACAATCTCGCTTGGTTCCGTGTGCTGCAACTTATGGACGGGATCGGTCCTGCCGCAGCAGGCCGGGCAGTCAAACATATCGCCGCGCATGCCACGCAGCCCACCGCAATCGCGACGTTCAAACCGCCCGCTGCGGCAAAGACTCAGATGGCGGCCTTTGTGGAGATGGTTGGGGATCTCGTCAAGATGGATGCGAAGAGCCCCGCCCCCCAGATCGAGCGCATCAGGAAATTTTACGACCCCCTGCTTGAGAAGCTCTACGAGAATCCCAAGGTCCGCTCACGCGATATTGAGAGCTTGGAGCAGCTGGCGGGTAGCGCCGCTTCGCGCAGCGCCTTCCTGGCTGACATGCAACTCGATCCGCCCACCTCCACCAGCGACTTGGCCGGACCACCCATGATTGATGAGGATTGGCTGGTGCTCTCCACGATTCACTCGGCCAAGGGGTGTGAGTGGGATGCGGTTTACCTGATCCATGCGGCGGATGGGTTTCTCCCCTCCGACATGTCGACCGGCACACCGGAGGAGATTGATGAGGAGCGACGACTGACCTATGTGGCCCTCACCCGGGCACGCAACTTCCTCTATATCACCTGGCCGCTGCGCTACTACCACAAACGCACGCCCTTCTCGGATCGACACAGCTACGCCCAACTCTGCCGTTTCTTCAGCTCCTCGGTCATGGAGACGGTGGACATGGTGAATGTCGACCGGATGAATTCCGAGTATTATGACATCGATCCACAGGAACCGATCGATGTGGCCTCGCGGCTGCGATCGATGTGGGATTGAGTGGCCCCGGCGAGGGGAAAAGATTCTCGCGCGGAGAGCGCAGAGAGCGCAGAGGAGAAGCGTGATTCGGTGTGCCCCCTACGGGGCCGATCACGTCCGGGTCAGGCCTCGACGATGGCCGCGACCTTCTTAGGCTTCTGAATCAGTCCGCGCACGGTCTTCGAGTCCATCTTGCGCACGACCTCTTCGTCCAAGCCCTGTTCAACCAAGCTCTTCTTCTGGGTCGCTTCGCGCCGACGGCGCTCCAGCGGACTCTTCTTGGGGCGTGATACCGGCTGCTTGTTAAATTTACGTCCTGTTCCCATTTTCATCCTCCATGCCCATTCGGGCGGCTCCCGCAACGGAAACGGGAAAGTATGCGTAACCCCCACCGCGATATCAAGTGCTAATCTCCCACGGTCGTGTTTTACTTCAGAACCCCCTTAACGTCGTGTTTTTACGCCAAAACCTAACGATCTCAAAGAGCGTCCTGTTCTCTGTAGAGTTGGCCCTACACGGCCAATTAT
>JABMPJ010000004.1 GCA_013203785.1 Lentisphaerota bacterium | reverse complement strand
GGGGAAGCGGAAGTGGACGAACCACTCGCGGTAGAGGGCGCGGGCCATCGACTCCAGAATCTTGATGCGCCGCTGGCTGTTCTCGATCAGCTCGTCGTAGGCCGACAGGATGCCCGCGATGCGGCGCTGGATGGGAAGGGGAGGAACGCTGATTTTGATCTCTGAGAATGCCGTCTTATTGATTATGGGTGTTGCGGCGCCACCAGCGATAGCTCTCAGATGCTCAACCCTAGTTTGTAAAAGGTAGTATGCGAAAAACGGATCATGACGCGTTTCGTCAACGATGACCGAGTTAATTTGCTGGTTGGTAAACGATGGCCGGTCTGTCATGCACATCTTGCCAACTGAGGCGATGCAAGTGACGCACACCGACTTGGCAGGTAGAAGCAGGTTGCGCTGGGCTTCCCGACCTTCCTCAGAAAGCTGACGCGATGGATCGCAGTAGCGAAGGCAACCAATATCTGTTGGAGTAATGAATGGATAGATCTCGCCAAACATATGAGGTTTCGAAGTTGGCGGCGTCTTGCCGGTAACCACTCTCCCAAGGTCGGCGACAGTCATTGTTTGCCAATGGTCCCCCATCCTCACACCTTCAGAATCGCCCCCACTTTCACTGCAATCACCCTCTCCGCACTGAACGGCAAGCAAACTTGTAAAATGTCTCTTATGTGTTGAAAACATGCGCCTTACTCCTCGGTAACCAAACCGTCCGGGTTCTTCAAGGACTTCTTTTCCTCGGAGGTCAATCGCCGCTCCACCTTCTTTACATCCTCGGCCGGTGGCAGCGACTCGGGACGAATACCGCGCTCCAGCAGGGTGTTGCGCACCGCCTGGTTGTTGGTGACGTGTTCGTGCGAGATAGCCGACTCGGTGCTCATACCATGTTGGCGGGCGTTGAAAATGGTGATTTCGGCGGCAAAGTCCTTGGCCTTGAGAATGATGGTCGGAGCAAAGTCGGCCAGTGGCCGTTTATCGGGGACTTTCCACTGCGCTTTCATCGCATTGGTCGGTTTGCCAAAAAGGGCGTGGTCACCTTTGCTGCGGATGATGGCAAAATCTTCATTGCCGCCCGTCTGCTCGAAAATGACGGAGGAAAGCTCTTTTTCAGTCGTGCTGAGCTTCTTGCGGGCAGTAACACGCTCTGCTTCCAGCAGCCGCTGCTCGATCAGCTCGGCGCGACGGGTTTGAACGGCGAAATAAGTCTGGGCAAAGGCGACCTCCTGCTTGCGCGGATCACCATTCTGGGCGATCAGGTAGCATGCGTAACGGGTCAGCATTAGGTCGGGGACCTCTTTGACCGCTCCCTTGGGCATCTGTATCGTTTTGTTGACGTCAACAAAATGATCCCGGATTGCATGTCCGGAAGATTCACAAGCTGTTTTTGCCTTGGAGATGGCAGTATTGAAATTGCGCCATTCGCCATACCCGAGTAAATGCTGAAGATCACGGGCCAGCCAGTACTCCACTCCGCCCTCGGTCTGCTGGGCGTGGCCTTCAAAATTCTCCGTCAGACTACGAATCAGTTCGGTTTTCATGTTCCCAAGATCTCCCCTACATTTTGGGCAATGATGGTTTCCAGTTCCCGCGCCTGGGCGTTGCGCACGTTCTCGTATCATTTTCGCCCTCCCCTTTTCGTCGGTTTGGGCGGCGGCGGTAGTTGGTTGACGGCTTTGTCAAAGTCGCTACCGTCCCGGTCGGTCTGCGCGATTTGCGCAGAATGGAACTTCTCGTATTCCGCCTCGGCAATTTCTCTCGCCAGTTCGTGCGAGATTTTGCCCGCATGGGATAAAACCGCACGGTCGTTCAGCGTCAGGAAGCCGTGGAGCTTGCTGAGCCAATCGCGCATGTGCATGGGCACGCGCCGCATGGCTTGACCCTCGGCAAAGACGAGATATTGCTCGACAAGATTGTTCAGTGCGGCAAGCTCCTCCTCGTTAAGGTAGTTCTTGGCGATGCTGACATCCTGCTTGCGGACCTTCGCGCCGCGCCAGTTGGTGAGCCCCATGTTGGGCTTGGCAGAGTCGACACGGGCATGAATGATTTCCGCCGCCGTCTGGCCGGTGATGGCCCAGTGCATCTTGTTCTGCACGGTCTGGAAGAACTCGATGCTCTCCGGTTGGGTGGGGTCGTAATCAGTGCTGGTGGCGTAGATGTCGGTGATCTTCTGATAGAAGCGCCGCTCGGACGTGCGGATGTCCTGGATGCGTCGAAGCAGTTCCTCGAAGTAGTCGAAGGGCTGATCCGGGTTCTTCAGACGCTCGTCATCGAGGACGAAGCCTTTGACGATGAGCTCGCGCAGTTGCTGCGTGGCCCAGATGCGAAAACGGGTAGCAACGGCACTTCTGACTCGGTAGCCAACGGAGATGATGGCGTCCAGGTTGTAGTGGGTGATTCGGCGGCTGACCGAGCGTTTCCCCTCCCGTCGAACCACCGAGTATTCCTCGGCAGTTGCCCGCGCATCCAGTTCCCCTTCCTCGTATATGTTTTTCAGGTGCAGCGAGATGTTATCTGCAGAACATTGAAACAGTTGGGCCATGGCGGCCTGGGTCAACCAAACCGTTTCGTTCTCCAGGCGCACATCGATCTTGAGCCTGCCATCCTCGGCAGCGTACACAAGAAATTGCCCCTTGGCCGGTGTGAGAGACTGGGGAAGGTCTTTATCTTGGTAGTCGCTCATGATTCAAGAATCCCCGCAACATTCATGGCGATCGTCTGTTCCAGTTCCCGCGCCTGGGCGTTCAACCCTTCCAGCTCCTCGTTCAGCGCCACCAGCTGCGTCCTGAAGTCCTCGTCGCTCACCTCCTCGCCGGGCGTGACGCCCACATAGCGGCCGGGGTTGAGTGACCAGCCCTGCGCTTCGATCTCCTTCAGTGTCGCCGCCTTGCACAGGCCGGGCACGTCGGCATAGGCGGGCTGCGTGCCGAATACCTCTTGCAATTTGGCAGCCGTATCCTCGCCGCCCATGGTCAGGTCCGGCGCTTCGCCGCGATAGAGGTTCACCAGGTTGGCGATGAAGCCGATCTGCGCGGGCGTCCAGTCACGGTGGGCGCGATCCACCTGCCGATAAATGTGGCGGGCGTCGATGAACAGCACGGTATCGGCGCGCTGAGTACTGGCCTTGCCGCGATCGAGGAACCACAACGTGCAGGGCAGCGTGACGGTGTAGAACATATTGGGACCGACGGCGACCATCACATCCACCGCCCGCGCCTCGATCAGCTTTTGCCGCAGTTCCTGCTCGCTTGAGCGGGCATCCGAGGCCGAATTGGCCATGACGAAGCCGGCGCGGCCCTGGGCGTTCAGCGCCGAGTAGAAAAGCTGGATCCAGAGGTAGTTGGCGTTGTCGGTCCGGGGCAGGCCGAAGGGAAAGCGCCGGCCCGCACCGACCATCTCCTTGAGCCGTTCCTTGTCCACCGCGTTGACGTTGAAGGGCGGATTGGCGAGCACGAAGTCGAACTGCCCAGTGGCGGCATGCGGGTCGTCGTAGTAGCTATTGACGTTACCGCCGTGGCGGATGTCGCCCTCCAGCCCATGAACGGCGAGGTTGAGTCTGGCGAGGCGGCCGGTCTCGTCGGTCTTCTCCACGCCGCAGATGGCCAGCTCGGCGGCCGGGTTCTTGTGATGCTCGACCACGAAGCGCGCCGACTGCACGAACATGCCGCCAGAGCCGCAGGCCGGGTCGAGGATGCGGCCGTGGTAGGGCTCGATCACCTGGACAAGGAGCTGCACGATGCTGGCGGGCGTGTAGAACTCGCCGCCGCCCTGGCCCTCGCTCATGGCGAACTCACCGAGGAAGTATTCGTAGATGCGCCCAAAGGCGTCGAAGTCGAGCGTGGCCGGGATCTCGGAAATCTTCTTGAGCAGCTCTTTGAGCAGGGTGCCGGTGAAAAGGTTGAAGGTCTTGGGCAGCACGCCGGCGAGTTGCGGGTTGTGCTTCTCCACCTCGCGCATGGCCGCGTTGACCTTGCCGCCGATATCGGCCGCCTCGGGCAGCGTCAGCAGGTAGTCAAAGCGCGCCTCGGGGGTGAGGTAGAGCACGTTGTCGGCGTGGTAAGCGGCAGGCTCATCGACGCGGCTGCCACGGCGCGACGAGGCACCAGCCGCCTCCAACTTCGCTTGCTGGATGGCAAAGCGCACCTCGGCGAAGCGCAGAAAAATCAGACCGAGGATGGGTCCGGAGTATTCCTGGGCCTTCAGGCCGGAATTGGCGCGGAACTGGTCGGCAGCGCCCCAGAGTCGCTTTTCGAGCGTGGCGGCGGCGGAGTCCTTTTCGGTGGGGGCAATCCAGTGCAAGTATTCGTCTCCTTGGTTCTATTACGGATTAACGACCAAGCTCACCGGCGGCAATAGAGCGCAGCGTAATAGCCGTCCGGTGAAGCGATTTGTTAGCCCTTTATTTGCGGCTCTTCGCCGAAATTAGTGGGAATGCGGGGGGAAATGGATAGCTTGACGTAGTCTCAAGC
>JABMPJ010000034.1 GCA_013203785.1 Lentisphaerota bacterium | reverse complement strand
CATCCTAAGATCACGGGAGTCCCCTGCCTACTCAAAAAAGTCTATAGCGATAACTCACTTTCGATCGGAAATACGCCGTTGGTTCACCTGGCTCGCCTCGGCGGAGCGAAGGCCAACCTGTGGGGCAAGGTGGAGGGGCGTAACCCGGGCTACTCGGTTAAATGCCGCATCGGTGCCGCTATGGTATGGGACGCCGAGAAGCGTGGCGTGCTCAAGGCGGGGATGACCATTGTGGAGCCTACCAGCGGAAACACGGGCATCGCGCTTGCCTTTGTGGCCGCATCACGCGGCTATAAGCTGAAGTTGACGATGCCGGACACGATGAGCATTGAACGCCGCCGCATACTGGAGGCCTTTGGTGCCGACGTGGAGTTGACGCCGGGCGCTGGCGGCATGGCGGGTGCCATCCAGCGGGCCAACGAGCTGCTTGCGGAGGACCCGGAGCACTACTTCATGCCGCAGCAGTTCCGGAATCCGGCCAATCCACTTGTTCACGAGCAGACCACCGGCCCCGAAATTTGGGCGGATACCGATGGCCAAGTCGATGTCCTGGTCGCGGGTGTGGGCACGGGCGGAACGATCACGGGGCTCTCGCGGTTCTTCAAGCGCGAGAAGGGGCGGCAGATCATCTCAGTGGCGGTGGAGCCTGAGGCGAGTCCGGTGCTGACGCAGACCTTGGCGGGCGAAGAGATCAAGCCGGGCCCCCATAAAATCCAGGGCATAGGGGCGGGATTCGTGCCGGAAAACCTGGATCTCTCTGTGGTCGATCGGGTCGCGCTGGTCAGCAATGAGGAGTCCATGGAGATGGCGCGGCGACTCGCGAAGGAAGAGGGCCTTCTCTCAGGTATTTCCTGTGGCGCAGCGACGGCTGTCGCCGTACGCCTGGCGGCAGATGCTGAGTTTGAGGGAAAGAATATAGTGGTTATTTTGCCAGATTCAGGCGAACGTTATCTTTCGACGCCCCTCTTCGACTGAGGGGATTTTCGATAGGGATTTATTTGGATATTTGAGTCGGGGGGAGTCGCGTTGATACACGTCCCGCTCTGTCCGAGCTGAGGAGAGTCTTAACATGAGCGGAACCGATGAGTTCAAGGGCGTGGCCATGGATTTGGCCACCGGTGTAGAGTATTCAAGTGGAAGCATTGTCAGCAAGACGCTGATGAATAAGAAGACGGGGACGCTGACCTTGTTTGCGTTCGATGCGGGCCAGGGGTTGAGTGAGCACACCTCGCCTTTTGATGCGACGGTCTATGTGTTGGACGGCGAAGCGACCATCACCATCAACGGCGAGCTCATCAAAGCTCAGACCGGCGAGATGGTGATCATGCCCGCCGACATTCCGCATGACGTACAGGCCGAGAGTCGCTTTAAGATGCTTCTCATCATGATTCGGTAAGTAGGGGTTCTTGTCTGCCGGCAGATGGCCGCAGATTTGCGCAGATGGAGATGGGGATGTTGCGGGAATAGTCCAGATCGGAATACCGATCTAAACCATTCCCGCAACGTTTTCGGTCGGCCGCTAATCGCGCCCGCGAAGACCCACAGCATGCCTTGGCGAGCGGCTGTCAGCGCCTCTGGTTCAACTCCACTATAGAGAGTGATTCCCTTTTATCATCTCATCTGCGCAAATCTGCGGCCATCTGCGGGAAAACTCTCCTTCTACCGGCTGCGCTTGACCCCGATGCGGGGGCAGTACTCGGGGATGACGCACATGGAGCAGCGTGGGCCGACGGGGGTGCAGGTCACCTGGCCGTAGGAGACCAGGATCGAGTTCCATGTCATCCAGTAGCGCTCGGGCAAAATCTCGCGCAGCGTCATCTCCGTTTCGAGTGGCGTCCTGGTCTTCAGCAGGCCCAGCCGGTTGCAGATCCGATGCACATGCACATCGACGCAGATGCCGGGCTTCTCGAACGCCATGGACACGACCAGATTGGCGGTTTTTCGGCCGACTCCCGGCAGTTTGCATAGCTCATCGATCGTCTCCGGAATAGTTCCGTTGAACTCCCTGTCGAGTACGGCCGGAAGCGCTTTGAGGTGCTTGGCCTTGGTTCGGAAGAAGCCGATGGGAAAGATGAGTTCCGCGAGCGCCTTCTCTGTCAGGCGATCAAAATCACGCGGCTTCTTGACCACCTTAAAGAGGCGTCGACAGACCTCACTGGTGGTCTCATCCTTCGTTCGCGCACTCAGAATCGTGGCCACCAGGATTTTGAACGGATCGCCCGTCTCCACCTTGATCAGATCAACCACAGGTGCCTTGTTGGCGGCATAGGCTCGCTTGAGCCGCCGGTTCACCGCTGGAATGTCGTCAGGTGTCATGGGCGGGGAAATTACGGGAGATGTGGCCAAAGTGCGAGACGCTTTTCCAATGAAATTCAAACAAGACACGCCCGCAAGATATGCTATAGTGAGCATGCTTGTTACATTGTTCGGTCCCGCAGCAACGATATATGTGATTCGAACGGTGTGTGGAAAAGATGGCCTGCAATCAGAGGTGGGACGATGAGGAAAGCCGAGTTGAGAGGTATTATCGCCGGTATCTCACTGGCGGCCTGTGCGAATGCAGGTACGGTGGCTGTTCAAGACTTTGATGGGGGCGTGCCCGCGTGGAGCTATTCAGTCGATGTGGCCGCCTTCAGCAACAGCTGGGGGAGCGGGTTCTTCGGGCTCATCGACAAAGCGGCAGCCACCACGCTTGACTACAGTGGGCTGGTCGACACGATATTCGCCGAGAATGACCTCAATCACTTTCCCGATGGAACCAATGGATTTGCCACGCTCACCTTCTCCGGGGTTGATATCACTGGTTTGAGTGGCGTCCGGCTCTCATTTGACTATGACATCGAAGGATACAATGCCTCTGCTGACGACGTAAAATACCAGATCTTTCACAACGGTGTAGGCCAGGGCGAGGTGCTGCTCCATGATGGCGGTGTCGACCCTGACGACTCTGAAGGAACGACGGCCTTCGCCATTCCAGATGGTGTCACCAACGTGGCTCTAACGCTATCGATAAAGGACAACGGTGACACGGGCTATTCAGGGTTTGACCATTTCAAGCTTGAGGATGGCATCATTTTTGCCCCCGATGACCCTTCGTCATTGTTGGCCATGGCGATGGGGGCTAGCACGGTTGAACTGACGTTCGGAACGAACGGTGCGGGTGATACAATCGTGATCTGTTATGACTTGGATGGATCATTCTCCGTGCCAAGTGGGAGTGTTCCTGCTCTTGGGCAGCCTTTTGCGGGAGGGACGCTGATTTACAGTGGGACGGGCACGGCATTTAGCCACACGGCTCTAGCCAATAACACGCCGTACTACTACAAGGCGTGGTCGGTCGATGGCGGCGATGACTACTCGGATGGGCTTGAGGCGGACAGCGTCACCGGACTAGGCCCGGGAGCTATTGCATTCGTGGGCGTCAATGCGGATGGCGATGACGATATCGCTTTTGTGGCCCTGACGACCATACCTGCGGCAACCGAAATCACCATCACGGATGATGAGTGGGGCGGGAGTTCTTTTGATGTGCAGGAGGGGGGGGGCCTATGGACGGCTCCTGCGGGAGGTGTTGCGAAGGGGCTGGTGGTTGTCATCAGTGATGTGAGCGGCACGCCGGTCGCCAGCATCGGGTCTGCATCGGTGCCTGATAGCTCCCCAAATTTTAATGCCGATAATGAGGGCATCTTTGCCATCCGGGGGACGCGTGTTGATCCTGACGCTTTTCTGGCTGGCTTCAGTAGCGATGGTGATGTCGGCTTTACGACTCTGGCGAGGACGGGGTTGACGCTGGGTCTCACGGCGATTGATTTCGACGGCACGGATGGTATGGATGACGATATCTTTGCCTATGCAGGGCCGCGCACAGGCAAGCACTTTCAGACCAATTATCTACCGCTAATCAATAATCCCGCCAACTGGATCTATGAGAATGGAACCGGTGATCAGAGCACCAATGGCGTACCTCCCGATCTCCCGTTCGACATGACGCCATTTCTGAGTGAAACTCCAACGGTGTTTGTGGTGCAGTGACGGTTCGCTACTATATCGATCCTGAGACAGGCCTGCCACACATATACCGCCATGGCGTTCGAGAGGCGGAGGTCGAGGCTGTGTTACGATGGTCCGGGGAAGACCGGCCAGGGCAGAATGATTCACGTATAGCCTTAGGCCAGACGCAAGCAGGGCGCTACTTGCGGGTCATTTATGTGCCGGATGCAGGGCCCAATAGCATATTCGTTATCACGGCATTTGAACTGATGGGGAAGCCGCTGCTGGCGTATCGTCGTCGGCTTCGGAGGAAAGGAAGACTATGAAGAAGGGTGATTTTCCAAGCGGTTGGACTGAGGATCGAGTGCGTGAAGTGCTGGTGTACTATGAAACACAGTCGCAGGCGGAAGCTGTTGCTGAAGACGAAGCCGCTATCGAGAATCCGTCGCAGACCCTAATGGAGGTCCCCAACGAGCTCGTCCCTCAAGTGCGCGAGCTGATCGCGCGAAAGAAGGCGAGCTGAGCGGTCCATCACTGTTCGTCTCTGGCTCCTCCCAGACAGCAAAAGCTGGCAGATACCGGGGGGCTGTGAAATACTTCTGCCTCCCGTTGAATGATTTGAACTGAGGTGACCCTGTGACCGACAACTTCTACATCACGACGCCGATCTACTACGTCAATGACCGGCCTCATATCGGGCATGCCTATACGACCATTCTGGCGGATGTGCTGGCGCGTTATCACCGACTGATTAATGTGCCGACCTGGTTTCTGACCGGGACGGACGAGCATGGGCAGAAGGTACAGCGGGCAGCCGAGGCGGCGGGAATGACGCCGCAGCAGCAGGCCGATGAGACCGTGGTCCGCTTCAAGGCGCTCTGGGAGAAGCTGGAGATCACGAACGACGACTTTATCCGAACGACCGAGCCGCGCCATCAGAAGGTGGTCCAGGACATTCTACAGGATCTGTTCGACCGCGATGAAATCTACCGCGCTGATTTCGAGGGGTGGTATTGCGTTACTTGTGAGCGGTTCTATACGGAGAAGGACCTCGTAGACGGCAACTGTCCGGAACCGGGCTGCGGTCGACCGGTCGATAAGATCACGGAGCCGAACTATTTCTTCCGGATGAGCAAGTATCAGCAGTGGTTGATCGACTATATCGAGGCCAACCCCACGTTCATCCAGCCCGACTTCCGGCGCAATGAGACCCTCGGTTTCCTTCGTAAGGAGCTGAACGACCTTTGCATCTCGCGGCCCAAGAGCCGCATGGCGTGGGGGATTGAGCTGCCGTTTGATGCCGATTTCGTGACCTATGTCTGGTTCGACGCGCTGGTCAACTATATCAGTGCCCCGGGCTATCTGCAGGATGACGCGCGCTTCCGGTCGCACTGGCCCGCCACCTGTCACCTGATCGGAAAAGATATCCTGACCACGCACACGGTCTACTGGCCCACGATGTTGAAGGCGATGGACGTGCCGATGCCGAAGACCATTTTTGCGCACGGCTGGTGGCTGGTGGGCCGCGATAAAATGAGCAAGACGGCTGGCAACGTGGTGAACCCGATGGCCTTTGCCGACCAGTACGGCGTGGATGCGTTTCGTTATTTTTTGATGACGGAAATGTCGCTGGGACAAGACGCCTCCTTTACGGAGGAGGCCTTTATCCGGCGCTACAACACCGACCTGGCCAACGACTTGGGCAATATGCTCAGTCGGGTCACCAAGCTGATTGGCAGCTATTTTGACCGCAAGATCCCCACCCCGCTGGAGGCGGGCGAGGCGGGCGAGCGCTTGCGCGAGACGACCCTCCGCGCGGCTGAAGAGCTGGTGGCCTCGGTCGAACGCATGCGGCCCGACCAGGGGCTGAACGGTCTGGCGGCCGTGGTACGCGAAGCCAATCGTTATATGGAACTGCGTCAGCCCTGGACGCTGGCCAAGGCGGAAGAGACGCGCGCGGAAGCGGGGACGGTACTCTACTATGCGGCCGAAGCCCTGCGTATCATCAGTGGGATGCTCTATCCGGTCATGCCGGGCAAGATGAGCGCGCTGCGCGAGGCGCTTGGGCTTCCCGCCGGCGATCCCGATTTTGCCGATCTGCATGAGTGGGGGCTGCTCAAGCCTGGCACCGAGATTCAGAAGATGAAGATTCTCTTTCCCCGTATTCAGACCAAGGAACCAAAAGTGGATGCCCCGGCGTCGCCGCGAGAGGAAAAGCCGATGCCCGAAAGCAAGGAGTCCCCTGTAGGGGTGGCACAGATTGAGTACACTGATTTTGCCAAGGTGGCGCTACAGACCGCGCGTATTCTGGAAGCTGAGAAGATCGAAGGGGCCGACAAGTTGCTGCGCCTTCAGATCGACTTGGGGGAGGAACAGCGCCAGATTGTGGCTGGCATCGCCCTGAGCTATACACCGGAGGCGCTGATAGGAAAGACGATCGTGGTGGTGAGTAATCTCAAGCCCGCCCGTATTCGTAAAGTAGACTCGAATGGCATGCTCCTGGCCGCCAAGAGCGGCGACCAGCTCCGCCTCATCACGGTGGATGGGGAGCTGCCTGCCGGCAGCTCGGTGGGGTAGGGGCGTGTGGATGTGACACACTTTCTCGCACGCTTAAACGAACCGTTTCATCGGTCTGAGCGTTGATGTGAGGCAGTCCGGTTAAGGGTATCCGAGTAGGTGTGGCGGTTAAGAAGGCGGTTAAGTGTCTCAACACACCCCATAAGAGGAGTAGATCCAATGGAACGACGCATCTTAGGTAAGACGGGGCTATCCGTATCGCCCATCTGTATTGGGGCCTGGCAGCTGGGTGGGCCGTTGGCGTTTGATGGGCAGCCCGATGGCCACCCCGATCCGGGGCGCGAGGTGGTGCTTCGCATGATTCGCGAGCTGGGCGATCTGGGTGTCAACTTCATCGATACCGCGGAGCAGTACAGTGACGGCGAGTCGGAGCGCCGCGTCGGTGCTGCCATCGCGGGGCACCGCGCTGAGTGGATCGTTTCCACGAAATTCGGCTATCGCGTCGGCCTGGATGGCGCGCGGGACGACAGCGCACATTCCACCCGAATCCAATCCAGTCTGGAGGGTTCTCTGAAACGGCTGAAGACTGATTATGTCGATGTCTATCTCTACCACTGTCGCCCGGAGCTCGATGATCTGGAGGCGGGGCGGGTGGTTCTGGAGCGGATGGTTCAGCAGGGCAAATGCCGCTTCTATGGGATCTCGACGAATCATCTCGGTCTGATTGAGGCCATGGCCGAGGGTGATATGCTTCAGGTTGTCCAATACAGCTCCAGCCTTCTGGCCGATGCCTCGGAGATTCGGGCCGTGGCGCGCGAACATAACATAGGCACCCAGGTGCGAGGCGTCATGGCGCAGGGACGCTTGAGCGGAAAGTATTTTGATCACACGCCGACCTGGCGGCCGGACGACAACCGCTCAAGGGCACCCGAGGCGGATTTTCAGAAGTACGCCGTCCTGGCTGATGTGTTGCCTGACGGCATCACGATGGCCCAGGCCGCGATTCGCTGGGTGCTGGACCAGCCGGAGAGTCATAGCATCTGCATGGGTGCCAAGACGCTCGCCGACTACCGTTCCGCTCTTGCGGCCGCGACCATGCCGCCCCTGAACGCGGAGGTGAGAACGGCACTGGCCTCCCGTGTGGCTGCCCTATAGAGCAAGAGAGTTCCGTATGCAGGGCTCCAGACCCAGGGCCTTGCTTTGGGCTAACGCACGTCGCGCCTTCAGCACGCAGGGAATGCTCTCCTATACTCTCGTAATGGCTTTCTGCTGGGAATCTGTCAGCGAAGTGTGCTCGTCAGAATCGATTGCGAGTAGGAGTGCAATCACAATTGAAGACACTGGTGGGCGCTCTTGAGACCTCGTTCTCCAGAACAGGGGGGGGTGGCAGAGCTAGACCAGATCGCTGATTCGGTTTATCGGCGCGTAGTAGCCGGCGGCGGTCATGGTCTGGAGAATCGCATCGGCCGCTTCTGATAACAGCGACTGGTCTCGGCAACAGGCCACAAGTATGCCTGTGGTCCCTGTAAATGGAATGTCAATGGAGGCGCAGCATTCTCGGGCAGCGCGGTCATCTGTCACGACGACGCCCTTCCTCGCTCTGGCACAGGCGATGCACGAAGCCTCGCCGGGGGAGAGAACGCGGAGTATTTCACGGTAGGTGTTGCGTTCGCTGACAGACATGGGTGTGGCAGCGCTGAAATGGTTGGCGGAGATCGCCTCTTCAATCAACCGTAGGGCAAAGTGGCCAGCCACGATGCCATCTGTAATCTCGTCACGCACCTCTTCCGTAAGCTGGGCCCGAGCGCCGTAGCGAGAGACAAGCAAGTCAATACGCCCGGCAAGGGCGAAATTGCTTAGCGACACTGTATCGAAGAAGTAGAGCGGTCCGCCGTCACGCATTGGCGAGGTCCTCACCTCCGTATGCGTTGCACTGGGTGACACCGTGTTCGTCCATCCACCGCCGGACCTCGAGCACATGCATGCCCATGTCTTTCGCAAGCTTGCCAAGACTTATGTACCCACCTTGGTATGCGGAGACTGCCTGCTGTTGCCGGATCGAAAGCTCCTCAAATGAAGTCTGATAGCAGGCAGAGATCGCCTCCCTAACGAGTTGTCCTTTACTCTTCCCCCGAGTATACCCGAGCTGCTTGAGATTTTCGTCCGTCTCGCGATCCAATTTCACGTGCAGTGTTGCGTCTTGAGCCATACTCACTCCCGAGTAAATGTACTAGATTATGTATATATGTACTATATTATGGTGATGCAGTCAAGTGATGTATTGATGACTTTCCTGTCAAACGGCCGCCATTGCCCTGATGGCGAGCTCAATTTCGGCACGGGTCAATTCATGTCGCGCCTCGAGCAACGAAGCCATCTGTTCTGAGTTCAGTTCGGCAAATCCATTGAAAAGCTCGAAGCCCGGAAACTCACCGGCGCAGATCAGGCTCAGTTTGGTCTCACCCAACTCTAGTTCCGACAGGCGATCGATCAGGTGAATCATGATCGTCTGATCGAACAGACAGGCGTCGAACCAGAGAACGACCTCCTCATATCGCTTTGCCCTTTCGGCAACCGTCGAGGCGTGCTTCCAACGCCAAAGAAGAACGTAAACCTCAACGGACGGCGATGTCAATGGATGAATCGAGCGCGGTTACATCTTGCAGCGGATTTCCCTGGTCAACCGGTCGAACTTCTGACCGCACGACCGCACGAGCCTTCTAAAAGTCATCCTGCCTGAGCCGCTTCGTCATGGGGTATCCTCTCTCCAATCGGGTGTTTCGTCCTGTGCTTGGTGTTCAGTGTAAACCGTAGTACGGTTGGGTCGCCCCGGACGTCCGGGGCCGTGGTGGCTGAGATGTGGCCATGGTCCGAATGGCTGCTGGCCCAATCTGATTCTTCCTCTCAAACCGCTTTCAGCTGGGAATCCGCCGACGAAGCTTCTACCCTACCCCCCCATGGCCAACAATAAGGATACCGTAGAGCTGGTTTGCAGCATTGCTGAGCTCTCTTCGATGTTCGAAGAGAGCCACAGTCTGGATGAATTTCTTGACGCGGTGGTGCGTACCGTGGCTGCGCACATGCGGGCCGCCGTCTGTTCGATCTATCTCTTTGATTCTTATGATCAGACTCTGGTCTTACGGGCGACGCAGGGACTGAACCGGGAGAGCATCGGGCAGATCAGGTTAAAAATGGGTGAGGGCCTATGCGGTGTGGCGCTCAAGGAGTTGCGTCCCATTCGCAAGGCCGTGGCCTCTCAGAGCCGCCACTTTATCCCCGTGCCTGGCAGCTTTGAGGAGCAGTACGAAGCCTTCCTGGTGGTTCCCATCCTGCGTGGCCTGAAGCGCGTGGGGGTCCTCGTGGTACAGGATGGGCAGCCCGACTATTTCACAAAAGACGATGCGCGTGCGTTGCAGGCTATCGCCTCACAGTTGGCGGGCACGATAGAAAACGCTCAGCTTTTGCTTAGCCTGAGGGAACTTCACGAAGAATCCTCCCCCGAAGCCCCCGTGGGGGGGCACTACAAAGGCCGCGCGGTCTCCCCGGGCGTGGTTCTGGGGCCCGCCTCCGTGTGGTCGTTCCGCAGCCGTGGCGGGCAGCGCTTGGAGCCGGCCGCCCCCAGCGGGGCCGGCTTAGTCGAGTTCCGTGACGCGATACGTCGCTCCGAGCATCAGCTCATTACGGTGCAGCGCGAGACCGAGGAGTCGCTAGGTCACGAAGTCGCCATGATCTTTAGCGCGCAGCAGCTCCTGCTGCGCGATGAGCAGATCGAGGGCGATATGCTGCGTCGCATTGAGACCGGGCGCGATGCTGGCGAGGTCGTGGCGGAGGTCTTTAACGAGTATATTCAGCTCTTTGCGGCAAGCGATATGGAGATGCTGCGCGAGAAGGTTCACGACCTGAAGGACCTGGGCCATCGCATGCTGCGGAACCTCTCTTCGGAGGGCGAGGATGACGTGGGCGACTACCACGGCCACATCGTCATCAGCGCCGAGTTTCTTCCGTCGGATGTGGTCAAACTGGTCGCCCAGCGGGTGGCTGGATTGGTGATGGTGGGTGGCGGGATGACGTCGCATGCTTCGATTCTGGCGCGAGCCCTCGGTGTCCCGCTCGTGATTGTGGAGGACGATGGTGTCCTGCATATCCGGGACGATTCCCTGGTCCTCTTGGACGGCATTCAGGGCAGTCTTCTGGTCGCACCTGACGCCGAAGTCGTGGAGTCTTACCGCAGCCTGCTGGAGCACGAGGCCGGGGAGGGCGCCGGGCCCGTCCAGCACGAGACCACCCACACGAAGGATGGCACCCGGATCACACTGTCGGCCAATATCAATCTGATGGGTGAGGTCGCCTTGGCTTGGACACAGGGGGCCGAGGGCATCGGCCTCTATCGTAGCGAATTCCCCTTTCTTATACGGAATGATTTTCCCTCCGAGGAGGAGCAGCTGCGGATCTATCTGAGCATTTTGGAGCAGGCCGGAGAGCGCGATGTGGTCTTTCGGACGCTCGATATCGGCGCGGACAAGCTCCTCTCTTATCTACCCGCCTGGAACGAGGCCAACCCGGCCCTGGGACTGCGTTCCATCCGTTTCTCTCTCAAGAACCGTCCTATTTTTGCCCAGCAGCTGCGGGCCATGTTGCGTGCGGGGGCGGGACGCCCCCTCAAAATCATGTTTCCGCTGGTGTCGTCGCTGGAGGAGCTGCGGGCGGCGAAAGGCTGTGTGGCCGAGAGCATTCACGATCTCTGCGAGCAGGGCATTCACTGCAACACAGAGCCTGAGCTCGGTATTATGGTCGAGACCCCTGCTGCGGTTGAGTTGATCGACGCCCTGGCGCGGGAATCCGATTTCCTGTCCATCGGCACGAACGATCTGTTGCAGTACTTGCTCGCCGTGGATCGGACCAATGAGCACGTGGCCGACCTTTACATCGACCACCACCCTGCGATCTTCCGCAGTATCCGGAAGGTGATCGATGCGGCAAAGCGGGCCAACATCCCACTTTCCCTCTGCGGGGAGATGGCCGCCCACCCTCGTATCGTACCGATCCTGATAGGCATGGGGCTGCGCTCACTCAGCATAGAGCCCCGTAGCGTCGGCGCTGTGCAGGCCGTCATCATGGCGCTCGACCTCGCCGAGGCCGAAACCAAGGCCGCTGCGGTGCTCCGGTCCGACGAAATCGGACAGACACTTGCCCTGTTGTAAGCTGGCTGAAACCTGACATCCATGCTTCGAACTTACCTGCCGAGTAGTGCAGGGCATCTACGGACGGAAGGCAGAAATCCCCCTCATCCATGATATTCGCGCTTTCCTTGGTTGAGAGCATCCTGTGATGAGCTACCAATTCGGCTAGGGATTCGAGGGCGGTTACAATTCACCGTGACAAGAAGCGCGAATGAACGAAATGAATAAAGGGTTGCACAGGACCTCATGCAGGCGTATAAGGAGCCAAAGTGATCCTTGAACAACAAGGGGTCTGTAGGGAAAAATATAGAGCAAACACGATAATTTTGATTTTGCGTTAGCGCAAGATTCGTTCTCTGGAAAACCGCGAATTTTTGATGAAGGAACGAACAGGCAACAGCGCGCCCGATTGGGCGCGGCCCTGTTTCGTTTCCTTCAGGGGCTTCGCGGTTCCTCCAGAGAGCGTTTCGGGTGTCCGCGTCCTCTTCCTTTTCTGGGGCCGACGCGATTGCAGTTGGTCACAATAGCAAAGGAACAGAGTCATGAGTAAGACCCGCATGTTTGCCTGGGGAGCCACGGCGTTGACGGCCCTTGCCATTGTTACACTGTGCACTACCGTTGTGCTGTCCGCATTGTTCGACAGCAACACCTCGGTCGAAGACCTGTACGATGGGAACCTACACCGGACTTTGGTGGCCGAACAGGTCGTTGACTTGCAGGACCTGGCCGATAGGTTCTGTTGCGATCAGTACTCTTTCCTATGGGTTGCTCCACCGGATCCTGATTTCATTCTGACTCAGCCCGGCGGGCTGATTCCCCTCCTCGACCTGAACGCGTTTCCTGATGCCTTCATAGATGGCCTTGCCGGGATAGTTGAGAAAGACGGCATCCGCCGTTTCCCCATTCTGATCTACGAAGATGCAGATAGTGTCGGTCGCGACATCGTGATCGAGAGTCTCGAAGGCAAACAGATCGCCAGAATACCACGGGAATGGGACTACACACCCGAGTGGTTCGTACGCGAACGCTACCCAACACTCGATGTCTTTGGCGAATACTACAAGGCATGGATACTCTCCCTGTACGATCCAGCCCGCATCCGTATGCGCTACAGCCTTCTTGTCGGCGACGAGGATCTCGTTAAGTACGTCTGGGCTCACTCTTTCGTAGCCGCCCAGCCCGAAAAGAAGGTCAGCAGCAAACAGGAATCGAGCAAGGCCGGATCCACAATAACGAGAATGAGTTCCGGTTGGAGTGGTGGCAGCGTCACCAATTTCGGCTTCGTCGCGCTCGACGGGAACAGCAATGGCACGCTTGAGCTAACGATCGCCTGGCCCATGAGTGGTCTGGCGACCAACGGGGTCGATTTCTTTGCCTGCACGAATCTGCTCGATCCCGACTGGTCGATCGCACTGACGACCAACGTTGACCTGAGTACGAACACATTCTGCTGGATCGACGAAGATTATACCAACTACCCCGTTCGGTTTTATGACTGTTGGACCCACGATGACACCGACGCGGACGGCATCAGCGACGGGCGCGAGCGACGACTCTACGGCACAGATGAGGCTCTATGGGATACGGACGGGGACGGTGTGAGTGACGGCGAAGAAATCGACGACTCAACCGACCCACTCAACGAAGACGATCCTCCCAATGTCAAGGGCGAGGTGATCTATAGCGGTTGGCAGACTGGTACGGTGTGGGTTGTGGCGGTCACCAGCTCGAATAGTTGGTCCACCAATGTCGCCGTCACGCTCACTGAGCCGGGCACATATCAGATTACGAAACTGTCCGATACGAACTACTGGTTGCGGGCCTACATCGACTCGGACGAAGACGAGAGCACAGACACGAACGAAGCCTGCGGCAATCACGCGAGCAGCTCGATTATGGTGACGGGCCAGGTTACGGGTGTGGATATCGTGCTCTCTGATCCCGATGCCGATGCCGACGGGCTTGGTGACTGGTGGGAGCTGAAATGGTTCGGTTCAACCAACGCACAGAGCGGGACAGACAACCCGGACGGTGATACGTGGAACAATGAGGCCGAATACCTTTACGGCCTCAACCCAACCAACTCGGAAACGGCGACCGGGGATGAGGATGGCGACGGGTACATGAATATTTACGAGATCGAGCACGGCACTCACTGCCTGCGCGCAGGGGACTATCCTGAGCCCACCGTGACGGTCACTCCCAACGGAGCCCTGACCATACAGCAGGCTATCGATCAGGCGACCAACGCTTACGATATCATTATGGTCTCGACAGGGACCTTTACCAGGGCGGGTGACAAGAATCTTGACTTTGGAGGTCAAACCAATCTGCTGATTTCCGTCGGCGGTTCCGAATACACAGTGCTCGACTGTAGCGGCAGTGGTCGAGGGCTAACATTCTCCAGCGGCGAAACCTCCCACACCGTGGTCCGAGGGATTACGGTGCAGAATGGAAGCACAAACAATGGGGGGGCACTCTACTGCAGTGCATCCAGTCCCACTGTACAGAACTGCGTTTTTCGCGACAATACGGCGGTGGGGAACTATGGCGGTGGCCTCCCGAGCTACGGTGGTGCCATCTATGTTACAGGGGGTGATCCCTGGATAGAGAACTGTTCTATGCTTGGCAACACCGCCAACCACGGGGGCGGCGTGTATTTAGTGAGTTTTGCAGGAGAATTACATCACTGCGTGATCGCGGAAAACCACGCGACTCATGGTGGCGGAGGCCTGAATATACATGTGGCCTCAGGAGCCTTTCAGGGCTGTATCATTACGGATAACGTGACCTATGGCTCCGGTGGAGGGGTCTACTGCGATCTTGGAAGCCCGCAGTTTGAGAACTGCCTGCTTCGGAATAATGAAGCATGGGAAGATGGTGGGGCCATCGCCTCTATGGCCTCATCACACCCCACGATCATCAGCAGCACGCTGATCGATAACCAGGCGCAAGCAGATGGCCATGGCGTTTATGTTTACGCACCCACGGCCAGCGCCGCCATTCATAACAGCATTGTGTGGGGCGATAGTACCAACCAACTTGCGAGAGCGTTCGGAACGCTCAGCGTGAGCTACTCTGACATCAGAGGGGGATGGACCGGAACGGGTAATATCGACAGTGCCCCTGTGCTAATTCCGCAAACCTGCCGTCTGGCCTCGACATCGCCATGCAAGAACGCAGGCAGCAGCAACAACGCCTCAGCCATCGATTTTGAGGGTGAGAGCCGACCGTATGGCGGCTACGTGGATATAGGAGCGGACGAATTCGTGGATTCGGATAGCGACGCCATGGCCGATGCATGGGAGCAGGAGCATTTCGGAGATTTGACGAAGAACGGGTCGTCCGATAGTGATGTCGGCGGTGCGGACGGCTTGACCGACCTTCAGGAATATCAGCAAGGAACCGATCCCAACGCATCCGATACCGATGCGGACGGCTTGAGTGATTATGCGGAGATCTATACCCACAGTACCCTTGCCATGGTCGCCGACAGTGATGGTGATTTGATACCCGACGGGTGGGAAATAGACAACGCGCTGGATCCCCTCAACCCCGACGACGGCATGGCGGATGCCGACCGGGATGGCGCAGGCGCGTACTATGAGTGGATTTACGGAACCGATCCATCCGTCTCTACCTCCACCCCGCCTGCAAGCCTCTATGTGGACGCCGCAGCATCTCCCGGCGGAGACGGATCGCAGGGCAATCCATACCCGTCCATTCAGGCCGCACTGGATGCCGCCGAAGCGTACGCCGTTGTTCAGGTCGCCGACGGAACGTACACCAATACAGGAGACAAGAACCTTGATTTTGGAGGGAAAGCCCTACTCCTTATGTCGACCAACGGTCCTGTCGGCTGCGTGATTGACTGCCAGGGCAGCGGCCGTGGATTTCTCTTTGACGGTGGAGAGACCCGGCTATCCGTCGTCAGCGGTTTGACCCTTCGCAACGGCAACACAAATGCAGGTGCGGCAGTCTATTGTTCCTATGCCGGTCCAACCATTCAACATTGTATCATCGAAGACAACACAGCCACTTCCCCTGGCGGTGGCGGCTTCTATTTCTATCGTGCACTAACGCCGCTGGTGCAGGACTGCATAATTCGTCGGAATGCATCGTCCGCCGCGGGCAGTGGCCTCTACTGTGATGCATCCCATCTGATCCTCCAGAATACTGCTTTTCAAGACAACACAACGGGAGACTCCAGTGGCACAGTCTATTTCTGGCAGTGCTGGCAACCCACCGTCAGAAACGTCACTATTGCGCACAATACCGGCGACGGAATCGTCTGCGCATATAGCGATCTCGTCCTTCAGAACAGTATTCTGTGGGGTAACACACAAGACTCGATTCAATATTTCTATGGTGTTGCGCCGATGGTTTCCTATTCATGCGTTCAGGGCGGCTGGGCTGGCACCGGCAACATGAGCACGAATCCGCAGCTTGTGGCCGGGAGCTACCGCCTGAAGGCTGCATCTCCCTGCATTGACGCGGCTTCCGCCACAAATGCACCTGCACACGACCAGGACGGCGAATCCCGCTGGGACGATCCTTCGCACAGCAATGTGGCCTCCACCTGGGATATGGGCTGCGATGAATTCGTAGATACGGACACCGATGGAATGGCGGACCTATGGGAGGAGGAACACTTCGGAGATTTGACACACACCGGATCCGCCGATGGCGATACAGGTGGTGCCGACGGCCTGACCGACCTTGAGGAGTACGAAGCGGGTACCGATCCTGCCAATCCCGACACGGATGCGGATGGCATCACCGACGGCGACGAAGTCAATGTTACAGGCACCGATCCCTTGGATGACGACAGCGACGACGATCTCATTCTGGACGGCTGGGAGGTTGATAACGGTCAGAATCCGCTTGATGCTGAAGATGTGATGGACGACAAGGATCGTGATGGGGTGGGGAGCTACTACGAATGGCTCTATCAAACCGATCCGAATGCCGCAACCTCCACGCCGCCCGCGACGCTGTATGTGGATGCGGCTGCCGTTCCCGGTGGCGACGGCTCTCAAGGCACGCCATTCGATACCATCCAGGCCGCGTTGGATGCAGCACAGGATGATGATATTGTTCAGCTTGCTGACGGTATCTATACCAACGCGGCGGATCGTAATTTGGTTTTTGCCGGTAAAGCCTGTCTCGTCCGTTCGACGAATGGTGCGGCGAATTGTGTGACTGACTGCCTGAATCTTGATCGAGCTTTCGTGTTTGCTGCTGGGGAAGGGCCGCGTTCAGCCATTAGTGGTATCACCATCAGGAATGGCCAGACTACTAGTTGGGGCGGTGCCATCTATGCCTCTGCTTCCTCCCCCACATTTTCCAATCTCATAATCGAGGACAATGTTGCGAACTACGGCGGTGGTGGCGTCTATTTCTCTGGGTGCGCATCGCCGCGTTTCCAGGCCTGTCTCATCACTGGAAATACGGCCACCACTTACGGAGGCGGCGGTATTTATGCCTATAACTCACAACCACGCATTGACACGAGTGCCATCCAGGGAAATACCGTAGCCGGAGACGGAGGTGGCATTTTCTGCTATGCCGGTGCCGACGCCCAAATCCGCAACTGCACAATTGCCGCGAACACTGCGGCAGGGACAGGGGGCGGCGTCTATTGTGGCAACTATTCCGACGTGACCATCCACAACAGTATTCTTTCGGCGAACATCACCAATCAACTTTTCGCCGAGGCTAATAGCAGTATTCTCGTCACATGGTCCGCCGTGGAAGGAGGTTGGCCCGGAACGGGGAATCTGACCGCCGATCCCGAACTGACTCGAATCTCCTGTCGGCTCACGATTAACTCTCCCTGCATTGATGCCGGCAGCACGACCAATGCCGCATCGCCGGATGGCGACAACGAAGCCGCCTGGGACTATTCCGGGCGGACCAACGTGACGTCGGCTGTTGATATGGGCTCCGATGAATATGTTGATACAGATGAAGACGGCATTCCCGATGTGTGGGAATCCGCCCACTTTGGCAATCCTACCAACGCCAACGCCCTGCTCGATAGCGATGGGGACGGACTCACCAACCTCTACGAGTACGCGGCCGACACCGATCCGCTCGTCGACCACGGCGACACGGATGGCGATACGCTCAGTGATGACTTGGAACTATGGATTGGTACCGACCCAGGCTATTGGGATACGGACGACGATGGCATGGGTGATGCATGGGAATGGGGCCACGGTTTCGACCCGACCAGCCCGAACAATCCCTCTGCCGATACAGACGGTGATGGATGGACCGACCAGGAAGAAGCCGATCATGGCACTGACCCGAATGACAACGACACGGATGACGACGGCACCCTCGACGGTGAGGATGCTGATCCCTTCGACGATACCAACAGTGCTGTGGCAACCGACCAGAACACCACTCAGATGACCCTCTTTGTGGGCGACCGCAGCGGCAGCCACTCCGAGCGGTACAAGATCGTGGTTGGGCCATACCAAGTCTACATGTCGCACGTCAGCTCCAGCGATTATGAGTTCTCTAAGACGTTCCGCGTGCCGCGCGGCAAGACCTATGAAGGCTATCTCGAATCGCTCAGTGATGACGATAATGACGGGGACTACGACGCCGATGTCACCGGCGGCGGGATCATGGTTGATGACCCGTGGCCTTCCGATAGCTCTGGACGGGTCCTGGGCGGTCATCACGAGAACAGTGGGTTCAACTCCGGTCAACGCACCTTCACCGTGATGATCGCCGGTTCAACGAGCGACGAGGAGAGCACGGACGGTACCGACTATGACTCCGAAAACGCCAACTCCATCGACCCGATCAACACGATCAACGGCAACGTCACCGTCAACGATACCGACCTCGTGCTGCCTGCGCCAGGCATCCCGCTCGTCTTGCGGCGGGCCTACGATAGCCGGTCGATCTACACCAACAGCCCGGTCGGTGCCTGCTGGAGCCATTCGTACGACTGGAGCTTGAGCGACGTGACCAACCACGTCTACCGGGGCGTCAGTAACGACTGGAAGGTGCTCAGAACCGGCAGCGGCGATCTGCACTGGTTCGAGGTCCAGACCAACGGTACCTTCAAGAGCCCGGCCGGGGTCGACTACCGGCTAACTGACGAGACGACGCACTACGACCTGGTTGTGGGCGCGAGCGTGACGTGCGAGTTCTCGACGAATGGCCTGCTCCAGTCCATCGCCGATCCGCACGGTAACAGCCTCTCATTCACCTACACCACCAGCGGCGGTAGGCCGGTTGTTTCGGATATCGACCACAGCAGCGGCCCGTCGCTTGAGTTCACGTACAGCGACGGTCGTCTGACCCGCGTCGATACGGCCACGAACACGCTCTATGTGACTTATGCGTACAACAGCCAGAACGAGCTGACCAATGCCACCCGCTATGCTTCCGGTGAGACGTACGCCACGACCTACAGCTACGGCGACGTGCACAGCCTGACCCAACGGGTGAACGCCGCCGGGGACACGTTCGACTACGGCTATGAGATCGTGACCAACGCCAGTGACGTGGTCATTGCCAAGGGCACAAGCATGACGCTCAATACGAACTGGTACGCGCACACTGTCGCGTATAACACGGCAAGTAACCGCAGCACGCTCACCTACGAGCGCGATGTTTACGAAGCCGGAGGCATGGCAACAAATCAGGTCTATGACTACCGCTACGATCCCGACACGCTCGCCATTTCGGCGGTCTACGGGCCCAACGGCACAAACTTTGTAACCCGTTATACCCGTGACGCCGCGCATAACGTCACGCGCATCAAGACCGTTGACGAAACGACAGGTGAGTATCTGCTCTCCAGCACCAGCTACGACATCCGGCATAATCCAGCCAGCGTCGCGGTCGGCTACAACGCGCTGCCGCTGCACACATGGAACTACGTCTGGAACCTGACGAACGATACGCTGCTCTCCGCGAGCGATCCGTTGGGTAACGAGACCACATTCGATTATAACGGCACGTTGCCGATCGCGGCACATGAGTATCCGGCCCAGGGGCAGACGTTGACTACAAGCTTCGGCTACACGCCAAACGGACAGCTTGCCGCTGTGACGAACGCGAACGGCCACTGGGGCCGGTTCGATTACGGCCCTCAGGGCTATGTCACCAGCGCGGTGCCGCAGGTGGGCCCCACGGTGAGCTATGCCTACAACGCACTCGGGCATCTAACCGGAATCACGTTGCCCGACGCGTCGGGAGATCGGACCACGACATTCGTCCCGGACGATATGGGGCGGGTCACTTCGGTGAGCTATCCTCTGGGCAGTCTGAGCGAGTCGTTCGCCTATGACAAGATGGGCAATCTGACGAACCATGCCGATACGGCGGGGCGGGATACGAAGTTCACCTATGCGCCCACGCGCAAATTGACTTCTGTAACGCGCGGCAGCGGTGCGGAAGAAGCGACAGTGAGCTTTGCCTACGACCAGCAGTTCAACACGCTCACGATCAAGGACGCGCTCAACCGCGAGGTCGAAGCGTACACGCTGGACGTTCAGGACCGTCCCGTTACGATCAGCAACGTGGAAAGCCAAACCATGAGTGTGGTCTATGGCGTGGCCGACATGGTCAAGTCCGTGACGCGGTTCGACGGATCGACCGTCAGCAACGCCTATGATACATCAGCGCGACTGACCGGTGTGAGCTGGCCGGATGCTGCCAGCACGTTTACCTATTACGACAACGCGCTGCTACGCACCGTCGCCAACGAGGCCGGGACCGTCAGCAACGCATATGACGAAGCGAACAGGTTGACTTCTGTCTCCTCCATGTTCTCTGCGCTCTCTGTGGTGAACGACTACTCTCTGGACGGTATCGGCAACTCCACGAATATTCTGATAAGTGTTGAGGGCTCGGGCATTTTGACGAATACCTACACCTTCGACGCGGCGGAGCGCGTGAGTGAGATTGACGGTACGAGCGGGACGTTCGCGTTTGAATACGGGACCGAAAATGGCCTTGTGGCGCTGGCTAGCAACACCACGAGCGGCATCCGCGCCGAGTACCAGTTCGACGACCTTGATAGGTTGACGAACATCGTCTGGCGCAATGCGACCAACGGCGTGCTGCGCAGCTTTGCCTATGGGTATGATGACGCCGGGATGATCACGAGCATTGCGCGGGAGGCATCGGCCGAGAGTACGACTTATGGGTATGATTCACTCGACCGGTTGACTTCGGCAAGCGCCTCGTATCTCACCGCGAGTTATGCGTGGGATCTGGCAGGGAATCCGTCGTCACGTGCAGAGAACGGCACAAATACTAGCTACACGCTGGGTACCGGCAACAAGCTCATGTCGTGGACCGGCGGTAGCTACGGGCATGACAGCGCGGGCTGCGTGACAAACATCACGCGCGGTGGCGACACGCTCTCGCTCTCGTGGGACAGTCGTTACAACTTGTCGTCCGTTGCGACCAATGGAACCGTTGCCGAGGAATATGTTTATGGTCCGATGGGGCAGCGCGTGACGACCGTGGTGAACGGTGTCACTAATCATCACGTCTACGGGGGGGCTCACTGCGTGGCCGATCTCGACGCGGATGGTGATCTACTACGAAGCTATCAGCCCGGCCCCGGCGTCGATAACTGGCTTGGCATGACAGTCCACACCGGCGCAACACCTGTCGTGTACTACTATTTGACAGATCACTTGGGTACGGTTCATGCCGTCGCCGACGCCTCCGGCTCAGTCGTGGAGAGCTACCGTTACGACGCGCATGGGAAGGTGTTGGGCGTGTGGGATGATAGCGGCACTCCGCTGTCGGAGTCGGCTATCGGCAACTGCACCTTGTGGCAAGGCAGGCAGTACAGTTGGGCGACAGGTCTCTACTTCTTCCGTAGCCGCTTCTACGATCCCGTGACGGCCCGATTCCTCAGTCGCGACCGCCTTGGCATCTCCGGCGGAATTAATCTCTTCCAAGCCTTCTCAGCCAACCCGGTCATGTTCTCCGATGCGTTCGGGACTGACCCGGATGACAACTATTGGGTGCGTTCGGGGGAGCAGATTCTCTTGGGCAACTTCACTGACGAAGTTACCTTGGCTGGTACCGGAGGGCAAGTGGCGCTGGGGCTGGTCGGTGTTGACCTGCCATTGGACATTCGCGACATCGGTGCCGATCTCATCAACTGGGAATGGTCATGGGGTCATGCAGGACAGACGGGATTGGATCTTGTTGCATTGCTGCCGGTCATTGGCGCGGTGAAGTATGCAGATGAGGCTGGTGACTTGATCAAGGGGAGTCGCAAGGCAAGGCTGCTCAAGAGCTTGAACAAGGTTGGACGAAAGCAGGTCAATTTTGTTGCACAGGAGTTCGGCATATCAGGGGTCCGACGCAAGCAGTTTGGGAAATTCATTGAGAAAACAAAGGGGTTTCAGCATCGTGGTGGTGCTGACAACTACACCTACGACGAGCTTAGGACTCTGGCTCAAGAGTTCTTGGAAAGTGGAGGTCATTGATGTGCGATCCAGATAGAGAAGAGTACTCGTACCGGTTTTGGGGTATTGATCAAGCATTACTCTCGGAGTTGCAGGAGGCGTGTTCTGTCGAATCACAATGGAATGAGGATATTCAGAGCCACGTTGCCTGCGTCTCTTTGATGAATGAAGCGTCTTGTTGCGCTTTGTTGAGCTTCCTGTCAGATCACCCCCCGTCGCCTATGGACCACGGTGTCTACATTTCTCTTGTTACGGATAGCGATCAAGCAGGCTTTTCCGTGCCTGACTACATCCTACACCTGCTTCGTGAATACAACGGTTCGCTAGACGTATCATTTATCATGGTCTGATGGCGTTTGATCGCGCCGGATCAGCAGGGCGCTATCTCGGTGTACGTACTTACCAACTCGCAAGCTGACCTCGGTATACGCGTGGGCAGCGGGACAGAGGAAGCGACCGTGAGCTTCGCATACGACCAGCAGTTCAACACGCTTACCATCTGGGATGCATTTGAGCGTGAAGTCGAGGCCTACGTACTGGACATTCAGGACCGCCCTGTTACGATCAGCAACGTGGAAAGTCAAACGATGAGCGTGGTTTATGGGGTGGGGGATATCGTCAAGTCCGTCGAACGGTTCGATGGCACGACGGTAAGCAACTCCTACGACTCATCCGCAAGGTTGACCGGCGTGAGCTGGCCGGACCTCGCAACCAGCTTTACCTACTATGACAATGCGCTGCTCAAGACCGTTGCCAACGAGTCAGGTACCGTCAGTAATGAATACGATGAAGCCAACCGCCTGACCTCCGTTTCATCCGTGCTATCAGTGTCATCCGTGGTTCAAT
>JABMPJ010000033.1 GCA_013203785.1 Lentisphaerota bacterium | reverse complement strand
GATCCCTCCTACCGTCCACAAACTACAATCGCACCCGAAGAAGGAGGCGCGCCTCTTTTATCCTTATCTTCTCCGCCCTCTCTATGGCACAATCTAGCTCGTGCCAACAACGGAGGTGACAATATGCGACGTGGGATGATGGGATGGAGTATGGGGCTGCTGCTCTGCCTGGTGACGGGCGTGGTGGCCAAACCGCAGACGATGAGTCTGCAAGTGCGCAAGGGCGACCTGCGCGCGTCGGCATCGTTTCTGAGCGAAATCGTCGGATCAGTATCGTATGGCGATCGATTGACGGTGGAGGAGACGAAGGGCGCCTGGGTGCGCGTGAAGGCTTTGGAAGGCGAACGCGCGGGCTGGCTGCATAGCTCGGCGCTGACCGAGAAGAAGATCCAGCTGAAGGCGGGCGACAAGGACGCTGAGGTGGCGGCCTCAAGCGGCGAGCTGGCGCTGGCCGGTAAGGGCTTCAACGCCGAAGTGGAGTCGAAGTTCAAAGAGCAGAACAAGGAGGCGGACTTCGCCGCAGTCGACCGTATGGAGGCCATCATCATCTCCACGCGCGATATGCAGGCCTTCCTGAAAGCCGGCAACGTTGTGGCAAAGGGAGGTGCGGAATGAAGCGCCTCCTGCTCACCTCCCTTTTGTTCGCAGGCGCGATCCTGCTTCCGATCGGCTGCAAGACCATGGATGCGTTGACCAAGGTCAGTACCACGATTGGTGTGGCGACCGGCACGATTTCGGCCAGCGAAGCCCAATCGATCAATCGCACCGCCTCTGCGGCAGGTAAGGCGTTCGAACAGATCACCCCACAGCAAGAGTACTACATTGGCCGTGCCGTGGCCGCCTCACTCCTGGCGCAGAACAAGGTGGTCGATCTCAAGGAGGCGACGCAGTACATCAACGTGCTGGGTCAAGCCCTGGCGACCTATTCAGATAAGCCGCAGACCTTTGGGGGTTACCACTTCGTGATTATGGATACGGACGAAATCAACGCCTTTGCGGCACCGGGGGGATTAATCCTGGTTTCGCGCGGTCTGTTGCGCTGTTGCCGCACGGAGGATGCCGTGGCGGCCGTTCTGGCGCACGAAATCGGCCACGTACAGCATGAGCATGGATTGCGCGCCATCAAGAAGAGTCGCGTGACCTCGGCCCTGACCATCCTGGCTGCGGAGGGGGCCAAGACCCTGGGCGGCGAGCAGCTGGCGCAGTTGACGACCGCGTTCGAGGGGTCGATCACGGACATCACCGGTACCCTGGTCAACAGTGGGTACTCGCGCCAGCTCGAGAGTGAGGCCGATGTGGCGGCCGTGACGATCATGACACGGGCGGGTTACAATCCGGCCGCCCTCACAGATATGCTCAACGAGATGCACAGCCGCATGCCGGCCGGGTCCAAGGGCTTCGGGAAAACCCACCCGGATCCGATGGATCGCATTAAGGATATTGAGCCGCTCCTCGCCGGGGCGGCCGTGTCTACCCCGCCTCCGGCCCGCCAGAAGCGCTATGAGAAAGCGATCGAAGGGGTATAGAACGGCTGAGCGGACGAGCCTCCGAACGGCGAACGGAGAACAGGGCGCTGCCACTGTGATCTGATGGGGGATGGTGCGTGCATCGAAAGATTCTACAAGGCCTGTTGATCGGATTGGCGGCCGCAGCGGTGGCGGGAGCGCTCTATTTCTCAGGCGGATTGGCGCGGCTCGAGGCGGTTACGTGGGATTGGCGCGTCGGCGTCATGAGGGCCCCCGGCGCGGCCAGCGATGATATCAAATTGATCCTGTTGGATCAGGCCAGCCTGGACTGGGCCGAGGAGACCATGGGCTTCGGTTGGCCCTGGCCGCGCGAGGTCTACGGCGCCATTCTCGGTTTCTGCAAGGCCGGTGGCGCTCGCGCGGTGGCGTTTGACGTACTTTTCAGCGAAGTCTCAGAGTATCGCGATCAGGATGAGTCTCTCGGGGCTGCCATTGCGGCGGGGGTGCCCTTTGCCGGGGCGGTGTTTTTTGAGGATGGCAAGGCAACGTTCCCTATTGATGAGGTGGCCACCAACGCCACAACGCTCGGGAGCATCATTGGTGATGCGGATACCGACGGTACGATTCGGCGAATTCGGCCCATCTTGGAGCATGACGGCCAGTCCTATTGGACGCTCGGATTGGCGGCCTATCGTGCCGCTTCTCCCGATAGCATGCCCGCCATCCCAGTGGACCGCAATGGCCGGGCTATTTTGCGTTGGCGGGGCACTATTCCCACCAATCAGGCCATCAGCGCCGCAGCGGCCGTGCAGTCGTTCCTGCGCCTGCAGTCGGGTGAGTCCCCCGTGGTTCAGCCCTCGGTGGTCAGTAATAAATACGTTCTATTTGGGTTTACCGCACCGGGGCTGATGGATTTGCGATCCACACCGGTGAACCCCGTTTTCCCTGGCGTGGCGATTCATGCCACGCTGCTGGACAACTTTCTCTCCGGCGATTTCATGCGGGAGCTGCCCCGGGGCGTGGCCCTGCTGTGGCTGATGGTGTTGGGGCTTGTGGCCGGTGTGGCGGGGCGACACAGCGCCAAGGTCTGGCAGATCGTGGTGGGCTTTGCCGTGCTGCTGCCCCTTCCGCTCCTGCTCGCGCTCGCAGCGTACCACGCTGGCTGGTGGGTGCCCGTGGTGGCGCCAGCCGTGGCGGCCGGGCTGGGGCTGATCGGGAGCGTGGTGGTGAACTATGCTCTGGAAGGCCGTCAGAAACGTTTCATAAAGGGTGCCTTCAAGCAATACCTGAGCCCTGTCGTGATCGACCGGTTGCTTGCCAACCCGACCAGTCTCAAATTGGGGGGGGAACTGCGCGAGCTCTCCATCTTCTTCTCGGATGTGCAGGGCTTCACAGGGATATCGGAGCACCTCGGACCGGAGGCGCTGACCTCCCTCCTGAACAAGTATCTGACCGCCATGACCAACATCATCATGGAGGAGGGGGGCACGATCGACAAGTATGAGGGTGACGCCATCATCGCCTTCTGGAATGCGCCGGTGGATCTGCCCGACCATCCCCTTCGTGCCGTGCGCGCTGCCCTGCGTTGTCAGGCCGCCCTGGACGAGATGCGCCCGCGGCTGCTGGAGGAGTATGGCAAAGAGATTTGGGCGCGGATCGGGATCAACACGGGCCCCGTCGTGGTGGGCAACATGGGATCCGATCAGCGATTCGACTACACCTTCCTGGGTGACGCCGGCAACTTGGCCGCCCGCCTGGAGGGGATCAACAAGCAGTTTGGCACGTTCATTCTGATCTCCGAGCATACGGTAGCGCATCTCGACGACAGCCTACGATGGCGTGAAATTTCGCGGGTGCAGGTGGTGGGCCGCAAAGAGGCCGTGCGGGTGTTTGAGCCGCTCCCCGCCGCGAGCGACGCCGCTCACCAAGTCGCCTTCGCGACCGCCCTGCAGAGCTATTATGATGGCGCATTTGAGGTCGCGGCCGGTCAATTCGACGCTCTCGCCGCCACTGATGCCACGGCCACGATCTACGCCGCCCGCTGCCGTCGGCTGGCGGCCACCCCGCCCGATGCTTGGGACGGGGTCTGGTCAATGACGGAGAAGTGAGGCGGGCTTCGCACGCGTGCCCACAAACATCTCGCAGACGCCGTCTTCGATTTCGCTGTGTTCGAAGGGGAGGGCGTCGACCTCAAAGCCCGCTTCGGTGATGAGGTCCAGCCAGGTGTTGCGCGGGAAGAGACCGCACGTGTGGCGCTCATGGTGCGACTCAACACGACCGTCGGCCTGCCGAAGCATGACGGTGAAAGCGGTTTCATAACGGGTGTCCGTGGGATCGGCATCCCACGACCATTGCAAGTACCGCGCGCCACGGCCATCCGCGCCATCCGTGCCGCCGTGGCCCGAGGTTGTCACGAAACGCTCCCTGACATGGTCGGGAATCACCAGCAGCGCACCATCGGGACGGCAGTGCCGGGCGGCGGTCGCGAGGGTCGCCCGCAGCTCCTCTTCGGTCGTCATGTAGATGATCGCATCGTGAATGAATACCGCGTCGAACAGTCGGCCGATATCCAAGGTTCGCATATCGCCCTCGATATGCTCGCATGCGGGGTTGAGCGCTCGACTGACGGCCAGCATGGCCGGAGAGCGGTCCACGAGGGTCAGTTCAAAGTCGGATGAAAGATAGCTCGCATTGTTGCCTACGCCGCTGCCGAGTTCGAGCACGGTAATGGGCTCCGGTGTGGCGGCGGCCTTGAGCGCGCGGGCATAGATCGCGGCCTCCTCCTCGTAATCTTCACGTGGAGAGAGGAGCGGCCACCAGGGGGCAAGTTCGTTGTAGAGCACGCTGGGCGGTTCTGTGGTCATGGGGTCGTCCTCAATGGATAGCCACGGAAGGCACGGAAAGCACGGAAGAAGGGGGAGCGAATAGGCCATGTAGAGTCTGCCCTCGGCTTGGTATGTAGCTCCTTAAATCCGCCCCTTCCGTGTCTTCCCTGCTTTCCGTGGTTGATTCTCTACTCATCATCCAGTGCGACCTCGGGGGGCTCGGGGGCGGGGGTTAGCCAGCAGACTTCGTAGGGAGCCAGATCCACCTCGCCATGCAGTTTGCGCTCGCTCAGCAGGTCGACACAGGGCTCCTCCATGATCTCATCGAAGACGACGTGCTGCACCTTATTCGTGACATTGTGGAGGGCCAGGATGCGATCGCCGGTCGCCTTGTTCTCACGCTCGAGGGCGAAAAGGCCGGACCCGAGATCGAGAATACGTTGCGGCACGGCGGGGCTGAAAGCGGTCTGTCGCGTCCGCACTTCGAGCAGGTGTTTCATCCCCGCAAAGACCTGTCCTCGTAGCGAGGTCTCATCCAGCAACTCACGTTCGAGTGCTTCGATCTGGACCTGGGCGCGGTTGATGCTGCGGGCCCGACCGCTCCGTTCGACGCCTTCGAGGTCGCTGCGCGAGCCCAGCAGGCTGTGAATATAGATGCCCGGCACGCCGACGAGTGCCATGGGAATGGCTTGCGAGACGAGGAAGCGTCGGACTTGGTGCTCGATCGGTTCATCGCTGTTGGGATGCGTCAGGGCATCGAAGTAGCTGATATTGAGTTCGTAAGGCGATTCGGTGCCGTCGCTGTTCCGTTTGGCGCTCATCAGCCCGCCGTGCGCGTAGACGTGTTGCACCAGCTCCCGGCGCTCTTCGTCGGTCAGAATATTCTCGGTGGGGCGCACACCGATACCGTCGTGCGTAGCGGTGATATTGAGGTAGCTGGCATGTTCGGCCACCACCTTCAACTGCTCGGCCCACTGCGAAAGCATACGGGCATCGCCTTTGAAGATGCTCCACAGAACCATGGGGGCGAGCGTGAAGTTATAGATCATGTGGGCTTCGTCCTGCGCGTCACCGAAGTAGGCCAGATTTTCCTGATGCGGCACATTGGTTTCGCTCAGCAGCCGAACGTGCGGTGCGGCGGCCTCATAGACATCGCGGAAGAGTTTGACCAAGCGGTGGACTTCGCTGAGATGGATGCAAGAGGTGCCAGGCGTCTTCCATGCGTAAGGGATGGCGTCGAGCCGAAGCATCGAGGCGCCTTTCTCGGCATAGGAGAGCATGACGCGCAGAATCTCAATAAGCACCTTCGGGTTCCGAAAGTTGAGATCAACCTGGTCCTTGGAGAAGGTCGTCCAGAGCCACTTCTTGCCTTCGTGTGTCTTGAACTCATGGAGAAGCGGCAGCGTGCGCGGGCGCATGACCGCTGAGACGTCCTCGTCGGGGTCCATCTCGATAAAGAAGTTGGCATAGTCGGGGTGTCCCTTGGCGTATTTCTCCATATAGTGGCTGTGTTGGGAGACGTGATTGACCACGCAATCAAACACCAGGCGGTGGCTGTGGGACATCGCGAAGACGTGGTCCCATGAGCCGAGGTCCTCGCGCACAGCATCGTAATCGATGATGGAGAAACCGTCATCGCTGGAGAAGGGGTAGAAGGGGAGGATATGGACGGTGTTGATCAGGCCGCCCACATGGTCGGTAAAGAAGCGGTGCAGCGTCTCTAGCGGGGTGTCGGCACCAAGAATGGAGTCGGCGTAGGTGATGCATAGAGCATCCTTTTCCGACCAAGTCTCCGGCTCACACGCGGGGATGTCGGACGCTTCGATCAGGGCGACGATTTCATCCACAATTTCAGTGGCCGCTTCATCACCGTAGAGGTGTCTGACATGCTCCTGGATTCGTTCGTATGCCGTGTTCATTCGATTAACGCGCGCCCCTTTTCTGAGCTCTTAACACCCAATCCCGGCTCCCGCTCTCGCGGAGGCGTAGCAGGTAATAGGGTACAAGCACACGCCACTTCCCGCTACTACTTAATCCCTTCGACCCTATCCCGCGTGACTGTTGCCAGCGGTCAAGAGGCAAAGGGGGGGGCTCATCTTGAGGGCTGGATTCGTGCAATCAGGAGTGGTGCGTTTCGTTGCACTGTCGCACGGCTGTCCGGTTGAAACGATACACGGTGCAACATCCATGAGAACCGATAGCGACGGGATATAGGCCCAAAGGGGTATGAGAAACGGGCAAAAAGAGGGGGAATTGCAGCCATTGTTGCTCGCCTGTGAAGAGATTGTGATCAGAATCTGGATCAGCGGGTATGGCACGCACTGTGCTTTGATATGGGAGCAGAGGCGGAAAGCGGAACCCGCCCGAAAGGGGGAAAGCATGAGAATCCTGGTGATCGATGATGATGTCACGATGCTGTGGAGTCTCTGTAGCATGCTGAGGCGCTGGGGCAGCGAGGTTGAAGCTGCCACGGGAGCCATGGCGGGCGTGCGTATGCTGAGCAAGGGGTCGTTTGATATTGTGCTCTTGGACTATAGAATGCCGGACCATGATGCCCTATGGTTTCTGCGTAACACCGAGATACCGCCGCAAACGGCGGTGGCGGTCATGACGGGGTTTGCGGACCCGCTTATGTTGTCGAAGCTTCGCTCTCTTGGTATCGGGGATGTTATTGAGAAGCCATTCTCTGAGGCTGATCTACTGGATCGGTTGCAGAAACTCTCGGTCGAATCGACGTGGCGGCATAAAAACCAACACAAGACCGGAAAGGAAACAGAGACGCGAGAAAACGTGCACGCTGCACACGCCGACGACAACAGGCGGCCGCACTTTCACAGTGCGGCCGCCCCACATGCTGCATGAGGGGGGATACATCATGAATATTCCGGGCTTCTATGATTTCAAGCGAGGCGGACCTGGGAGTCCACAGGTCTCCATGCTCGTGGCGGCCATTCCCGTGATGCCCGTGGACGCCGGTGGCGGGTCACTGGTTTCGGTGGGCCAGTCGGAAATGGATATCGAGTCACTCGTGCTGGTCTATCACCTCTTCCTCAAAGCCCGCGATCCCTTCTGCGTGATCGTGCCCTCCACCAAGTAGTCTTCGAGAAGCGTGAATCTCCAGTTGACTTGGTTGGGCATTTAGCAGTTTAATATCCCCAATGAATTCGATACATACCATTGTGACTGTGAGTGCCGCCGCGGTAGGGCTTCTACTTCGGGTGCTCGTGCTGCGCCTTAGAGCGGTGCGTGTCAGGATGGGAAGAGGGTCCCGCTAGGGGCATTACTTTAGACCACGAGGCACCCACCGCGAGCAATCACGGTGGGTTTTTTATTGGAGAAGCAGATGACGGTGAAAAAGAAAAAAGACAGGGTGTTGATTTTTGATACCACCTTGCGCGATGGCGAGCAGTCGCCCGGCGCGAGTTTGAACCATCGAGAGAAATTGGAGATAGCGCACCAACTGGCACGCCTCAAGGTGGATGTGATCGAGGCCGGATTCCCGGTCGCCTCGCCCGGCGACTTCAAAGCCGTGCAGGCGATTTCCGAAGCTGTAAAAGGTCCCACCGTGGCCGGTCTGGCGCGTTGTGTGAAGAAGGATATCGAAGTGTGTGCTGAGGCTGTTGGCGCGGCTGAGAAGTCGCGCATCCATGTCTTTTTGGCCACCTCCGAGATTCACCGCAAATACAAGCTGCGCAAAGCGCGTAGCGAGATATTGAAGCTGGCCAGCACCTCGGTTGCTTATGCCCGCACGCTTTGCCCGGACGTTGAGTTCAGTCCGGAGGATGCCTCGCGCACTGAGCGAGACTTTTTGGCCGAAGTGGTTGAGGCGGCCATCGATGCCGGGGCCACCACGATCAACATTCCCGACACGGTTGGCTTTGCCGTGCCGAGCGAGTTTGGCGGTCTGATCGCCTATCTGTTCGACACCGTCCCCAATATCAACAACGCCATTATCAACGTGCACTGTCACAACGACCTGGGCTTGGCTGTAGCCAATTCGCTGGCCGCCGTACAGAACGGCGCGCGCGGCATCGAGTGCACGATCAACGGTCTGGGCGAGCGCGCCGGCAATGCCGCGTTGGAGGAGATCGTCATGGCCCTGCGGACCCGTCCGGAGGAATTTGGTGGTGCCTGGACAGGCGTGAAGAGCGAGCACCTGTTTGGTGTCAGCCGCTTGGTCAGCCGCCTGACCGGGATGAGCGTGCAGCGCAACAAAGCCGTGGTAGGGGCGAATGCGTTCGCCCACGAATCCGGTGTACATCAGGACGGCATGCTGAAGAATCGCTCGACGTACGAGATCATGCGTCCCGAGGACATTGGTATCGACGGTACCGAGCTGGTGCTGGGCAAGCACTCCGGCCGCCATGCTTTTGCGAATCAGATGACGCGCATGGGCATCACATTGAGCGATTCCGAGCTAGAGGCGGCTTATGACCGCTTCATCGCTTTGGCCGACAAGAAGAAGCATATCTACGATGACGACTTGGTCATGATTGCGCGTGAGCAGATGGCCGAGGTGTCGCCGGTCTACATGTTGGAATACCTGCATGTGTCGACCGGCACCGATACGGTGCCGACCGCTACGGTGCGCATCCGCAAAGGGACGGATGTCCTGCAAGATGCCGCCTGTGGCGATGGCCCTATCGATGCCGCTTTGAAGACCATTGATCGGATGACAGGTATTCAGGGCACTCTGATCGATTTCTCGCTGCAGGCTATCAGCGTTGGCAAAGACGCGATGGGTGAGGTCAGCGTGCGCGTCGACTTCGGCGAGGCAACCATCAGCGCCAAATCCGCCAGCACGGACATTGTCGAGGCCGGTACCAAAGCCTATCTCTCCTGTGTGAACCGTCTGCTCTCCGAACGGAACGGTGACAAAGAAGCGGTCCCCAAGAACAAGGCCGCGCGCCGTAAGGGCGGCATGAATGCCTCCCCGATGAAGGCCGCCCCCACGAAGGAGTCGCCATGAATCTCTCCGGCCACACCCAACCGTTCGCCGTCCTGGGGCATCCCATCGGGCATACCTTGTCGCCGGTGATGCACAATGTGGCGCTTGAGGCACTGAAGATGGATGCCATCTACCTGGCCTTCGACGTTCACCCCGACCGCCTCATGACCGTCTTGCCAGCCATGGCTGATATGGGTTTTCGTGGGGTCAATCTGACCGTACCTCTTAAGGAGGTGGCCTTCCGCGGTCTGACGGACCTGGACGAGACCGCCTCGCTTGTGGGTGCCGTCAACACCGTCGAGTTCACTCCCGACGGGCTGCGTGGGCACAACACCGATGGTGTCGGGTTTCTGCGCGCGCTCGATGAGTCTTTCGCTTGCGAGATTTCCGGTCAGGTCGTCATGATGCTCGGCTGCGGTGGTGCCGGTCGCGCCCTTGCTCTGACGTGCGTCCGGCATGGCGCCGCGCGCCTGGTGTTGACCGATATCGATGCCGATCGTATCGAACAGCTCGCCTCCGAGCTGCGCGCCGTGGATCCAGCGATTGAAGTGCAGTCGGTCGAGGCCACGCCCGCGGCCTGGGCGCGCGCTGCCGCCACGGCGGATCTGATTGTGCAGGCGACGCCCGTTGGGATGAAGCCCTCCGACACCCCTCTGCTTGGGCCCGAGGCCTTCCACGAAGGGCAGATGCTCTTCGATCTCGTTTATATGTATCCAGAGACCGGTTTGATGACTCTGGCTCGCGAAGCGGGCGCCCGTGTGGCCAATGGTCTTGGGATGCTCCTACACCAGGGCGTCCGCTCGTTCGAGATATGGACCGGGACGACCCCACCGGTCGAGCGCATGCGCGAGGCCCTGGAAGCGCGTGTTTATGGTAAGGTGGAGGTGTAGGTGGGACGAAGGCGAAAGGCAAAATGGAAATGCAGCGGGTTGCTACTGGTCGTACTCGTACAGGCAGATCCTCTCGCACCCCTTTGTGTTGGCATCGAAAGGACCGTTAGCTGATGTTCTCAGAGTATTTTCCCTGGTACCCATTCTTCACCTTCCTCTCTTTCTTCTGGGGCGCCGCCATCGGTAGCTTCCTCAATGTCTGCATCTATCGCATACCACGTGATGAATCGGTCGTGGCTCCCCGCTCGCACTGTCCGCATTGCAGCAAGCTGATCCCCTGGTATCTCAATATACCCATCTTCAGCTATCTCATGTTGTGCGGTCGTTGCCGGTTCTGTAAGGCCCGCATCACGCCCCGCTACGTGCTCGTTGAACTTTTGGTGGCGTTGCTCTTCCTGCTGGTCTGGCTGAAATTCGATCTCCTTATGGGCGCGCGTCCTCTCGGACTGCTCCCCATTGTCAGCCCCGCTTTGGTACCGGTTTACTGGCTGTTTGTCTCTGGCCTTGTTCTGGCGACTTTCGTCGATCTCGAGCACTACATTATTCCCGACAGTGTCAGTATCGGAGGCATGGTGGCCGGGCTGATTCTTAGCGCCCTCGTACCGGCCATGCACGGCGTGGAAACTGTTTTGGAGTCGCTGATTCAGTCCGTGATCGGCCTGGCGATGGGCTTTGGACTGCTCTGGTCGATTGGAAAACTCGGCTCGGTCATTTTTCGCAAGCCGGCGATGGGCTTTGGGGATGTGAAACTTATAGGTGCCATGGGCGCCTTTTTAGGCTGGCAGGCCGTGCTCTTCACCATCATCGGGTCCTCGCTGGTGGGATCCGTGATTGGTATTTCGCTCGTCGTAGGCCGATGCAAGCGTATGCAGAGCCGCCTGCCTTATGGACCCTATCTCGCTCTGGCCGCGATCCTCTGGATTTTCTGGGGGCAGAACTGGTGGCAGCTCTACATCGACTTCCTGACCCGGCCGGTCTACTGAGATCCCGCACGTGCAGGGCGGTTGTCGGTTATTGCTGATTGGGCTTAATCCTATTAGCCAATAACCATTAACCAGCAACCGATCCTCTATCCTTCATCCGCCAATCAATCTTCTGTTCGTCCAGCCACGCCTCATAGTCCTCCACTTTGGAGAAACGGACCTTGTGCGGCTCCACATCTGATGTGAATTCGCAGCCCTCTTCGGTGCTGCCATACTTCCGGCAGATCTGCGGCCGATCATCATACCCCATGCAGCGACCGTCGTCGGCCAGTCGTTCACACCGGTTGGCTACCTCGGCATACCAGCGTCGGTCGTGGTCCAGGTAGACATCTACACCGCCGTGCATCAGGTACCACCGAATGTGATCGTAGTCCCGCTTGCAGGTTGGTCGATCGATCTCCAGCGCCACATAGCGACAGCAGCGCGAGCCGCATGCGGCACAAGTGTCGATCGTTGGAATCTTAGTCTTTTCTTTCATAGAAGCGCGAAAGCATGCTGACCTCGTACCCGCCTGTCAAGCTCACCCTCCCACCTGGAAGCATAGAGGGCGCATCCGCGTTTCGGTGCATGGGTCCCACTCGTCATCTTGCTCGTGCTCGTAATCCGGGCACGACTACGATTATGAAGAACGTGGATGGCTGATTGCCTCACGTAGCCCCGGGCCGTCCCGGCCCGAGGGCG
>JABMPJ010000032.1 GCA_013203785.1 Lentisphaerota bacterium | reverse complement strand
ATTGGCCGGGGACGGCCAACTCTACACCGCGTTCGGCATGTCTGAGACCTTGAAGATTCTACAATCAACTGCACTTATGGTATTTAAGAGAAAGGCACACCCGTGGGAGCATGGGCGAAGTGTTTCGTTATACTCTGGACGCTGCAACACGATCGAGTATAGATTGCCTTTAATCTTTAGTGTCTGTCAGTGAGAGGTTGTCTATTTTGATCAGGTCTGTGACGTGCTCCAGCTGTGGGAGCATACTAGAGCTTGAGGGGGGATTGACTCGCGCCGAGCTCCAATGTCCCACCTGTAATGTTGCCGTGGAGATACCGGCGATTGAGCTGGGCCCGGGAATCACGGTGGGTGGTTTTGCGATTGAGAAGCTCATCAGCGTGGGGGGCATGGGCAAGCTCTTCCTGGCGCGTCAACTCTCAATGGGCCGTCTCGTGGCGCTCAAGATCCTGCCACCCCAGTTCTGCATTGATCGGGACAATGTAGAACGCTTTCTCAACGAGGTCCGCGTGGCGGCGCAGTTGGAACACCCCAATGTGGTGTCGTCCTATGAGGCGGGCGTTGATGAGGGTGTCCACTACCTGGCCATGCAGTACATTGAGGGGCGCACACTGGCGGACCGGATTGAGCAGGAGGGAGCGCTGCCCGAACGTGAGGTCATGCGTGTCGGGCGCAAGGTGGCCTCGGCCTTGGCCTATGGATGGGGTCAGCACCAGATCCTGCATCGGGATGTGAAGCCAGAGAACATTCTGCTGGATCAGGCTGGCGAGCCGCGACTGGCCGACATGGGCATCTCCAAGAGCATGGCCCTGTCGGTGGGCCACACGGACGTTGGTACCGTAATGGGGACGCCCAACTTTATGAGTCCGGAGCAGATCAATGACTTATCTTCTGCGGACACGCGGGCCGACATGTTTTCACTCGGGGCTACGCTCTACCATGCCCTTACGGGCAAGATCCCCTTCGACGGCAAGACCGTGATCCAGGTGCTTCAGCATATGGCGGTGGAGTCGCTGCCCGATCCGCGCGTGGCCCAGCCGACCATTAGCCGCAACGGCGCCGATCTGCTGCGGGTCATGATGGCCCGCAAGCCGGAGTCTCGCCACCAGACGTGGGCGGCCTTGATGGAGGACATGGACCGCGTACTCAAGAAGTTTCCGATCAAGGCGGCCGTGCCGACGGGGCATGCAAGCCTCATAGGTGGTCCGGGCTCTAAGCGAGCCACCGTGACGGTCAGAGGGCATACGGCGCCCGGCGCGCCCGCCGCCGTGGGTCCGGATCAGGCCGGTAAACACGAAGCCGCTATCCCGGGCCTGCCGACGCATCCCGTGCCGCATAAAAAGATGGCGTTGCCGGTGGTGCCGCTGGCCATAGCCGCGATGGTGATTGTCGGGTTGCTGATGGCAGGCACCCTGTTTCGGCAGTATCAGAGGAGACAAGCAGACGAAGCGGTGGTGCGCCACGCTCAGGAGAGGGTAGAGGCCCTGGAGGCCCAGCTGGCCCAAGCTGTGGCGTATGCCCGGTCCAATCCGACCAACTACGAGGCTGCCAAAGCAAAGCTGATCGCCCTGGAAGAGCAGCTAGCAGGCACCCCTCTGGAGGGGCTGGCCGAGGACGAACTCGGGCGTATAGCCGAGGCCCGGTCCCACGCACAGGATGCGGCATGGCGTACACTGCAAGGTCGGGCCGACCTGCTATTCGCAGATGGAAAGGGTGAAGAGAGCTTGGCCCTGTTGCGCCACTATGACGGCGAGTGGGCCGACGCCATGGGCTCGTTACGGGCCGAGTACCTCGGCGTACTGAGCGCCGGCATACGACGGCAGGAAGAAGCCGAGGCCTCTCGCCAGGCCGCCGAGCTCCTGGCGCTCCAGAGCCGGTTCGACGAATTGATCGCTGACGTGGCCGCTGGCCTACTGGCCGGGCGCTGCGCAGAGGTGAGCGCGCAGGTGCTGGCCGCCGATTCCGGCGGCGTATTTTCTGATACAGCCGCACTGGCACATATTCTAGCAGTGTCCAACGTGGAGGATGCTATCTTGGATACCTTCAAGCAGAGCGTTGGGCAGCGTGTGTCAGTGGGGCTAAAGAGTGGGCCCGAGAATCTCCGTATCCGCAATGTTGAAGAGAGTGTGGTGGTGGCCGATCGTCAAATGAATGGGGGCGCCACGGTGATCATACGTTTCGGGGTCCGGGATCTGTCTGCCAAGGATCGCTACGTTCGAGTCGGCATGGACGGGACGAAGGAGGGGCTCATACGGCAGGGGCTGATCGCGGCCTGGTCGGGTGCATACAGCTCAGCGGCCACCTGCTTCGAGCGGGTCGACTCTCCTTTGGCAACATCCCTCTACCTGGCCGCCAACGCCCACAAGGTGGCGGAGCCGACGCCCCGCCGACAGGCGGAGAGCGGCCGTGAAGAGGTCCTCGCCAAGGCGGAGTACAACCGCATGCTGGAGTCGATACAGTTCGTCCCCACAGGTGGTAGCTCCGAGCGTGATGCGGACGCGATTCTGAGGCTCGGGCTGTCCGTGCTGGTCAAGCAGAGGCTTCGCAACCAAGCACGGGCCTTTAAGAAGAGCTATGGCACGACCACCTTTGCCCGCACCCACGCCCCCGTCCTGGCCGCCATGCTGACTGACGAACAGACCGTTCCCACCGATTATTGACATTGGGCAGGCGCCCGCCCGCATGCTCAAGCTGCAGAAGGACAACCCAGGCATGACCATCGCCCCCATTCTGAATGTGGTGGGCGACCGCCTGACACTCAATCTCAAAGGGAATCCGGCGTTGCGTGACATCTCTGCCCTCAAAGGCCTTCCCATATCCACTCTGAGCCTGGCGCTAAGCGGTGTATCGGATATCGCAGCGTTGGAAGGTATGCCGTTGACTCAACTCGACCTGCGGGGCTGCCCATCCATTGCGGATCTCTCTCCGCTGAAGGGGGCACGCCTGACGGCACTTGTGGTTGACTCGTCACAGGTCAAGGACATCAGCGTACTGGAGGGGATGCCTCTGCGCTCGCTGGAACTGCGTTGCGCTCAGGTCAGTAACATCCGAGCCCTTGCGGGCATGCCGTTGACCAAGTTGGTGTTGGCGTGTCCGAGAGTGTCTGACCTTTCCCCGCTGAAAGGCTTGCCGCTAACCTCGCTGGCTGTGCCAGGATGCGCTATCAGGCGTTTGGATGAGCTGCGTGGCCTCCCATTGAGCATGTTGGACCTCACGAACACGCATGTCCGGGATCTGGCCCCATTGGCCGGAATGCCATTGGCCTCCCTGAGCATCGAGGGGACGGATGTGAGGGATCTATCTCCGTTAAAGGGCATGCCCCTCCAGACGCTGCGCGTCGGCGGCACAGGGATAAAGGACTTCACTCCCGTGGCAGACGTTCCGAACGTTGTGACTGCGCTTCCCTAAGGAGCAACGGCCATCACGGGCGAAAGCACCCGGTATTCGCCCGGCTGCAAGGTCACCTGCGCCTCGGTGAATTCGAGGCCGGGCACATTCATGGCCCGTTTCAGCGTGGTGGTGACCGGCGTGTCCAGCGGATTGTTGACCGACACATGCCAGGCGGGGGGCTTGCCATCAAGACCATCGTTGATCCGCGTCGTCTGAATAAAGAGATCGCGGCCGGCAGCATCCGCCACCACCGGATGTCCGATGAGCACATGCGTGTTGGCCGCCTTGCTGACATACAGCGGGATATAGGCTCGATGGTCGAAGTCCAGCCCTAGCGCACGCCAACCGCTGTCGGCTTTGGAGTAATAATGTGTGCGCCACCCGGCCACCTGATACAATCCCACACTCCAGCGTGGATTGAAGCCATCGACCCGCAGTGGGACAGTCCGTTCGACGCCGTCCGGTTTGGGAATGCTCAGTTCCACAGCGAAATTGTCCGGGGTCAGTTCCAGAAGACCACCCAAACCGGCCACCTGTTTTCCCCGAATTAGGTTCATCCCCGTGGGGTTTACCAGATAGGCGACGATGCCGGCGATTTCAGCGGCCGTCTTGGGCCGGCGATTGAGCGGCCAGACTTGAGAAGAGAGTTCCACGTCATAGGTCTGTCCGGTTTGCATCTCCGGCTCAGCGAGGTCAGCAAATAGTTGCAGCCAGTAAGCGGTCTTGGGGTTCGCCTGTAGAAGCAGCGGCCCGCCGCGATTGACGAAGAGGTGCGCGTTAGCCAATTGCCCGCTGAAGAGCGCGAACCAGCCGCCGGGGGCGAGATGAAACTGCTGCGGTTTATCCGGGGCGTCGGTCATGTCCCACACGTCCTCCAACTGGTCGCCTTGGCCGAAAGCCAGGAGTGTGCTGCTGAGACTGTCTGCCAGTCGCCAGCCGCCATGGTACAGGCGGATTTCCTTTACCGTGCAGTCCTCCTTGAAGGTCAACTGTTCGGTAAACAGGCTGGCGATGGGGCCTTCGTTGACGCACGGTGCTCCGTAGGCATTCGGCATTACGCCGGTCTGATAGGCATTGAAGAAGGTGTGGCTCGCCCACAAGTCCACGATGGGCGACGGCTCGAGCGGTCCGAAGCCGCGCCAGGGATTGCCCTCCGGAACCCCCTGGGCCAGGACCCGGTCGCTGACCATACGGCAGCGGGTGACGCTTTCATCGGAGAACTCCAGCAAGGGCACCTGGTACGGGGTCGAGGCCAGGTAATCGCCCTTGTCGGTCCGCACTGCCGGAGGGGTGAATTGGTTGGGCAGCAGCGGTCGGGTCGGCGCCGGTCCGCCGTCCCAGGTGAACCCCGCGTCCGGCACCTTGGGCGTCATGAATAGCATCGGCCAATGGGACCCGTGCGCCAGGAGCATGTGGCCACAATCATTGACATGATCCGCACAAAAGACGGGGCAGAGACTGCCTTCCTTGTACTGGCGATAGGCGAAACTGGTCGCCGTCCCGCCTTGTACGTCCTCGGCCACCAGGACCATGCTCTGCTGTGTCGTGTTGGGGAAGATCAGCGTGGTCTCAAACTCCTTGGCACCGTTGCAGAGGAAGCGGCGGAACAAGACGCGGCCGTTGTAAATCCGAATCTCCTTGAGCCCGACCGCGGAGGTGACATGTACCGGCGACGGGACCATAGACCGTCCCGAGACAAACTTCTCGGCCCCGAACGTCATGGTCCGCCTACACTTGGGCCAGGCTTCAATAACCGGCCCGTTGGAGAGGAAAACATTGAGCCCGTCATAAGAGCTGTTCCATCGCAAGGCGTCCTGGAAGAGCTGCGGTAGTGTCCGAGCCTGGGCATACGTCAGCGATTCATCGGCCACGGCCCGTCTCATTTCATCGGGCGAACGCACCAGGTTCAGGCTCACCGGCGTGGGCACGGCGGTGGACTGACAAGTGGTGAGATAGTCGGCGGTCATGTCCTCAACCAGCTTGCCGGCTTCATACGTCCGGATCGCGGCCATGCTGTACACCCGCAGGTCATACATTTTCAAGCCATTCCCGGAGCGGGTGAAATTGTAGTAACCGATGGTGTTGTCCATGTCCCTGCCGTTGTTGATGCACCAGTCCACGGCCGGATTGCCTACGTCCCAGATGCCGTCGGCGTTCTGATACTGCAGATTGAACGTCCGCTCGTCGTCGCCCATGAGCAGACGCGCTTCGGGCCATACCGGATTCTCTCCGAAGTGGAAGATATAGTTGCCGGTATTGGCCTTCATTCTGTAGCCGGCGAACAGCTGCAAGGTGGCTGTACTGTGCGCTTTGACCTCGGCTTTGAGCGTGTCCAGTTTTGCGGCATCGAACTGAACCATGTCTTCGAGGAACACCAGGAAGTCGAGTTTCAGGTCGGCGGCGGCCTTGGCCCAGTCGGCCACGGAGCCCTCCCCGCCGGAGAGCACGGTCTGGGCCCCGATCAGGCCGCGGTAGATCTTACCGTTGGTGGGTGGCCTGCGATATTCGAGGATTTCTTCCTCCTCATATTCCCATTCGTGAAACTGATTGATCGCCCCGGCCCGCAACATCGGTTCGACGATCCGGTTGGGATCCGGTGTTGCCCCGCCCACCGTGCCGGATTGCAGGCTCGGTTCCGCCAGCCAGGTAAAGGTGTTCTCAAGCAATTGTCCATAATCACTGGGCCGGTTGCCGACTCCCTCGCTGAGCACTTGACTGTTGAACAGCCATTTGTCGCCCGATCCCAGGGACCACTGATACCAGGTCTGGATGGCGGCCATCCGGCCGCCGTTTTCAAAGCTCCGGATGGCGAACAGTGCGGGATCCTTGACCGGTTCGGCGGGGACTAGGGCACCGGGCAACGGCTGGCTTTCGCCACGATCGTAGCGGGGGACGTCGGTGTACGCCGACTTGCCCGGCCGCGCCACGACCTGCCAATTGGCGTCGACCAGAATGGGCATGGTTGCCTGCCCCAGATAGAATCGGCCCAACGGATACCAGAAACCTTTGATCCCGTCACTCACCGGTGACGGCAGGATTTGGTCGGTGTACGCCAGTGGTTCGCTCGGTATGTTGGACATCATCTGCATGCTGGGATCTTTGATCCAGAGCAGCGGAAACTGGACTCCCCACGGCTTGAGTAGCTCGTTGGGAGCGACGCCACCAAAGCCCGAGCAGTAGTGCAGGAACAGCCCACCGCCGGCTTGCACATACTTGTCGAGCACGTCGACATACGCTTTGGCCCAGGGCGGTTTCGGCGCAAAGAGTGTGCTGCCCACCGGCTCAACCGGTCCGGCCTGAGGAAAGTTGAAGACCACCAGCACGTTGTAGCCCTTGACCTTGTCCCATGTCAGTTCCTTGGCTCCTTCGATATAGTCCACCGTCCAGCCTTTGGCGGCCAGATCTTCCATATAATCATAGCCGACATAGCCATAACGGTTTTCGACGGCACAAGAGAAGAGGATCGACGGCTTCTTCGGCGCCGACGCGGGTACTGCCACAACCTGGGCGCTGATGACGGGAGATATCCCGATCCATACCATGGCCAGCATGGTGCTCCATTTTAAACGTGTTCGTTGCATGTGCTCTCCTTGCATTGCTCAGTCTTCAAGCGCCCCATAGGGGCGGTGTCCACCCACCTGTTAGTCGCCGTGAGTATCCCTTCTCCGACGTGGCGTCGTCAAGCTGATAGCGGACACAAATTACACTCTATTTGTACTCTTTATCGGGTTGTTGTCATATCACTGTATGTTATGAGCGTGTCATAAGTGCTGTATTCTTTTAACTGTAGAAATATGGACCAATGCGTTGAATCATGATGACTAACGAGTATAGTATGTATCTAGTGTATAAGGATGTCTTGCATGGCGAAGGAGGGCTCGGTAGTATGCAGAAATCATGAGAGATCAGGGCGGTATGGAGGTCATCGGACGCAAGGCAGAGAAGGTGTATCGGCGACTGCGCAACGACATCGACGCTGGGCGGTTTCCCGAGAATTCAGCCCTGCCTGCGGGTGCTCAACTGTGCGCACGCTACGGCGTCAGCCACCCCACGTTACGCAAGGCCGTGGCCGTGCTGGCCGAGGAGTCGCGATTGATCGTGAAGCATGGGGCGGGGACGTTTGTGGCCCCGCCGCCAGCCCCGAAGAAGGGCGCGTCTCAAACGGTTGCGGTCATGGCCATGGACGGTGATACTTGCCTGAGGACGCTTCAGAGCCTGCTTCTCAAGGATGGCTACCTCATGAACGTCTACCTCCAGGGCGATGCCCAATGGAGCCCCGTAGAGGAAGGTAAGTTTCTGTCTTACGTCAAGGATCATCGGTGTGCGGCGCTGCTGGCGTTCTGCTCGCCCCTGCCGCCGACGCACGCGCCAGCCCTACGCGCACTGAGCTACGCCGGCGTGCGTGTGATTCACTACGAACACTACCGGCTGGCCCTCCCTGAGCAGGAATACCTGCTGCCCGATTACGCCCGCGCCGGACATATGGCGGCCGTGAAGCTGCTGATCGCCGGGTATACGCAGCTCTTCGTCGTTGCCCATTGGGCCAATCCCTCGCCGGCCACGCGTCTAGTGGAGCAGGGCTTCGCACAGGCCGTTGCGGAACACGGCGGGGGATATGACCCCGAGCGGCAACACCTATGCATCATCACGGGCACCGCAGACCATGACGCGCGCATGCTGGAATGTGTAACCGGTCTGCCGGACAACAGCGGCGTGATCTGTGTGAGCGTCGGCGCGGCCAACAATCTGAGGCAGGGACTGGCTGCGGCCGGCCGCGGGCCGGGCGAAGTGGGGGTCATCGGTATCCTGAACACCTCCGAGCCTGACACTTCTACTGTGGATTGTTTTGGTTTCGAGCGCGAGGCACAGATGCGGCGCCTCGTGGATCTGGCCACCGGAGACGTGGTGACAGAGGTGAAGGAGTTGATCGCGCCGGTTTGGCAGCCGGCCGGGACAATAAGGAAGATGTAAAGCAGCGAGAAAGAGGCATGAACAACGCATCCAACACGATCGCCACCTTCACCGTTAGCGACCATCTTGCGCACCGCTGGTGCGACGAGCTGGTCGGTTTTGAGATCGCCGATCCTCCCGAGGGGGCCTACGACATTGTCGATGAGGAGGGGCAACGATGGCCCTGTCAGATCGATCGATCCGGCGACGTGCCGCGTGCCTGTTTCATCGTCGATGACCTTGCGCCCCTCGGCACGCGCACCTATGCGCTGGTGGACTCGGCGGCTGACGCCGATCCATTCGTCGTCGACGAAGGGGGACAGATTGAGGTGGGCAACGGGCTGATTAGCGTGCGCTTACCGTCGTCGCAGGATCCTGTGGATGCGGTGCCGGCGCCCATTCTGGCGTTGAAACTTGGGGACGGCCCATGGATGGGGCGCGGTCGCGCGCTGTTCTCGTCCGATCTGCACCTGGCATCCGTCGAGACCCAGTGTACGGAGGCGGGACCGCTCTGGCAGACTTGGCTCGTCGCGTACACGTGCAGCGGTGGGCAGTGGTATCGCGCAGGAATCCGCCTGTTTGCGAATCAGCCCTTCGTCGAGATCACGGAGTCGAGCGCCTTGTGTCGTGACTCATGGTGGTGCTTCTCCGTGCAGGCCGGGTTGGTGCCGACGCACGCGTGGACCCATCCCTACACACCCGTACCGGATGCGGAGGCCCGCAGCCATGCGATTGACTATGCGACGGCGGCGGAGCGGTCAAATCTCGGATCGATTCAGATGCCGACAGCGACCGGCATATGGATTCCTGACGACTACAACTATTTCGCTTTTCTCGGTGCCGAGCGCGCCATTGCGGCGATCGGCGTGACCGGCGGTTTCTGGGACTACCCCTACGAGAACCAGATCGATATTGAGATCACCCCGGATGGGGATGCCTTTTTCCAGCTCTCAGTCAAGGCCGGCCACCGGCGCTGGCTGCTCGGCGCGTACACGCGTAGCGAGATCGAGGAGGGACGGGGCTGGAAGACTCCGATTCATGCGACGGTGAAGCACTACCAGACGCGGCTCGATGTGGTGAAGGACTGGGTGCTCGACTGGGATGACGTTCCTCAAACGGACCGGCCCTTCGCGTTGGCCACGCGCGAGCAGCTGGCGGACGTCCCGGGCAAGGTTGCCGCCTTCAAGAAGTTTGAGGCGTACGTCGACATGCTCGATCCGGACTTGCCGGGCGATTTTACCTATTACCACGCCGGCACGCACCGCACATTCGAACCGGATCATTGCAACGACCCCGCCGTACTTTACGTCACGGCCACTGACGATGCTGAACGCAGAAAGCAGGCGGCTTTTCTGAAAGACGTCGTCATGAGCGGGCTGGAACACCGACGGGTGTCCATCCTTGACCAGATTGGTGACCTGGACACGGAGGTGAGTTGCATCAACGTTGGCCGGGGCTTGAGGCCTTGGGCGGCGTTGTATGATTTTGCGGCCGCAGAAGGCATGTTCAGCGAGGCCGAGGCCAAATTGGCTCGCGCGACGTTTGCCTTCTTTGCCTACAAGTTCAACGAGCCCGACTACTGGCCGGCCGATCATATTACGTTACGCGATGACCATCCTCGCAGCGCCCACCGCGTAAACTGGTTTCCCCGGCGACAGCACGATTGGAGCTTCTACAACATCGACACCCTGCCACACAACTTTCATGGCGACTACTGGAGCGCGATCGGGTGTGTCGGCATAACGTTTCCGACCCACCCGAACAGTCGACGATGGGTTGAGCGCACGCTTGAGTTCTGGGAGTGTGAGTTGACCCAATGGGTCTTTCCGGACGGTCCATGGCTTGAAAGCTCGACCTACACACTCAACAGCATGAAGGACTACCTGATCTATTGTCGCATGCTGGCGAATGCGAAGATCCGGAATTACTTCACGGATGAGCGGCTACAGCGAGCCTTCCGTTGCATTGCTGAGCAGCTTGGGCCGGATGATCCGCAGATTGGTGGCACGTCGCTGCCGGTCATGGGCGATGGCAGTTATCCCAACGGATTTTGCTATGTCCTCGGCTGGATGGGTGGACTCTCCCGGGAGGTGCCGGCCTTCGCTGCGATGATGAACGAGGCCTGGCGCTCGACGGGTGAGTATCTCACGGAACCGGGTCGATTTGGACTGAACTTTATCGACTTTCTTTTCATCGATCCCGAGGGCGCGCGCGCGCCGCTCCCGTCATTGCCCTCAAAGTGGTATCGCGGGCTGGGGGCGATCCTTCGCCATGCGCACCGTACGCCGGAAGAGATTTACCTCTTCATTAAGGCCGGCGTCATCTACTCCCATTTCCATGAGGTCGAGGGCACCTTCCAGCTCTGGTGGGATAGTAGGCCGATCTGTGACGAATACGGTGTGCAGTACGGCACGGGTGACGACGGTCGCGCGGTGGGCGAGCCGAGCATGCACAACTGCGTCGAAGTGGATGGTCACTTGATGGCCTACAACAAGGGCGACTTCACGACGTTTATCACCTCCGATGCCTTTGACTATGCGGTCGTCGAGGCTCCCATGCAGGTGCTCTACCCGCGTGAGGGCCAGATCATCTGGGGCTTCAAAGGCGACGTGGGTCCGGCCGGTTGGCATAAGCGGCATTTCCTGTTCGTCAAACCCTACTACCTGTTCATCTATGATGATCTGGAATGCCCTCATACGACGACCTATCACTTGAACGTCAAAGCTGATGGGAAGAAGCAAACAGGCAACCATGTGCATTACGACGGTCGTTTGGGCGTCGATCTCGAATTTCTCGCGCTGGACCTGGGTGAGCGCAACATTCGGCATGGTGAGTACAATGTACGACCGCCGAAGACGCAGGCGTTTCAGCCGGACTCGCATTTCTATCATCAGTTGCAGCTCAGTATACCGGGCGCGCCGCACCAGGATTACGCCACGCTGCTCGTACCGCACGGTAAAGACATTCCCGTGACGGTGGCCAACGACGCCGGCACCGGCGGCGCGTGCATTGAGCGCGACGGTACCACGGAACGCGCTTTCGTGTATCCGCAACGGCGCGATGTGCGAGATGGTAGCCTGATCTATGCCGGACAGGCCGGCAGCGTGCGCGAGGCCAACGGAACGCTGACGCTGATCCAGGCCTGTGGCACGCGTATCGGACTGGAGGGGCGACTCACCATCGACGGTGACGGACCCTTTGTGGGCACGCTCGGCGCAGACGGTCGCGTTACGATCAAGGCGTCAGGCATTGCCCGTTGGCTGACCTTGAACGGGTCGCAGGATATCTATGTTCCCGAAGGAGAGCAGGTGCTGGTGGTTAAGCCGGAGTAGAAAAAAGGGGGGCACCGGGCCGCACCAAGGAACTGGATTCTGTTTTCTCCAAGAAGGTGTGAGAGTATGTGAGTGTGTCCATTTTCAAGGTCACATACCCACTTACTCACATACAGATTCATTCACAAAGCCGTAACGTGATCACCTGATTCGGGTAGCAGCGCCGAATCCTCATGCCAGTATGCCGTTGAATCGGCACGGCGCATGGGCTACCCTATGGGGCGACGTGGGAGATGATGACGATGGGTGATGTGTTGATTTATGGGAACAAGCTGTTGCGCCGTAAGGCCACAGCGGTAGCGGCTGTGACGGATGAGGTGCGCCGACTGGCGCACAGCATGCTGAAGACCATGTATGACTCGGATGGCCTTGGCTTGGCGGCGGCGCAGATAGGCCGACCGGAGGCGCTCTGCGTGATTGATATCCCTCCGATGCGCGACGAGGAGACGGGTGAGCCTACGCACGAGAATCAGGATGTTCGTATGCCGCTGGTTTTGATCAACCCCGTCATCACGGAGCGTGATGGTCATCAGGTCGGCTCCGAGGGGTGCCTTAGTTTTCCGGGGGTTTTCGTCTCCATCAAGCGGGCGGAATCGGTGGCGGTCTCCTTTCTAAACATGGAGAACGAGCCACAAGTGGTGCGTGCTACGGGGCTCCTGTCGCGCGCGATTCAGCATGAACTGGATCACCTTGACGGCGTTCTCCTGGTGGATCGCATGTCGACCGTGCAGAAGGTGGCGGTGGCCGGCAAGCTCAAGAAGCTTCGCAAGGGCGCCTAAACGGCGTCGGGCGGGGGCTGTGAGCGCGCTAGGAATTCCTCTGAGAAAGCGCGGTAGGCGTGTGCGCCGCGGGAGTGCCTGTCGTACTCGATAATGGACTGCCCGTAGCTCGGGGCTTCGCTGAGGCGCACATTCCGCGGAATGGCGGTTTCGTAGACGGTGCCTTCGAAGTGTCTGCGCACCTCGTCAACGACCTCGCTGGCGAGGCGAGTCCGTGCGTCGAACATCGTCATCAGGATGCCCTCAATTCGTAGGCGCGGATTGGCACCGCTGTCACGAAGCTGACCAATCAGGCGGGCCATGACGCTGAGCCCCTCGAGCGCGTAGTATTCGCACTGCATGGGGATGAGAACCCCGTCGGCGGCGGTGAGTGCATTCATGGTCAGGATACCCAGCGCGGGGGGGCAATCCAGAAGAATGAGATGATAACGCCCGGCATCGATCAGTGGTTTAAGGGCACGGCTGAGGCAGTGGAGGTAGTTCTCCTTGCGGGCAACGTCCACTTCGGACCCGGCCAAATCCAGCTCGGAGGGGATGATATCAAGGCCTGCGACCATGGTGGGCTGCAGTAGATCGAGGGTGCTGCCTTCGCCCAGCAGGGCGCGGTAGAGGCTAGCACCCTCCTGGAGCGGGAGACCGAGTCCACTCGTGGCGTTGGCCTGTGGGTCGAGGTCGATCAAGAGCACCTGTTGACCCTTCTCAGCGAGGCAGGCGGCCAGGTTAACCGTGGTGGTGGTCTTGCCGACGCCGCCCTTCTGATTGGCCACCGCCACGACGCGCGTATGGAGCAGCGGGGCGAGCGGGGCGGGGGCGGCCGGTTCTGGGGTGGGCACCATGGACGCATCGGATGGTTGCGCTGACGAGGGGCTATCTGGGGCGGTGTCGTCCACGCTGGTTTCCTTGTGCCCGCTGTTGCTAGAGGGCCTTGATCATGCCGGCCTTGCGGGCGTAGGGGAAGATGCCACCGGCCGCGACCACGGGGCCGACATCACCGACCGGTTTCATAGTGTGAATGTCACCGCTCTTCTGTACGGTCATTGTGCCACTACCGATGTCCAGGCTGACCTCATCGCCGGTGTGGAGCACATCGCACAGCCGCGTGGTGGACTCAACGGGATAGATCTCGCCGGTGGCGACACAGTTGCGGAAGAAGATGCGGGCATAGGATTCGGCCACGACAGCCTTGATCCCTGCGGCTCCCAGGGCGATGGGGGCATGTTCACGGGATGATCCGCAGCCGAAATTGCGGCCCGCGACCACAATCACGTAATCCGACTGCAAGCTCCCTTCAGCCACAAAGGCCGGGAAGTCCGACGGCAGTCCGATCATGGCATAGGAGCCCAACTTGCGATACTCCTCCGGAATGGTCGGCACGAGATTCAGATACTGGGCCGGGATGATCTGGTCGGTGTCGATATTGTCATCGACCACGTAGACCTTACCTTCGATTACTGGTGACGCTTCACTCATCAGTCATTCTCCTTACAAAAATTGGCATGGATCCGTGATGTAGCCTGTCACGGCCGATGCCGCGCAGGTGTAGGGGGAGGCCAGGTAGATTTGGGCCTGTTTCGATCCCATCCGGCCGATGAAATTGCGGTTGGTGGTGCTGATGACGACCTCATCGGTTTGGGCACGCCCAAAGGTGTCGAGCGGTCCACCCAGGCAGGCGGCGCAGGATGGAGGCGCAATGTCCAGACAGCCAGCATCGGCAAAGATCTCGACCAACGACTTACCGTCAATGTGTTCTGACATCAGGCCCTCGGCCACTTCCTGGGTGGCGGGTACCAGGAAGGTGTCGATGCTGACTTTACGGCCGTTCATGATCTGGGCGGCCATGATGAAATCCGATATCTTGCCGCCTGTACATGATCCAATGTAGGCACGGGTCAGTTTGACATCCGCGCGGTCAGCAGCGACCGCGTATTTATCGGGCAGGTTGGGTTCGGCCACGCAGGGCACCATTTTGGAGAGGTCGTAGGTACGCGCCTCCTTGACGGCGGAGCCGGGGTCACTGGCGAGCGGGGTGAAGGGTTTATTCGTGCGTTTGCGTACGTAGGCCATTGTGACCTCATCCGCCGCAATGATGCCGTTCTTTCCACCCGCCTCGATGGCCATGTTGCAGATCGTCATACGGTCTTCCACGGTCAGATGGGCGATACCATCGCCATCGAATTCCATGGCGCAGTACGTGGCACCATCGACCCCAATGTCACCGATGGCGCACAGGATAATATCCTTGGCCACGACCCCTTTGGGCAGTTTGCCGTTGAGGGTAAATCGCAATGTCTCGGGAACTTTGATCAGGAGTTTGCCTGTGCCCATGACAAAGCCGGCATCGGTGTTGCCGATACCGGTGGCGAAGGCGCCCAGAGCGCCGTGTGTGCAGGTATGCGAATCGGTGCCGAAAATGACTTCACCGGGCCGAACATGCCCCTCCTGGGGCAGCGCGATATGGCAGACGCCCTTGTAGTTGGCTGTGCCGGGGTCGTAGTAGTAGGGCAGGTCCTGCTCTTTGACAAACTCACGCAAAATATCGATGTTACGGTGCGCCTTGACATCCTTGGTGAAAATATAGTGATCGGGGATGATCACCACACCCTCTTTGGACCAGACCTTGGCGTCTTGGCCAAATTCACGCTTAAAGACGCCAATGGTTCCGGGGCCGCAGACGTCATGCGTCATGAGGATGTCGGCATTGACCCAGATGTTGTCACCGGGTTTGACATGGTCGCGCCCTGAGGCGCGCGCCAGAATCTTCTCTGTAATAGTCATGCTCATGGTCGTGTTATCCTACTTACCTTTCACCAGCGAAAAAAAGCGGTCCTGGTACTCCTCAAAGAGGTTGTATCGCTGCAGCTTTTGGGCCAGCATCTCGATCTGTGAAGCGTCTCTTGCCGCTGCGGTAAAGGCGGCGTCGAGTTCGCTGCGGACGCCACGCGGCACGCCGCCATCGTCGTCGAACATGCGCTGTTTCTGTAGCTCGCGGATGTTGGGGGCGGCCGACTGTCGGATGACTTCCCAGAACAGCTTGACGACGCAGACATCCCACGGGTCGTCGACGCCCTGCACAACTGCGGTCAGGCTGTCGTTGCCCGCCTCGACTTCGCCTTTGATGCGCTCGACGACATTCTTAATGTTGTCGGTCACGATGTGTTCGCTGAAGGCCTCCTGACGCAGGGTATAGCCGTACTGCAGGATACGGACGTCGCGCTCGTGCTGCTTGAGCCACTCGACGTACTGCTCGGCCTGTTCGCCGAAGCCCTCCAGAACGGTCTGTGAATAGGCCTCGGGCGTGATGATGTGAGGCTGGTGGGCCTGAAGGCGCCCTTCGCGTATCCGGATCCGGTTGACCGAATCCATCATCTCAGCGACCAGGCGGTATTGCAGCACGGTCGAGCCGAAGGTTTCCAGATGCTGGCTGGGCATCAGGACTATTTCTGTGTTGTTCACCGCGTACCAAAAATCAAATGATTGTTTCTCGTCCACACCGACCCTTTTTCGCATTCAGTGGCTTATCTACTGATGAACACTAATCGTAGCACGAGCTTACGGGAAAGCTACAGCCCAAAAAAACCATGAGGTCAGTTCGGGGCGCATCTGCGATTATGTTGCGCGCAACATAATCGCAGATACGCCAGTCAGTCCGTGCTTAGCTCCAGCGTCACAGGACCGTCGTTGACGAGCTCAACCAGCATGGTGGCGCGGAAGCGCCCGGTCTGGACGCGGGCATGACCGAGCTCAGCACGGAGGGCGGCCACATAGCGCTCGTAGAGTGCTTCGGCCGTTGCCGGGGGCGCGGCTCGCACGAAGCTGGGGCGGTTGCCCTTGCGTGTGTCGGCGTAAAGCGTGAACTGCGAAATGACCAGAATGTCGCCGTTGATGTCCTGGATGGCGCGGTTCATCTTGCCCGCCTCGTCGGAAAAAATGCGCAGATGGACGGTCTTGCAGGCCAGGACACGGGCATCGTCGTCGCTATCGCCCTCGCGTACGCCCAGCAGGACGACATAGCCGGGCCCGATGGATCCGATGGTCTGGCTGTTGACTGTGACACTGCCGCGTGTAACTCTCTGGATGATTGCTTTCATGGTGGAAGACGGCATCATATGGGCTGGTTTTCCTAAGTCAACACCGAGTGATAAGCGGCTAGAGGGCGGGGGGGGGACAACCACGAAGGCTCGAAGACACGAAGATGGGTGATTATGTCCAGGAGGTTCTGCAATTTAAGATGTGCTTCTGAACATGAATGGTTTCGGGAGGAACATCCAATATCCAACACTCAAATCCAACGTCCAAATGGGCGACGGTAGAGAATGGGCCATCCTCCAGCGCACCATTCGCGTCACTCGCTCTCCCGCCTTGCTCGGTTGGATATTCCTTGTTGGCTATTGGATATTGAGCGGACAACAGGGCGAAGGGCGTAGCGATGAGTATACAACGTGCGATCTTGCTGTTGGGGCCTACCGGCGCGGGGAAGAGCCCCTTGGGCGATTACCTGGCCGCTGTGGGGCTGTGGAGGCGGCGCTGTCACCATTTTGATTTTGGGGCAGAGCTGCGCCGCGTGGGCCGGGACGGCGGGCCGGGACTCAGTGCAACGGACGTGGCGTATATCGGGCGGGTGCTGAGAGAGGGTGCTCTGCTCGAAGATGAGACCTTCTATATCGCTTGCGAGATTCTGGAGCGGTTTTTGGCGGCGCAGGGGGTGGGGGAGCATGATCTGGTTGTGCTGAACGGTCTGCCTCGACACGCCGGACAGGCGCGTGATGTGGGGCAGATCGTGGATGTGCGCTGCGTGATCGCGCTGGAGTGTGGTGCCGATACGGTGCGTGCGCGTATCGCCGACAACAGCGGCGGGGATCGTGCAGAGCGGACCGATGACTCCTTGGAGAAGATCACTCGTAGGCTGGCGCTCTATGCGACGCGAACGCATCCCCTGCTTGACCACTACCGCTCGAAAGGGGTACAACTCCGCCTCATTTCGGTGGGGGTCAACACCACCCCCGCAGATATTGTGGATGCGGTTCGTGAAGAGAGAGTGGACAGAGTCGATGACGATAACGGTTGATGGCGAGGCGATACCCGAGGAAGCTGTGCGTTTCGAGTTGGAGCGGCTGGTGCGCTTCTATTCTGAGCACATGTCACCCGAACAGATCCGCGAACAGATGGACGCGCTGCGTGAACGTGCCCGCGATCAGGCCATCGGTGCCAAGTTGCTCATGCGCGAGGCTGAGCGCCTGGACTTTAGTGTGCCTGAGAGCGATGTGGATGAGCGGATCGAGGCGATGGTGAAGAACAGTGGCGGCGAAGCGGGCTTCCAGACTCAGCTGGTTCAGCAGGGATTGACGATCGAGATGGTCCGCGAGGGCATCAAGCGAGGGCGTAAGATGGATCTGCTGGTCGAGAAGATCGCCCAGAACGTGGCCGACCCGAGCGAAGCGGATATTGAGGCACACTTTGAGGCGCACAAAGACGAATACGACCGGGCCGACCGGGCCGCGGCGCAGCACATTCTGATTCAGGCCGCTTCGGACTCCGAGGCGGACCGGGCCACGGCCTGCTCACGGCTGGAGGAGATCCGCTCCCAGATCCTGGATGGCAAGGATTTCTCAGAAATGGCGGGGATACACTCAGACTGTCCGAGTGGCCAGCGCGCTGGCGGTAGTCTGGGCTGGTTTAGTCGGGGGATGATGCTGCCCGAATTTGATCAGGTCGTTTTTGATATGGATGTCGACGAGCTCAGCGATGTCGTGCAGAGCCCGGCAGGCTTCCATATTATCTATAAGATGGGGCACGAGCCCGGTGGGCCGGCCTCGTTCGATGACGCCCACGACCAGGTCAGGGATTTTCTGCGCCATGTCAGCCGCGGCGAGGTCATTGCCGGTTACGTCAATGATCTCAAAGCGAAGTGTGAGATTGAGGTCAAGGATTAGAGCCCTCTTGCAGTAGCCCCGGGCCGTCCCGGCCCGAGGGCCTGCACTGCACTGCACTGCGCTGGCCCCGGGACGGGGCCGCGCTACTGATGGCTCATGCTCGCTCAGGTAAAAATAATCTGCGCACCAGCGGAGAGTTCATAGAACTCGCCAACGGTGAGCACCTTCTCGACCTCGTCGCAGAAATCGTCCGTGGTCAGGTGGAACATATCCACCGTGGCCTTACAGGCGAACATCTGACCACCGGCGTCATGAATCATCTCGATGAACTCCGGTATCGGCGGGATATCGAGCTGTTCCATCTCTTTGTTCATCATGTGTGTTGCAAAGGCCGACATGCCCGGGAGCGCTCCCAGAAAAGTGGGAAGCACCATCCCCTTGGCATCCGGGACGCGCATGGCCGGATTTCCAACCGTGGCGATTTTGATCTTGGTGTTGAAGTTTTTGAGCACGGCATAGAGCCCGAAGAAGGTGAAGAAGATCGAGGCTTCAATTCCTTCCATGCGGGCCCCATTGGCCATGATCAGGGCCGGGTAGATCCCTTCGAGTGATCCTTTGGAGCAAACGATGGACACCTTGGTAATCTTATTGTTGTTGTCTGACATGATGGGGTACTCCTCGTTTAGATGCAGCTAGCGGGCTTGGGCAGTCCGGCGATTTTTGATGACTTTTTCAGGGGGCCACCCGGATAGAGCGCATAGAGCTCCTTAACGGGAATGCCTCCGGTGCTCTTGACCCGACGAATGGTCGGCATCACGCCATTCTCGGCGTAGTCCTTCTGCAGGAAGTGTACGAGCTTCCAGTGCTCCTCGGTCATGAGTGAGATACCCTCTTCGACAGCGATGGCCTCGCCGACAGCTTGGGTCCATTGGGTGGGATCGGTGAGGTAGCCCTCTTCGTTTACCTCGACCGTGACGCCTGCAATGTCCTTGGTTGGCATAGTGTTATGCTCCTTTCTGTTTGTTAAGTTTCTTTCCAACAGTCGACATCTTGGTGGTGATGCCCGGCATGGGGCGTCCCTTCAGCAAGAGGTTCCAGTAGATCCAGCGGAAGGCCAGCTTGCCCATGTGATTGAGCCAGGTCTCCTTGAGCAGCTTAAACGGCCCTACCACGGGGATTGGAAAGGCACCCTCGACGGGTTCGACGTCGTAATTGAAGTCGATCAGGAAGGCCTTGTTGTAACCTGACTCAATGAAGCAGTTGGCGTGACCGTCAAAGCCGGGATCGAGCGGTTTTCCAGCGATGAAGCGCTGGATATTCTCGGTCAGCACGTCGGCCTGGAAGTGGGCGACCGAGCCTGCCTTTGAGCTGGGCAGATTGGTGGCGTCGCCGATGACAAAGACATTGGCATGGGCGTTCGACTGGAGGGTGTGTTTATCGGTCGGGATGAAGTTGAGCTCGTCCCCCATGCCGGAGCGCGCGATGCAGGCATCGCCCATATTGGTCGGCACGGTCACCAGGATGTCATAGGCGACCTCGCGCTCGTCGTAGCAGATCAGCTTGCGGGCGACCGGGTCGATCCGTTCACAGTTGAAGTCGGACACAAAGGTGATTCTCTTTTCGTCCAGCATGCCGCCCAGTACGACGGCGCAGTTGTGCTTGGTAAACGGCTCTGAGAGAGGCGAGACATAGGTGATCTCCGTCTTATCTCGCACGCCCTTGTGCGTCAGAAAGGCCTCGGCCAGAAGCGTGAACTCGAGCGGGGCGACGGGGCACTTGATCGGCATCTCGTTGAGATGGATGACCAGCTTGCCGCCCGTGAAATCCTTCAGCCGGTCGCGCAGGGCGACGGCGCCTTCGATGGTGTAGAAATCGAAGATGTCGCGCCGCCATCCCTCGTCTGTCATGCCGACGGTCTCCTCCGGAGCGATCTTGCAGCCCGTCGCGATGATCAGAATATCGTAGGGCAGCTCCCTGCCGTCGGCCAGGACGACGCGATTCTCTTCCGGCTTGATCCGGTCGATACCCTCCTGGATATGGGTTACGCCCTTGGGGATGAAGTCAGCTTTGGGTTTGCGGACATCCGCTTCCGAGTAGGTGCCAAAGGGGATAAAAAGGAAGCCCGGTTGGTAGTAGTGCGTCGCATGTTGATCAACAACGGTGAGGCCCCACTGGGTCCGGTCCAGTTTCCGGACCAGGTGGTTGGCCATCATGGTGCCGGCCGTGCCGGCCCCCAGGATTACGAGCTGTTTCATGTGATGTTCTCCTCTGCGAATTCCTTCTCCAGGAATTTGATGAGCGTGGCCAATCGACGGTCACGCAGACGATAGATAACCCGTCGTTCGTCGCGCCGCTTTTCGAGAATACCTGCCAGTGTGAGGATCCTGAGCTGCTGCGAGATGTTGCTGATCTTTCCTGTATTCACGGTATCGGCTATGTCGTTCACGCAGAACTCGCCCTCGGCTAGCATGCAGAGGATACGGAAGCGCGTCTTGTTTGACATCAGGGCAAAGATGCTGATGACGCGCCGGCAGACCTCCTCGTTATTCGCGAAGCGCTGCCTAATCTGATCCAATGTACGAGTCATGTGAACGGTCCCGATTAAATGGTTTAATGATTCGCAAAGTATTGTTGTCTTGAGCCACAAAGTCAACCCTATTTGTGAAAAAACTGACGGGTAGTGGGATATACTGACAATTGGCGCTTGATGGAAAAAGTTAGATGTGTCTAACTGCATGGTGTAAGGGGGCTCCCCCGGAGCGGAAATTATGGGTGGGAAACGTCAACTCAGTGCGAGTCTTGAGGATTATCTGGAGGCGATCTACGTGATCATCCAAGATAAGGATGTCGCCCGTCCCAAGGATGTGGCGCAGCATCTCGATGTGGCCGCCTCATCCGTGACCAATGCGTTGCAGGGACTCGTCAAGCGCGGCCTGGTGAATCACGCCCCGTATGACTCGATTGCGCTCACGGAGCGCGGCGAGGAGTTGGCGGTCGGGGTGCTGCACCGCCACCAGGTGTTGACCCGTTTCTTTACGGATGTGCTGTCGGTTGACGCCGATGCGGCGGCACGCTGTGCCTGTAAGATGGAGCATGCGGTGTGCGATGTGGTTCTGAATCGGCTGGTGGACTACGCCAAGTTCGTTAAGCACAGTCGGCCGGCGGGGGTCCGCTGGGTGGAGGGAACGGGGTTTGTCGCAGACGAGCATTTGTCTGAGGGCGGGGCGAACGCATGACGGAAGATAGGGCGAAGTCGATGCGCCTGAACGACCTGCCTGTTGGCCGCAAGGCGTGCGTATTGGCGCTACGCGGTGGCGGTGAGTTTCAGCACCGCGTTCTGAGTATGGGGCTGAGTATTGGTTGTGACGTTGAGGTTTTGCATGGTGATGGAGGTGACTCCGACGGTGGTGCGGTGATCGTGCGGGCGGGTCACACACGCTTGATGCTTGGCCACGGCATGGCCGAAAAGGTGATTGTACGACCGCTCTAGCGTCACTGGAACCATCACCATGAAGATCAAGGATTTGAACATTGGACAGTCGGCGACCGTGGTTGGCTACGATTGCGCGGATCGGGCTTATCGACATAAGCTCCTGCGCATGGGGCTGATCAAGGGGGTGTCGATGAAGCTTCTTCGCAAGGCCCCCATGGGCGACCCGGTCGAAATCGAAATCAAGGGGTTCAATCTGACCTTGCGGAAGGCCGAGGCCGATGCACTGGAAATCGAGCCGGTGGCCCCCTAACGGCGGTTCTTCTTGCCGGAACCATGGGTAGAATTATGCAGAACGTAAAAATCGCGATTGCGGGCAACCCGAACTCGGGCAAAACAACCCTCTTCAACGCCCTGACGGGTGCGAGGCAACAGGTCGGCAACTGGCCTGGCGTGACGGTGGAGCGCATCGACGGGGTGTACGAGCATGCCGGCACACGTGTGGATGTGACAGATCTGCCGGGCATCTACTCCTTCTCGGCTTACTCTATCGATGAGACGGTGGCGCGTGAGCATATTTTGCGCGAGAAGCCGCAGGTGGTTGTGAATATTGTCGACGCGACCAATTTGGAGCGGAATCTCTTTCTGACGACGCAGTTGCTGGAGATGAGGGTCCCACTGGTTGTGGCGCTCAGCATGACCGATGTGGCCAAAAGGCGGCGGATCAAGATTGAGATTGAGCACTTGGCGCGCCACCTGGGCTGTCCGGTGGTGCCGATTGTGGCCACGAAGGGTAGCGGTCTGGATGAGCTGCGCGATCTGATTTTGAAGGCCGCACAAGAGGCTGAGGCCTCACCGGTACGCGTGGCATACGACTCCGAGCTGGAGCGAGCCATACAGACGATTCGCACGGCGGTCGAGCCGGAGGCCGCAAAGCGCAACGTGGATGCGCGTTGGCTGACGCTCAAGTTGCTGGAGCAAGACGCCGTTGCGGCCGATCTGCTGGCCAACGCTGAGTTAAAGGCGTTGATGGAGAGAGAGACCCAGCGAGTCGAGGCGCATACCGGCGAAGATCTGGACATCGTCATCGCCGATGGGCGCTACGGTTTCATCCATGGTCTGGCCCAGGACGTGGTGCACCGTGACAACGAGGTTCGCAAGACGGTGTCGGACTCCATTGATAAGGTGCTGCTAAACCGTGTTCTGGGCATTCCTTTCTTCTTCGGGATCATGTACCTCGTATTTGTCATCACGATCAATGTGGGCTCCCCATTTATCGACTTCTTTGACGGGCTATTTGGCACGATATTCGTGGATGGGTTCGGGGCGTTGTTGGAGGCTTTGCACACCCCTGCCTGGGTGACGGCTTTGCTGGCGGGGGGGATTGGGGGCGGCGTCCAGACGGTGTCGACCTTCATTCCTCCTATCTTCCTGATCTTCATGTGTCTGGCCGTCCTGGAGGATTCAGGTTACATGGCTCGCGCGGCCTTTGTGATGGATCGCTTTCTGCGTATGATTGGGCTGCCGGGCAAGGCGTTTATCCCCATGCTGGTGGGTTTCGGGTGCAATGTGCCAGCCATTCTGGCGACCCGCACGCTCGAGAACGACCGTGACCGTATTCTGACCATCATGATGAATCCGTTCATGTCGTGCGGCGCCCGGCTGCCGGTGTACACGCTGTTTGCGGCGGTCTTCTTCCCTCGTACGGGTGGCAACGTTATCTTCGGGCTATACATTACGGGCATCGTGCTGGCGGTACTGACCGGTGCCCTTTTCAAGAATACGATCCTACGGGGCGAAGCCTCCTCTTTCGTGATGGAGTTGCCGCCCTACCATGTGCCCACCCTGCGCGGGATCATGTTTCACACGTGGAGTCGTCTGAAGACATTCATTGTGCGGGCGGGCAAGGTGGTGTTGGTTGCGGTGGTGATATTGAGTTTTCTTAGCGCCATTGGAACGGACGGTAGTTTTGGCCATCAGAATTCAGAGAAATCTGTCCTGAGTGCGGTGAGCAAGAAGGTGGCGCCGGTCTTCTACCCGATGGGGCTGACACCGGAAAACTGGCCCGGCGCGGTCGGGCTTTTTGCCGGTCTGTTTGCCAAAGAGGCCGTCGTGGGAACGCTCGACACCCTCTACTCGCAGATCGACGCCAATGAGGCTTTGGCTGCTGGCGATACGGTAGAGGAAGAGCCTTTTGAATTCTGGCGCGGCGTCGGCGCGGCATTTGCCGCGATTCCGGCGGGCTTCGAGGGGTTTGGTGCCAGCCTGGTGGACCCCCTCGGGCTGCGGATCGGGGATTTGAGTGATACCGCCACCGCGACGGAGGCCATGAATGTGCACAGCAGCACGGTCTCCTCGATGGCGCGCTTCTTTGACGGGCGGGTCGGAGCGGTGGCCTATCTGCTCTTCATTCTGATCTATGCGCCCTGTGTGGCCGCCATTGGTGCCATTTTCAAGGAAACCAACATGAAGTGGACGGTCTTTGCTGTTTCGTACCTGACGCTCCTGGCATGGATTGCCGGTACGCTATATTATCAGGTGGGTACCTTTAATCGCCACCCGGCCAGCTCAGGCGGCTGGCTGGCGGTCTGTATAGGCCTGCTCGCGACGGGCTATCTGGTGCTGCGGCTTAAGGCGGGTCGCACGGTAAAGACCCCACCTGCTTGATTGGATGAGACATGATTAGTCAAATCAAAAAGTTACTCAGGGAGCGTGGGCCGCTCTCGCTGCGGGACCTCTCTCTCCACTTTGCGATGGATCCGGATGCCTTGGAGCCCGTTCTCAAGCTGCTGGTCGACAAGCAACAGGCCACAGTCACTCTTGTGGGCTGCTCAAGCAAGGGGTGCGACGGGTGTTCCTGCACCAGTCTGGCAGACATGATGGTCTACAAGCTGGCCGCCTGAGGCGCAGTGTCTGCCACGGGGCGATTGACACCACCGGTGGGGCGGGATACAAGGTGAGCGCTATGCAAGTACTGGACTACGATTACTGCGTGATAGGCAGTGGGATGGCAGGATTGCTGTCGGCCCTGCAGCTCGGGAAACACGGATCGGTGCTGGTGGTGACCAAGCGGGGTGGGGCGGACAGCAACACGAACTACGCACAGGGCGGGATCGCCTCGGTCATGGCGGCGCAGGACTCCTTCGATGCACATGTGGCCGATACATTGCAGGCCGGCGGCGGGCTGTGTGATGAGGAGGTCGTGCGTGACATTGTGGCTGAAGGCCCGCGGGCCGTAGCTGAGCTTGAAGCGTTGGGCCTCTCCTTTACGCAGCGTAACGACGGTGACGGCGGGTATGATCTGGGTCAGGAGGGCGGGCATTCGGCCCGTCGGGTCCTGCATGCCGGCGATATCACGGGGCGCGAGGTAGAGACGGTCCTGCTGGATCGCGTTCACGAGTCCCCGTCGATCACGCTTCGCGAAGAGGCCATGGCGATCGACCTGATTACGACCGGCTGGCTCGAGCAGCGTGGGGTAGAGACCGGCGAGGCGGGCCAGGGCGGCAGCCGCTGCGTGGGCATCTACTTCCTGGATCGCACATCCGGTGAAATCTGTGCCGTGCGGGCACCGCGTGTGATCCTGGCCAGCGGTGGTGGCGGCAAGGTGTATCTCTATACAAGCAATCCGGATGTGGCAACGGGTGACGGGGTGGCCATGGCCTGGCGTGCCGGCTTGCCGATCAAAAACATGGAGTTTATTCAGTTTCACCCCACCTGCCTGTTTCATCCCGATGCCAAGTCGTTTCTCATCAGTGAGGCCGTCCGTGGCGAGGGGGCGCGTTTGGTGGATCGGGACGAACAGGAGTTTATGCCGCGCTACGATGCAGCCGGGGCGCTTGCGCCGCGTGACATTGTGGCGCGTGCCATCGACGAAGAGATGAAATTGACCGGTGCCTCGTGTGTTTATCTGGATATTCGACACCAGTCGCGTGCCTTCCTGGAGGAGCGGTTTCCCAATATTTTTGCCGCCTGCCTGGGGTTTGGCATCGATATGAGTCAGGATCTGATTCCGGTCGTCCCTGCGGCTCACTACTTCTGTGGGGGGGTCGCGGCCACGATCGATGGTAGGACGGCCATGGAGGGGTTGTACGCCTGCGGCGAGGTCGCCTGTACGGGGTTGCATGGTGCCAACCGCCTAGCCAGTAATTCGCTGCTCGAGGCGATGGTCTGCGCGCGCCGCATGTCGGTCCATCTGATTGCCAGCCCGCCGCCCCCATTTACGATGCCGACGTTGCCGGATTGGGAGCGCGGGGGTGCGGTGCCCAGTGACGAGGCTATCGTGGTGGAGCATAACTGGAACGAGGTGCGTACGTGCATGTGGGATTATGTGGGCATTGTTCGCACAGACAAGCGTCTCGATCGGGCGGCGCGTCGTATACGTAATCTGCACCGGGAAATTCATGACTACTACAAAGACTACTTGGTCATTGCCGATATTCTTGAGCTACGCAATATTGCCGCGGTAGCCGAGTTGATTATTCGCTCCGCCCAGCTCCGCCGTGAAAGTCGCGGCCTGCATTGCACTCTCGATTACCCCTCCATGGCTGATGAACGGGTTGATACAGTCATTATTGACCCGCCTGGCGGCGATACAAGGCTGGGCTCATCGGCCTCCTGGTCGAGGGATGAGGCGTTCCATGCGTAGTGCCGAAGCGGTCGTCGGGGCGGTTCGAGCAGAAGTTTCAAAAAAAAGCGGATGAGGGGTTGACAACCAAGGCGCTTTTGCTACTCTATCGCGTTTCGATTTAGGGAGCACTGTGCTCTTGGTGGATAGTTTTGCCGCATTGCTGCACCGTGTACGTATGGCAATGGCGGATGGTTAGACAGCAGATTGCGCTCCAGACCCTGTGGATTGGATGCAAGTCATGGAGTGCGAGCCTGTTGTCTTGTGCCGTTTGGTCTCGGTGAGGTCAGCAGCGCGGGCGGGGAACCGGGCCCATGTAGCTCAGTTGGTAGAGCACATCCTTGGTAAGGATGGGGTCACCGGTTCAAATCCGGT
>JABMPJ010000031.1 GCA_013203785.1 Lentisphaerota bacterium | reverse complement strand
CCTCGGTCCGGCCACGAGAGACCGTGGCCCTCCAATGCAACTGTATTGCGCAATGTTTAGATGTTTCAGCCCTGGAGGGATGCGCTCTATCGCGTCCGGAGACAGAATTATGCCAAAAGAAATGACCATGGGAATCGTCCAACGCAGAATTTAAGGGCTGGACAGCGTCAGCCGTTTCATTGATTATTCACGATGAGATCGCTCTCATCTATAGATAGAGGCGACGCTGTCAACATAGTTGTTGAGAGCGCCAGTTCGTCTGAGCATGACGCTTCGATTAGGTAGCCGTGAGTCCTTCGGCGCAGCGCTCTGTGGGATCGGGTCAGGGAGAATTCAATGACGAGCGAAGCCCCCTTACGGGTAGGTATATGCGGCACGGGGTCTCGAGGCGTAATGTCCTTTGCCATGCTTTTTGACAAGCGGGAGGACTGCGCCGTCGTCGCGCTGTGCGACCCTAATCACGTGCGTACGCGCGAATCCGCAAAACAGCTGCCTGGTGAGCAGGCTTGCTACACCTCTCTGCAGGCCATGCTCGATGACGCATCTCTCGACATCGTCGTGATTACGTCGCCGGACTACCTGCACGCTGAACATGCCAAAACGGCATTGGGGGCGGGCGTCCATATCCTGATCGACAAGCCGCTGGCCACCACGGCAAAGGGCTGCAAGGAGATTATCGCGGCTGCCGAGCGCCATGACAAGGTCGCGATGGTCGGGTTCAATCTCCGCCATGCGGCGACCCTGCGGCGACTCAAGGAAATGATTGATGCGGGCGAGCTGGGTCGTGTATTCATGATCGAAAATCGCGAGTTTTACCATGGCGGGAAGACCTACATGGCGCGCTGGAACCGCAAGTACGAATGGTCCGGCGGTCTCTGGGTTCACAAGGGAAGTCATGATTTCGACGTGTTCAACTGGCTCTTGGGATTTCCCGCGCCCCGTAGAGTGACGGCGATGGCAGGGGTCAGTGTGCTGACACCGGATCATCTCCCCTTTGAGAAGGTGGACGGTAAGCCCGTGGGGCCCTCCTGCTCGGCATGTGCCTACGCGGACATCTGTCCTGATTACCTCCCATTCAACGATGCGCCTTGGGGCCAGGACGCCAAGGAGGTCGATCAATATACCAAAGACCTCTGTATCTATCTCTCAGACAAAGATACGCATGACAATGGCGTGGCCATCGTCGAGTACGATAACGGGGTGCGCGCGAGCCACCTGGAGTGTTTTGTGACCGGCCAGAGCGACAGGCTTTACACGGTTATGGGCGAGAAAGCGCAGGCCGAGGTCAGCCTGACGGAACGGACCATACGGGTGCGACCGCGTTGGAGTGGCGACATCGTTACGCATACACTGCCCGAAGACTCGGGCGGTCACGGTGGCTCGGACCCACAGCTCGTTGACACCTTTGTTAACGTGGTGCGCGGCAACGCCGCTGTCCCATCGACGTTGGAGCACGGGCTGATGTCGACCGCGATCGGTGAGGCCGCTGAAATAGCCCGGCGCGAGTCCCGCGTCGTCAACCTTAACGAGCTGATTTAGATGCAGAGCGAAGGAGTGGCCATCGGGCTGGCGTATTGCTGTAGCACAGTGTCCCCCAACCAAGGATAGGTTATGACACCACGAGAGCAAGTAGAGCAAGTACTGCGAGGCGGCAGTTCTGGCCGCGTGCCGTTCACCATGTATGAGCACAAGGTCCATCCATGTGCTGCGGAACGGGAGATGCGCAACCGCGGTCTCTGCATCGTCCGCAGAGACATCCCGGTCGTGCGGACGGTGCAGCCCAACGTCAAGATTGCAGCGAGCCATTACCAGGAACAGGGCAAGCCGTTGATTCGTACCCACTACGAAACGCCGGTTGGCAGCGTGAGTACGCTCTGCGAACCGGCCGGATTCACCACCTGGGTCCACGAACGGATGTTCAAAACACCTGACGACTACAAGGTTCTGAGATTCCTGATTCAGGATGAGCAGGTCGAGGCCGACTATACCGCAATCGACAACGCGCAGCGTCGATGCGGGGGCGATATCATTTTTCGAGCCGGATTCGGTCTTGAGCCACTGCAAGCTTTCATATCCGGCATGTACATGGGCATGGAGACTTTCTGCATGGAATGGATGGATCACCGCGACGAGATTCTGGCCCTTTACGAGCTACTCGTTGAGAAACGTCGCGCGTTGTATCCCCTGATCGCCCAGTCGCCCTGCCTGCACGCGAACTACGGGGGTAACGTGGTGCCCGAGATCATAGGCAAAGAGACGTTCGAGCAGTACTATGTGCAGCACTACAACGAAGCCGCCGAGGTGATGCACCAATACGGCAAGTTGATCGGCTGTCATTTCGATGCCAACTGCGGGGCGCTGAGAGAGGCCATCGGACGAACCGACCTGGACTATATTGAAGCCTTCACACCCGCTCCGGATACGGATATGACGCTGCGGGAAGCCCGCGAGGCCTGGCCGGATAAGGTGCTCTGGCTGAACTTCCCTTCGTCGGTGCATCTACAGTCGGATGCCCGCATCGAGCAGGTCACCGTGGATCTGTTGAACGACGTTGGCGACACGCACGGCATCATCATGGGTATCACCGAAGACATTCCCGAGAACCGCTGGCGCGACAGCTGCCGCGCCATTATGGATGGCCTCGACCGCCACGCCGCGCAGTCGTAATGACCTCGCTAATCGCCTCGCGCACGGCCTGTGTGAATCCAGAGTATCCTCATTCATCGCTAACGTATTTGCGATAAGGCGCATCTATGATACGTGACACCATTGTTGTGTTTGACAAGTGGTGTCTACTACTTTACTCTCGCCAGCATGACTGAGATTGAGCAGGGCAAGAACCTCTATGCTCGCATCGCGGGGTCGGTTCGGGACGATATTCTCTCCGGGGCCCTGCCGCCGGGCGATCGGCTACCCTCCGAACGGGAGTTGGGCGACCGCTTTGATGCTTCGCGGGTGACGGTACGGCGCGCGTTGCGCACGCTGGAGGAGGAGCGCCTGATTGTGCGGCGACACGGCAGCGGCACGTACGTGAGCGCGCGGCCGCAGCGGCGTATCCCCGTGATGATCGACTACACGGGCAGTATGTGCGATCACGCCCCCTCCCTGGACCGTTGCGTGGTGGCGTGGCGATACGAACCGGCCGATGCTGTGACCTCTGAGGCGCTACGGATCGGGGTGGGGGACGAGGTGCTTTACGCTGAACGCATCGATAGCCTGGGTGGAGAGCCGGTGGCATGCGACCGGGGATATCTGGCCGCACCGTTCACCCAGGGGTTGACAGACGCGCACCTCGCACGGATCGACTTTGTCGAGACGTGGAGCAAGGTTGGCCAGTTTACAATCGAGCTGTGCCAGCAGACCGTTGAGGCGGTTGAGGCCGATGCGGATGTCGCGTGCCGCCTCAAGCTGAAGCGCGGCAAACCGGTGCTCAGGTCCACGGAGACCTATCTGGCGAGCGAGGAACAACCGGTAGGGCTGTTTATCAGCTTCTATCATCCGGCTCATATATGCATCGCGTCACAGCACCACTGGGCGGATACGACATCAGGGAGGAGAGTGAAACCATGACGACATCCTATCTCGTACGTGAAGATCATACGCCGCTTCGGGCGCGCTATCCGGTCATCGATGCGCACAACCACCTCTGGGCCGCGTGGGAGACGGTGGACAATCTGGTGGAGGTGATGGATGCCGTTGGGGTGGCCTGCTACTGCGATCTGACGGCCAACGTGCGTCTGCAGTGGGCTGGCGGCGGCTACCTGTTTGAGCAGGGCGATATCGACGAGTTCTTCAACAACACGGTGGCCTGTCATCCGCATCGGTTCTACGGCTTCACCATGGCGGCCTTGGCGCGTCCGACGACCGAGCCGCTCTTCACAAATGCTGCTGCGTTTGTGGAGGAGACCGTGGCCATGCTGGAGGATCACGTGGCGCGCGGCGCACGCGGGCTGAAGGTGCTCAAGGAGTTGGGACTGCACTACCGCGATGGGGACGGCAACCTGGTGCGCGTGGATGATGAGCGGCTGGCACCCATCTGGGACGCGGCGGGACGGTTGGGCGTGCCCGTTCTGATTCACCAGGGAGATCCCAGTGGATTCTTCGAGCCGGTCACGGCCGACAACGAGCACAACGAGAGCCTACAGAAATATCCGAGCTGGAGCTTTGCTGACCCCAAATTTCCTCGGAAATCCGAATTGCTCGAACGACGCAACCGCATGATTGGCCAACATCCGAACACCACGTTCCTGCTGCCCCACATGGCCAACTGTGCCGAGGACCTAGCATCAGTCGGGCGGCTGTTGGATGATAACCCCAACGTCTTTATCGACTTTTCCGCGCGCTGCGACGAGCTGGGGCGGCAACCCTACTCGGCGCGCGAGTTCCTGGTGCACTACCAGGACAGAACCTACTTCGGCAGCGACATGCCCGCTTCGGTCGAGATGTACCGCTTCTATTTCCGTTTCCTGGAAACCTTCGACGAATATCTCATTCCCCCGGACTATGACGGAACCTTTGGGCTGCACCGCTGGCGGGTGCATGGCTTGGGGCTGCCGGATGATGTCTTGCGCAAGATCTACTTCGAGAATGCCCTCAAACTTATTCCCGGTCTACAGGATGATTACGATGCCGTCAGCATGAAAGGGGTAGTATGAAGAAACCGAAAGTTGGATTCGTGGTCTATGGCGTGCACAAGGATGGGTTGTGCGATCCCATGGGCACGCCGTTTGTCGACGATGCGCTCGTGGGGGCCGCCAAGCGCGCCCTACGCGCGGCGGGGGTGACGCTTGCGCTGCACGACATTGTGATCGCGTCGAAGGAGGAGGCGCGCACCTGCCTGGCAAAATACAAGGCCATGGACGATGTGGATGCCGTGATCTTCTTCTCCGGAACCTGGGTCTGGGCCGCGCACCTGGCCGGGGCGCTGCGTGATTTTGCGGGCACGGGCAAGGGTATTCTGTTGTGGACGCACCCCGGCTCGCAGGGCTGGCGTCCTGTGGGGGGGCTGGTCCTGCATGGCGGTCTCAAGGAGATCGGTGTGCCGCATCGATTTGTGTACGGCCACCACGATAATGCGTCCGACCTGGGCCGTATCGTCTCCTACTGCCGCGGCGCGGCGGAGAAGAATCGGCTGAACATGAGCACATTCGGCGTGTTCGGGGGACGCGGTATGGGGCAGACCTGCGGCGTAGCGGATCCCTCGCAATGGATGCGAACCTTTGGCATCGATATCGATTCGCGCGACACCATGGAGTTGGTGGAGACGGCGCGGGCCGTCACGCCGGTCGAGATCAAGCGGGTCCGCCGCCGCGTCCAGCCGCTATTCAGTGTGCCGATTCCAGAGGGCGAGACGGCTGACCGGTCGCTGGCGCTCTACCTGGCTTTCACGAAAATCCTTAAGAAAGAGGGGTGGCAAGGCTACACCATCCAATCATTTCCCGGATTCGGCGACTACTACGGGGCCACCTGCTTTGCTCAGAGCCTGATCCTGAACGACGGGATCGGGACCTCCACGCTGTCGGATTTCAACACGCTCATGTCGGTCAAGCTCCTGAGCGACTTCAGCGCCGAGCCGGTCTATTACGGGGACCTGCAGCACATCGATAAATCCAACAACGAGATCAAGATCATCGGCGACGGGGCCTGTCCTCCCTCCTTGGCGGGAACGGTAGGGCCCGCGACCTTTGCCGAACATGGCATTCCAACCGAAGGCGAAGCGGGCGGTCTCTCCGTGGACCTGGTCTGCAAATCTGGCGAGGGTGTGCTGGCGCGCCTGGGGCGCGTCAATGGTGAGTTCGAAATGGTGATGACGCGCTGCACGGTGTCTGAGCCCGAAGTCACCGCGATAGAAGCGCGGCGCCTGGAGTGCGGAATTCCTTTCTGGCCGCATGCCTTTATCACGGCCCACTGCGATATCGAAGCGCTACTCGAAGGATGGAACAACGAGTATGCCTGCCTCGGCTACGGGGCACATCTCTACGACGATATTGCCGCATTCTGCGAGTTGACCAAGATTCGGACAGTCGCACTCTAGGAAAGCGGTATGTCGGTTGTCAGATGTAAGGTTGGCCCCTGGGTGGCGGAGTGCCTTCCCGATGATGGAGGACGGGTCACGACGCTACGCTTTGATGGCCGGGATATCCTCACGGCTGCACCGGCCAACTTTCGGCCGCCAATGGCCAACTACGGGGAGTACGAACGGCGGCCGGTATACGGCTACGACGACTGTCTGCCGACTATGGATGCATGCCGCCATCCCGAATTGGATTGGACGGTTCCCGATCACGGCGAGTTGTGCTGGCTGCCGTGGACGGTCACGCAGGCGGGGGAGGCCCTGCAGTGCCGCGCCGCCAGTCGGCGTCTGCCCTTGCGCTTCGAACGGAGGCTGGAATTTGCGGCCAATCGGTTGACGTGGCATTTCAGCGCGATGAATGATGGCAACGCAGCGGTCAACGTTCAGCATGTGATGCATCCGTTGATGCCCCTGGACCGCGTGAGCGGGATCGAGCTGCCGACGTTCGGAAGGGCGATGGATGCGACCCAAGGCGCACCACTCGATGCGAGTACACCGGAGGCGGTTGCGCGCCGGTTACAGGCATTGCCGAAGGGCGCTGCTCGGATGTGGTTGCTGCAGGAGGTCACCGACGGACTGTTTCATGTCGAGCTGGACGGGACCATGCGCCTCTCGGTGCGCTATGACCATCGGATGTTTTCGACGCTTGGTATCTGGTGGAACCGTGACGGCTATCCCAATGAAGAGGGGTGTCGCCGCAATGAATGCGCTTTTGAACCGATTCCGGGGCCCAACAGCAACCTCAGCGACGCACACGCCGCTGGGCGCGCATTGTGCGTGGCGGCGGGCGGTCGTTGTGAGTGGATGGTTAACTGGGAGGTAACATGTCGCTAGTATTGGGACGAGCTGCTGTTCTGGAGGAGTACGCCCGTGCGGCGGAGAAGGGGTGGGTGCTGCCGGCATTCAACACGGAGAATCAGACCTGCCTGGAGGCCATCCTGGCCGCGGCGAAAGCGCACGCGGACACGCTGGGCGAGCCGTATCTGCCGATCATCGTGGGGGTCACCAACTTGTACTGGCATCGGTCGCAGACCGTCGAATACACCCGTACAGGTAGCTGGAAGGTCGGGCTGCGGCTGTTCCTGGATGATGTCGCCGTCTTGTGTGGCGAGGAGTCGCCGTATGCCGACCTGCGGGTCATGATTCACATGGACCATATCCAGTGGGATGCCGACGAAGAGCTGCTGACATCCGACTTAGGACGCTTCTCATCGATCATGTATGATGCCTCCACACGCCCGTTCGAAGAGAATATCCGGAGCACGGCCGAATTTGTGAAAGAGCACGGCGATACGTTGCTGATTGAAGGCGCCTGCGACGAGATTCCGGAGGCGTCTGAGGACGAAACGGTTCAGCTCACGACCCCGGACATGGCGGAGCGTTACATGCGGGAGACCGGGGTCGACATCATCGTCGCCAATCTGGGCACCGAGCATCGCGCCAGTGCGAAAGACCTGCACTATCATGGCGAGCTTGCGCGTGAGATCAAGGGACGGATCGGGACGCACATCTGCCTGCATGGCACCTCCTCGGTTTCGGCCGACCAGGTTCGGAACCTGTTTGACGATGGCATCTGCAAGGTCAACGTCTGGACGGCGCTCGAGCGAGACAGCTCGCCGACTCTCCTGGAGGATATGTTACGCCATGCGGACGAGGTGGTCGGGCCCGCCAAGGCGGATGCACTGGCCGAAGCCGGGCTGCTCGGACCGCAGGCCCCGCGAACAGCCCAGGCGGCGGTTTCGTATTTTACCACGTCCTATCGGCAGACCATTGTCTTCGAACAGATGAAGCGAGTGGTGGGTGAGTTCCTGGAGCTATGGTACACGTGAGGAGTCTCCATGAATACGATGGGAATCGATATCGGAACCAGCGGTTGCAAAGCGATCGTATGTGATGCGCAAGGACGGCAGCTGGCGGAGGCACACCGTCAGTATGCCTTACTGAGCCCCGAAGCGGGCGCGGCCGAGCTGGACTCTGAGGCCGTAATGACTGCCTGCTTCGAGGTCATCCGTATGGCCGCTGAAGCGGCGGGCAGAGGCTCGGTCGCCGCGCTGGGGGTCAGCAGCCAGGGCGAGGCCTTCACGGCCGTCGGTGCGGACGGCAAGGCCCTGTGCCATGCCATGGTCTCGTCCGATGTCCGGGCGACACACCACGCCGAGACGTGGCCGCAGACGTTCGGGGCGAAGCGGCTCTACGAGATTACCGGTCATACCGCACACCCCATGTTCACCCTCTTCAAGTTGCTGTGGCTGCGCGACAACCGGCCCGCGGTGTGGCGTGATGCGGCGCGTTTCCTCTGCTTCGAAGATCTGCTCAGCCTGCGATTGGGTCTGGAGCCGACCATGGGGTGGCCGCTGGCCGGGCGGACCATGTTATTTGATGTCCGCCGCCATGAGTGGAACGCGGATATTCTCGCCGCAGTCGGTCTGGATGGCTCGCGCCTGGCGCGGCCAATGCCGTCCGGCAAAGTGACGGGAATACTCTCCGCTGCCATGGCGCGGGACCTCGCGCTTGCGCCCGGGGCATGCGTGGTGACGGGAGGGCACGACCAGCCCTGCGCCGCGCTCGGGGCGGGTGCCATTGCACCGGGGACGGCCATGTATGCCACCGGTACAGTGGAGTGCATCACGCCCGCGTTCGCTCGGGCGATCTTCTCCGAGGGGCAGCGGGCGGGCAACCTCTGCACCTACGATCATACCATGCCGGGTCACTATGCCACGGTCGCCTTCAGCCTGACCGGTGGCAATCTGCTGACCTGGGTCCGCGACCGCTTCGGTGCCGATGGTGCGGCCGAAGCCGACCGCACGGGTCGCAGCGCATACGAGCTGTTGATCGAGGAGGCGGGGGAGGGGCCCTCCCCGCTGCTGGCGCTGCCCTATTGGACGCCCTCCGGGACCCCGCATTTTGACACCCGCACACCCGGTCTAGTGACCGGCTGGCGCATGGACACTACGCGGGGGCAGTTCATACGCGCTCTGCTTGAGGGCGTTGCCTTTGAAATGCGGCTCAACTTGCGGATTCTCGCGGATGCCGGATGCCCTATCCACCAGCTCAATGCCGTAGGGGGCGGGGCCCGCTCACGCCGCTGGACCCAACTCAAAGCCGACGTTATCGGCCGTCCGGTCCACGTCATGGAGGTGTCCGAGGCCGGCTGTCTCGGTGTTGCATTGCTGGCACGTGCGGCGCTGGATCACGCCTCAATCGAGGAGCTGGTGCGCGCCTGGGTCCGTGTCATCGACGTGGCCGAACCGAACCCGCAGCGGGCCCCACTCTTTGCCGAACGCTTTGCCGATTACCAGCGACTCTACGCCGCCGCACGCTCACTCTGCACGGCCGCGCCGTAGCGGCTCGGCTGTGAACCTGATGCGGACCAACCCGAATACGGCCCGTGCCGCTACCAGCATTGAGCAAATAGAGCCCCCCCGAAGCGTAATCATGGCCGCGGTAGTCGCCTTCTTTGAGCTTTGCGCACCCGGTTACGACGCTTCCTTCTTGTGCGACGGGAGAGCCCGTGGTATCTCTGTGTGGACGCACGGTACACATTTGGCCGCTGGAGCACTAGGAGCTAGACTCGCTGTTGTGCTCCTGTGCAACTCCTGCGGCAGGACGCTGCCAGCACCGCTGGCGGCAAAGAGGGCGACACTGCTTTGCCCTGCCTGGGGTAACCCGATCACCGTGCCTCCGAAGCATTGGCAACTGTCGCAACGTGTCGGTGACGCCGCATTGAATGCCGAGAGGACCAGCGGAATCAAGTGCTTCTGTGTCCGGTGTGGCCCGGGCCACTGAACTGGTCGCGAGCCGCCATACGGGGCACCGCGAAGGAAACCAAGTAGAAGAAACGAGAAACGAGTGCAACATGAGAGACGATAAGAAAGACAACATAACACTGGCGGATTTGGCGCAGCAGGTGGCCAGCTTAACCAGGAGGGTCCGCCTTCTCGAACAACGGCAGGAGACGACCGTGTCCGTACAGGAAGCTCAGGGCACCGACGTGCTCACCGAGCATGAGTTGATGGAGCAGAGTCGCCCAGATCCGGCTTGGCGGAGCGAGCCGGATGCCTGTGCGGACGGTGGTTCCACATCGACCACGGAGCGTGACGCTTGAACCGAGTGATCAACGTCGCCAATAGACTGCCGGTCACTGTGGGTCGGACGATCAGCAAATCATCGGGTGGGCTCGTCTCTGCAATGAGTCACCTGGGGGACTCGATGGATCTGCGCTGGATCGGCTGGCCGGGCAGTCATCCTCGTAGTGACGCTCAGCGGCAGAAGCTGACGGAGCGGCTCGTCGCGGAGTTCCAATGTGAGCCCGTATTCATGTCGCGTCAGGAAGTGGATGACTTCTACTTCGGCTACTCCAACTCCCTCCTCTGGCCGATTCTGCACTACAACACCTCAGACATGCGACAGCACGATACATGGTGGCAAGCCTACAAGGAGATCAATCTACGGTTCCGGGATGCCATCCTGCGGGATGTGCGCCCAGGGGATTGCGTCTGGGTGCATGACTATCAGCTCATGCTGCTTCCGGCGCTACTGCGCGAAGCAGATATCAACCTGCGGGTTGGTTTCTTCCTGCACACGCCCTTCCCTTCGTACGAAACGTTCCGCTGCATTCCGCAACGCGAGGAACTGCTGCGTGGTATGCTCGGCGCCAATGTCGTTGGGTTTCACACCTACGGCTATATGCGCCACTTCCGCAGTTCCGCGATCCGCCTGCTCGCGGCGGACGCCGAGATCAACTCGATTCGCCAGGAGCACCACGTCTGCCATATGGGTGTCTATCCGATTGGCATTCATATCGCCGCTTTTGAGGAAGAAATGGATTCTGATGCATTCACATCCGAATGCCAACGTATTAGGGAAACGCATCAAGGCAAGCGTATCGTGCTCAACGTCGAACGTCTGGATTACAGCAAGGGCCTGCGCGGACGCTTGGAAGCCATTGATCGGTTTCTGGAGCTCTCCTCCGACAAACAGAAGATAGTCTTTGTCTTTATTGCCGTCCCGTCGCGCGGTGAGGTGCGCGCCTACCAGGAACTGCGCGAGGAAATCGAAGCCTTGGTTGGCCGCATCAACGGCAAGCATTCCACGATTCACAACACCCCCATCCAGTTTGTCCACGACTCGGTCAACTTCACCGAGCTGTGTGCCTCGTACGCCACAGCGGATGTCATGCTCGTGACGCCGATCATTGACGGAATGAATCTCGTGGCCAAGGAATACGTGGCCTGCCGCCGCGACGAATCGGGCGTGTTGGTCCTGAGCGAATTCGCCGGTGCGGCCAACGAGCTTAGCACCGCGCTGATCGTCAATCCCTATGATGTCGACGGTATGACGGCCACACTGCAGCAGGCGTTGGACATGCCTGTGGAGGAACAAAAATCGCGTATGATCCCGCTACGGCGTATTGTCACCGAGAACAACGCGCAGCGGGGGGCCAACCGTTTTCTGGGCGATTTGTCGCGTGATGTTGAACCGGCCGGCGGTTCAGGTTCCACCACGTCGGTGGGTGCTGAGCTGGTTGATGGCTTCAGAGGGGCGTCCAGCGTCGCGTGTTTCCTCGATTACGATGGCACGCTTCGCGCGTTCGAACGCACCCCAGAGGCGGCGCAGCCCACGGAACGGATTAACAGAATTCTGGGGCGGCTCTCTCACGCCACGGGGGTGGATCTTTATCTGGTCAGCGGGAGATCCCGCCAGAATATGTCCGAGTGGTTTGGTGGGCTCTCTCTAACGCTTGTCGCTGAACATGGTGCCGCGTGCCGCCCACCCGGTTCAGAACAGTGGCAACCGTTGGTAGAGACGGTCGATCTCTCATGGCGACCCCAGATTCTCAGCATTATCCACGAGTTTTCACTATCGACGCCTGGGAGCACGGTAGAGGACAAGCATACCGCTATCGTGTGGCACTACCGTAAATGCGATCCCGAGTTCGGGGCGTGGAAAGCCCAGGAGTTGACCTCGATGCTCTCTGATCTGGCGAGCAACCTCCCGGTGGAGGTGCAGCAGGGGCATGCCATCGTCGAAGTGACCTCAAATCAATTCAGCAAAGGGCACGCGTTGCGCCACTTCGTCAAGGATAGCGATCACGATCTGGTGGTGTGTGTGGGGGACGATACGACCGATGAGGCGATGTTCAAGGTCGAAGATCCGCGTCTCTATAGCGTGAAGGTTGGGCGAGGTCCCACGGCCGCGATGCGGCGCCTGCCCAACTGCGAGGCCGTTCTCGATGTTCTCGAAGAGGTGGCGGCTCTGGCGCCGGAGGGGCGCGATGGATAACCTGAATTACGGTGTCATCGGCAACTGCCGAAGTGCGGCGCTGGTGAGTCAAACCGGGTCGATCGACTGGCTTTGCTTGCCCGCATTCGATTCGCCGTCCGTCTTTGCCGCATTGCTGGACGAGGCAAAAGGGGGTCGGTTTGCTCTTGTGCCAGTCGATCCGCACGAAACAACGCAGCAGTATATTTCGCGGACCAACATCCTGAAGACCACGTTCTCAGGGAAGGGGTGGGAGTTTGAGGTGCTGGACTTCATGCCGCGCTACGTGCGGGCGAGTGGCGTCAGGCATGCGCCCCCGGACATCATCCGTATGGTTCGCGTCACGGCGGGACGCCCCGCCGTTCGGGTCTGCTACGAACCGCGATTGGGCTACGCCCGCGGCGCAACAGCGTCGCTAATCGAAGACGCGTATATCAAGAGCGCCACAAAGAGTGGTTCCTACGAATCGGCTTATCTATATAGCGATCTGCCCCTCCAGAACATCATGACCGGGAGTACAGTGGTCTTGGAGGGCAATCACTACTTCTTGTTGAGCTACAACCAGAAACTCCGCCCGGTCACCTGGGACGCCGTTGAGCTGGCTTACGACCGAACCAAAGTCTACTGGCGTTTGTGGGTGGAGAGCACGCATTTGCCGTCCCAGTATCGTGACGAGGTCACCCGTAGTGCGCTCGCACTCAAGCTGCTGACGTATCAACGCACCGGCGCCATTTTGGCCGCGCTGACAACCAGTCTTCCTGAAAGTTTGGGAGGGGTGCGCAACTGGGACTACCGCTATTGCTGGATCCGGGATGCTTCGATGGTGATACAGACCCTGCACCGCCTTGGGCATCCCAACGCAGCGAAAGACTTCCTTCAGTTTGTGCTCAACGCGGTCCCTTTCAAGCATCAGAAAGTGCAGATCATGTACGGTATCCGGGGCCAGACCACATTGACGGAGCGGCACCTTCCGTGGCTTGCAGGGTATGCAGGGTCGCAACCCGTCCGTGTCGGCAACGCCGCCTACAAGCAGAAGCAGAACGACATCTTCGGCGTCCTGATTGATGTCCTACACGAAACGCTATGCTTGTACCCGTCGGGTCTTGACAACGAAGAAGACCTCTGGACGATCACCCGTGGATTGATGCGCGAGGTCCGCCGCACGTGGCACAAGCCGGATCAGAGCATCTGGGAGTTTCGCAGCCGGGAGGCGCATTACACGTTTTCGCGGGTGTTATGCTGGGTGGCCGCCGATCGTGCCGCGCGCATTGCGGAGCGACTGGGCAAGCCTCGCCACGCTGCGAAATGGTCGGTGCTTGCGGATCAGATTCGAGCCGACGTGTTGGCCAAAGGGTGGAACGCGCAGTGTGGCGCGTTCACCCAGAGCTATGGTGACACGAACATGGATGCCGCGAACCTACTGATGGCGCACTACCACTTTCTTGATCCCAGCGATCCGAAGTACAGGCAGACCGTTTTGCGTACGTACGAAGAACTGAATCGTGACGGTCTGATGATGCGTTACAGCAACGATGACGATTTTGGGGCACCCACAACGTCGTTTACCATTTGCACCTTCTGGATGGTGAAATCTCTCTCATTGATTGGCGAAGAGAAGAAGGCAAAAGCCATGTACGAACAGGCGCTCTCCTACAGCAACCACGTTGGGCTTTTCAGCGAAGGCATTGACGTCAAGACCAAGCGGCTGTTAGGCAACTTTCCTCAAGCATACAGCCACCTGGCCCTCATCGACGCTGCATTGGCATTGGCGCACGACACCGAAGCGGGCCCGCCTGATATGAGCGGTCATGTCTCGCCCGTGGAATTCGACGGCGCGCTGGCCGACGAGGGCGTGGTTGGTGGGAGTCCGGAGGGAGAATAGCGGCCATCCATAGCCCTGTCGGGGACGGAATGGTCCCCCCTTCTAGCCCAGCAAGACGGTGAGACCAGGTCATAGAGGGGCAATGTACTGGTTGGCGCTAAGCGTCCGCTCGAGCAGTAGAAACAAAGAACTCCACAGCAAGGAGAATCAGATCAGAGCAGCCCGAAGAACCTCTCGAAGAACGCACCCAGCTTTTCAAGCACCGTCTGTTTCTTCTCTCCATGGCTGTTCAGCAAGCTGTGTGCGGTATTTGGCATACTCTGTTTCGGCGTGGTCGAGAGCCTGTTGATGGCTGACAGGGCCCGCGCCATCCAGGGCTTTGCCGTCAGCAGCAGTTGTTGCGGATTCTGCAACAACTGAAGCGTTCGCGTTGCGAACCTGTCGGAATATCCGACAGGTTGCGTCTCGGCTCAATCTGCCTCTTGCAACAGGATGCTAACCATTCTCCCCCCCTGTTTCCAGCTTGCGCACACCGGGATCCGCCAACAGCAGGCGCATCTGAGTGATGGCGGTTTGGTTGAGGAGCCCAAGGCGTTCCGGCTGTTCGATGCCTTGCTGGATCAGATGTGCATTGAGTGTTTCAAGATTCGCAAGACAAACCAGCTGGGAAACATTCGCATAGTCTCTGATATTGCCCTTCTCATCCGGGTTCTCATCGCGCCATTGCTTTGCTGTCTTGGCGAAAAGCGCCATATTCAGCAAATCAGCCTCTGAAGCATAGACAAAATCCATCTGTTGTTTGGTAAGTTCGGGGGGGATGAGATTCTCTTTGATGGCATCCGTGTGAATGCGGTAGTTGATCTTGGTGAGACTACGTTTAATGTCCCATCCGAGTTGCTTCTGCTCGTCCAGCTTGAGTCGTTGAAACTCCTTGATCAGGTAGAGCTTGAACTCCACCGAAACCCATGAGGCAAACTCGAATGCAATATCCTTGTGGGCGTATGTTCCGCCGTACCGACCTGCTTTGGAGCTCAGACCGATAGCCCCCGTTAAGGCGATCCACTGTTTGGGGGTGAGTGTGAAACTGTTGAGGCCGGCCTGTCTTCTAATCCCGTCGAATTCGACGGGGTTAAAATTGGGGTTGTGAAGTTGCTCCCATATGCCGAGGAGTTCCAATGTGTTGCGATTTCGCAGCCAATTCCGAATTAGATCATCAGGGCGTTTCGGATTCTTGGATTTGGCGATATCAGTAAGGCAGATGAAATCATCTTGAGCCGTTGTCTTGACTTTGACCTCAGTGCTCAAGACCTCCACTGTTCTATTCTTACCCATCGCGCAATCTCCCAATTTCTATTCCAATCCACCAAATTGGCTCATGCCTCACCACCTTCCAGCTCAGAATGTGCATGGCGAAGGCGAGGTCGGCCTTGCTCTTCGGTGCGAGCACGCCTGCGGGGGCGTAGCGCGGATCGTTGATGGGCAAGGGGTTGTCCTTGCCATCCCAGTTGATGGAATAGGGCGGATTGGAGACGATAGCCTCGAAAGGTTCGTCGTCCCAGTGGGCGGGGTCAGTTAGCGTATCGCCATGGGCGATATCGAACTTCTCGTGGCTGACGTCATGCAGGAACATGTTGATGCGGCACAGATTGTAGGTGGTCAGGTTCTCGGAGATGAAGCGATAGAACAGCATGCCGAGCACATAGGTCTTGAAGTCCCATCCGTCCACACTGCCACGCAGATCATTTGCAATTCGCCAAATCGTCTTATGTGGCTCCGCGCGTTCTATCTCTTTGCCTCTGCTCATTCCGAGTTCTCAGCTCTCCCTGTCCTTACCCATGTATTGACCTCGGACACTTGGAATTTCCACAGCCGCCCCACCTTGTGCGCCGGCATGCCGCGTCTTCGAATCCAGCGATGCACGGTGTCCTTGCTCACCCCAAGGTGCATCGCGATCTCCTCTAGCGAAACCCAAGGCTCATTCTTCATACTGACCTCGTGACCAACATCCTCATTGCAAACACTTGCGCACTTTTGCATAGTCAAGCCTACAAGACAAGTGGCGATGCGGAGGGTGTGGATGCGTAGTCGGGTGGTAAAGAAGGGCAGCGGGGAGACGTTGGTACTCCTTAGTGGGGGGATTGACTCTGCGGCCTGTCTGGACTTCTACATCGCGCGGGAGGAGAGGGTGCGTGCGATGTTTGTGGAATACGGGCAGCTTGCCGTGACGCGGGAGCGCAACGCCGCGCGACGCGTGGCCACGCACTTCGACATCCCGTTGTACGTCTGGGCTACGTGTTGTTCACTGCGCAGGAGATAGACGTAGTGCATGCTGGTGTCTCGATGGCTTGCCATACGTAGCTCGGAGCGGATCACCGGCAGCCCTACTTCGCTCTGCGCTCCGCTCCGAGCGAAGTATGGTCGGGGCGGTGGGATTCGAACCCACGACTTTTAGCTCCCAAAGCTAACGCGCTACCAGGCTGCGCTACGCCCCGTATGAGAGAAGAGCGGGGACTATATCACGGTCGGTGCAAAAGGCAAGCAGCAGTGGAGGGGTGCTTCGCCTCAATCAGATGTGGGGGCGCAGGATCCTTGCGAGGTTGGCTCCCATCCTTACCTGTCCCCAGTCTGACGGATGCAACAGGTCGGTTCTCAGGCCGGTGACGCGATCGAGAACCTCTTCGCCGCGAACAAGGAAGACACCATCGTTCTTTCGGGCTTCTGCTAGCTCGCACAGAATGTCACCAAAGGCACACTGTCTGGTGGCGATGGGATCGTTGTTCGGTGTGTGGGATAGGGAGCGTAGATCCTCCGACTTGCCCTGTCAATACGCTGAGCGGTGGCATACGGCGACGGGCGTATTTACGATTTGGTGCAGGGCAATGGATTCGAAGGCTTCATTGTTCTTCATCGTGGGTAGCTGATTCGCTCAGGTGCAGTTGATTCGCCTGGGCTCGTGGTAGCGCGGGGCCGTCCCGGCCCCAGCGCCGAGCTAGGAACAGGAACAGATGGCGCATGCCAAGACAGAAGACCGCGCATGCCCGAGACGTGCACCCTCCTCGCACGCCCTCGGGCCGGGACGGCCTGGGGCTACTTGAGGCCATCAGCCACCCACGTTCTTCATGATCGTAGTCGTGCCCGGATTACGAGCACGAGTAGGATTACGATTGGGACCCATGCAACGAAACGCAGTTACGCCCTGCGGCGGTCGCTGGGCATCGTGTCGACGTGGCTCTGTCGTCCTCGCTACTCAGAATCGAGCTAAAAGGACGGCGATCCCGTAGAAGAGGATGATCGCCAGAAAGAACCCGCCGCTGAGCACAATCGGAACGTAGCCCGGCCACGTCTTGGCCCGGCCGAGGGTTGGTCGGGCCCGTCGTGCCGACTGCCACGCGAAGAAGGCCGTTAGCAAGGCGGCAGCCTGCCACTTCAGAAACAGGCCGATACGGTTGAATCCGCGCGTGAATCCGCTGTCGGTCGCCTCGGTTGCGGAGTACTGGATGAACGCCAGGGCGACCAGCGCCACCCAGAGGATGACCAAGACATTGATGACCCATCTACGCTGCATGAGGCTCCCTCTATCTGCCATTTAGATTGCTCCTGCTAGCGCTCCAAGGTGACGCCGTAGAAGCTTTGGTCCGCTGCGACGGCGGGATCGGTTAGCGTCACGATGCCGATGGCGTTGGTGCGGACCTCCACAATGTCGCGGGGCTCGTCGTTCAGTGTCGCCACAGCATCGCCCCGGACCAGCATTCCGTTCGCTCTCTCGGGCATGTAAATGGTGGCGCGGGCCGCGTCAGTTACCTCGAAGTCGAGGATCCGTAGCACGGAAGATGAATCAGTGGGGTCATAGCCAAAGGCCACTTCCTGCGCGTTCTCCATGCCGTCGTTGTCGAAGTCGCCGTCGGGTGCCACATCGGCAAGTGTCGTGACGCTGTCATTGGGATCGAAGTCGATGATGCGCAGCTCGGCGCGGTCGCTGAAACCGTCATCATCAACGTCGTCATCCAGCCCAGATCCAAAACTAACGTGGAACTCTCGCACTTGGGTCGGGCTTGCACTGAAGCGGGCAATCACTGTGGCGTCGAGATTGGTTCCGGGCAGGAGTTGCACGTCGTCGTAGCGTCCGTTGCTGTTGTGCGTCAGGTTGGAGCCCGCCTGTTGCACCTCGCCAGTGACGCCGACATAACCGGTCCAGATGGCGGCCGGATCGCTGCCCTGTATCCACGACACCAGGACGTTGGTCTGGCTGCCGTCGGTCAGTCGTTGTAGTGCGATGTCTGTCCCGAACGTGCTTCCGAAGGGTGTGGCATAGTCAACCCAGGCGATCTTGTCGTACCCCTTCAGCCCGATGCCACCGCCGTCCGGACGCCACGCCAGCAGGAAGTGCTCTGGATCCGTCTCCTCGAGGGCCACGCCACCTACGGCATTGCTGTCGACCAGCACGGGTGCCGCCATGGTGGTGCCGTCCCACGTGCGGGCCTGCAGGGCGCCACTCTCGCTTGTGTAGGCCAGAACCACGCAGGCCGGCGAGCTGTCGGCGCCGCCGACGATATCGAAGCCGTGGATGGAGACGTCACTGCCTTCCGTGGCGGGCATCGACCAGGTGGCCAGCCCGTCGTTCCATACACATGATTTCAGATCGTACAGCGTGCTGGTCGGGCCGTCTTCGGTTTCTAAAAATACCAGGCCCAGAAAGGTGCCTGAGCGAACAAGAGATAGCTCGGCGGCCACGCCGTTCAGGGCGCTGAGCAGGGCCGGTGCACTCCAGACCGACCCATCGGTATTGGCGGTGGCATAGCGCAGCGTGGTCGTGGGATACGGATTGCCCACATCGGCACCATCTATCTCGCACCACACCGCCACATACCCGCCTCCGGGGCGTTCGGCCATGGCGGCAGAAACGATGCCCCCGGTCGTGACAATATCGACCGGCGGATTCCACTCTCCGTTGGCAGCGCGCCCCGAAAAGCGCAGGACCATATCGTTCTGGTCGGCATCACTGTAGAGCATGGCACCATCGCCGCTGTTTAGCATTTGAAGCGTGCCAGCGGGATAGAGGCCTTCAATGAGGGTGGGGGCCAGGCCGATGAACGCGGCGGCAGGGAAGCCATCGGGATCGATCACCGTAAAGCCTATCTCTATGGGGGCGATGGAGATGGAGGGCGCGGTTCCCAGTTCTACATCGAAGTCGGCCAGCTCCCATTCCCACTCCTTACTGAAGCGCGCCACCCAGACGTCGAGGTGGGCTTCAAGTTCAGCCAGGGCCTTGCCGCTGACACGTTTGATGGGTGGCCAGTCGCCATCGGGATTAAGCGCTATGACCAGCGAAGGTCGCCCGGTAATGGGATGCTCGTTTCCGGCCAGGCGCAGGCCGCCGCGTGCACCGGCGCGTCCGCTACCAATATCCACGCGTAGTCCCAGTCCAAAATTGAACGCCAGATCAAACGAATTGGAGTTGGCCGCGGGCAGGTTGAGATCCTCGGTTCCGCCAAGGAAATGGCGCCGCCAGACGCGCGGGTCGCCCACCGCCGAGCCCGCTGGCGGTGGATAGAGGGTCCGCCAGGTGCGGCGCGAGATGAGATCGATCCTTGCGTCCATGTCTCCGTAAAACGAGAGCTTGCCGGTGCGATCCAGCGTGGTGATCGCCGGCCCCACGTAAGGTAGCTTGCCGGTGATCGGGCGCAGGTTCAGTTCGGCTGCGGCTTTGATACCGCCCCACACGGTGTGGGTCAGCTCGAACTCGAAGGGGCCGCCGCCTGGGAAGGTCTTCCCCAGTGAGCTCCGAATGTGGGCGTCTGGTCCGGTGATGATGACTTCTGGCTCGAACCTGGCGAGGAAGGGCGGGGCGTATTCGGATACATCGAATTCGTTGGTGACGATCGCATCGCCTTGGATGGCCAGCGTGATGCTGTTGCTCTTTCCGCTGACGCTGACCTCCGCAGCCGCCTTGAACTCCAGCCCCAGGCTGCCGGGGCCGAGACCGACCAGGTCTTCGCCCGGTGTCTCCATGGATTCCGCCACATTGACGTCGATGCGATAGAAGTAGCGCAGGTAGCCGGGCTGGCCGGGTTCCTCGCCAATCTCCGCCAGGAACGACGGCGTTGCCATGAAGCGGCCCTTCGGCATATAGGACGCCACGTGCTCTACGACGGGACCGTTGCCGGCAATGGCACCCATGGCATCGGCGGCAAATCCCAGCCAGCGCGGCACCTGCTTGCCGTCAAGCTCTTTGCCAGCGAGAGATCCGGTGTACTGCAGTGCGTGGAGCGTGACGGCGCCGCGCTCTGTCAGAACGACAAAGACCGGGTTGAAATCGCCCGGAGGCAGTTTCCACAGCGGGAGCGTACCGGACGCAGTGAATGCATTGGGACCTGCGGCAGGCACGATGCTATCGGCCTGAGTCATGAACACCCCCGGTGCCGCATCGCCGCCCAGCCCGTTCAACCAGTCGCGCACTTCGAGGTAGTCGTCGGGGTCTGGCAATACCACGGCGGTGGGCACGGCGCTGTAGGCATTGCTGTAGACCGCCGCGTTCGTGCCTACAGCTGGAACTCCGTACATGCGCGGGTCCACCAACCAGACCTCCGTGACGGTATCCACGGCCGCCACACTGACTGGGGCAGGGGGGGTGCCGTCCGGTTCGTCGAACGGCGGAAGCTCATACGTATAGGTGGAGGCGTCCAGTGTGACACTCCACGCCATGGTGAGTTCCTGTGTGGCCAGCCCGCCCGTTTGCAGCGTGGTATTGCCCACGCGCGTTACCCCTGGGAGAAACATCCCATGACGATCCAGAGCTTGCGCCGTCACCGCCGGTCCGGGCAGCTGGGCGAGCTCTACGTCGAGGGTCATCACCGCCTTGTCGTCGGGATCATTTGGATCGGGCACGATGATGCCATCTCCGGGGGCAAAGCGCGTGCGCTGGGGGAGGTAGCCGTGAGCCGTGACGTCCACGTAAACAGGTTCCGAGCCACTGATATGGGCCGGGAAGTCAAACGTCCCGTTGGTCGTCGTGAGGCCATCCCGCAGGACGTTGCCGAACCGATCACGGATTTCTACTGTGGCACGCGAGATCGGCAAGCTCGAAGAGGCATTCTCAACCGTGCCGGTGAATCGCGTACCGCGCGTCATGATGACGTCAATGCGGTACTTGGGTATCGCCGGATCGATCGTCGTCGTCTTGGCGATCCCGGTCCAGTAGGCGTTGGAGACCGTGGTCACAACGGAGTAGCCTTCGTAGTCCACCACTTCGTACCCGTCGAAGGGAATGGGGAACGCGGGGTATATGAGTCCCGACTCCAGCACGACCGTGGTATCCGCCACAAAATAGGTCGGATCCGCATCGCTGTAGACATGGAACTCGATGTCGGCGGGCACCGGGGGGATCTCATCGATGACATTATCCGGCGCTGAGCCTTTGCCAAAGTAGACCTCGAATGTGTGATGCCCGCCCTCGCCGGCAACCCTCCCCTCAAAGTATTTTACGCCATATCCCGCGATGTTAGGGGTGGGCCTCCATAAGGTGAAACCGCCCTGCGGGATGCCTCCCCCAAAACGCACTTCACCTATATAGTCCACCTTCTTGGTGGTGAAGTAGTCCCCCGATCCAGCGTATTCGTAGTACTCACCGATCGGGTGCCATTGGTGAAGGTTGAGTTCCACGGTGGTTGTGCTGGGTATGTAGGTCGCTTGCACGTTGGCCAACGCAATCTCGCCGAAGGGATGGAGCACGTAGTACTCCGGATCGGCCACGGGCACCACGCCGGGAGGATCCCAGGCGGGCACGGTCACCTGGAAGGGGGTTCCTGTTCCTCCGTAGTCAAAGGTGTTGCGGGCCTGCGCGACGCTCAGAGAGTAGGCCCCTGGGGGCACGTCGATAAAGAGGTATTTGCCATCGCCGCTCCCGACCCCTTTTTGGAGGGGCTTCACGACGGTGCCCCCGGTGCCCTGCAGCGAAACCTGGGCCCGGTCGGTTCCCGACCCCATGATCAGATCGCCCGACGTGGGATCCCCCCCGCTGTCATCAAACACCGCCCCACTGATCGCCATGACCTGTTTACGGACAAAGATGTCGAGCGTATAATCGTGGCCGGATCGGATGGGTAGAGGGTACCCGAAATCAGGGGCCCCATTGCGCGGCGGAAAGCTGGCATGTGGCCATATATAGAACGGCCAGCCCTGGACCTTCTCTTTCTCAGTGCTGAGCGTTGTGGTGAAGTTCCGCATGTGTACGTGACTGCCCCAGTAATTGGTCATTCCCGCAATGCGCAGCCCGTAAAACGCGCAGGGCAGGGAGACCATGAACTCGCCGTTGGTGTCGGTAGTCACCGTCACGGTGCGGTACTCCGGCTTCAGGAACGGGCCCTCGGCGGCGGTCTGGCCCTCGTACTCCAGAAACTCGATATCGATCTGCTGTTCGCGCACCTGGCGATAGGCAGGTGTCGGTTCGGATACGTACGGCTCAGAAATGCCATAGAGCTCGCTGATATGGTCGGCGGCGAAGAGGCGCCCCCGGATGGTCGCTGGCGTCGTTTTCAGGGCCAGCGTTGCGTCCGTCCACGTCAGATTGGCATTCAGGTTTGTCTTGTCCTCGATCTCGACGTAATCGGTGGCAAAGAAGAGGGGGCGGATCTTCCCGTTGCCGGCTCCGCTCCCGTTGACGGTTAGCTTGTAGCGGCCGGGCAGCATGTTCTGGATGGTGTGCCATTCCCAGTAAAACGTTGGGGCGTAGTAGGCGACCCAGCCGTTCCAGAAATCAATGCCCTCCGTGTTTGTGCCTTCCAGGCCTTGTACATGGACCTTGAGAGACTGCAATACATTTCGGTCCGCATAGGGATGCTCCAGCGTCAGCCAGAGCTTGTTGCTGCGCAGGGCCGGGCGCAGAGTATGTGTGTCGATCAGCTCGCCGCTGGTGGGGTGGGGGTTGATGGCGGCTTCATAGGACCAGTAACCGAGTTTCTTGGTCTGCGCAATCCATGAGATGGCGGGCAGGCCGCGGAACGTCACTTCGCCGTCGGCGTCTGTCACGCCCGTTCGGGTGGGAACCAGCTTGGTGCGGCGTCCCAGCGCATCGAACGCCACGCCCGTCAACTCCACAAAGACCTCGGGCAGGGGTTGGTTGGTGTCGTAGAATCGATCCGGCGCCGCCGGGTTCAGCCCCCGAACCGTGAAAACGATGTCCTGCGGCTCCGGCTTCAGCCCAATGCGGACCGACTGTGTCTTGGTCACGTGCGTCTTGTCCACGGGCAGCCCCGCGCTTGAAAATGCCAGCCACTTGGGCCGCGCCGTGCCGCCCTGGTTGGCGGTGAAGCGGTAGTAACCGTTCGGCATCCCTTGAATCACCGCCACGCCGTTTGAGTCGGTCACGCCTGCCTTCACCAGTGCAGGCGCAGCATCGCCCACCAGCGTAAAGACCTGGGCCTCTACTGGCACGCCCTCCAGTCGTATGGTGCTGGTCACGCACTGCACCTCAAGAAAAATGTCGTTACCCCCGCCCGGCAGGAGCGGGGTGAGTTCGAATGATTGCGGTGCGGGAGGGGCGTTGCTGACGACTACGGAATTCGAGGCCGTCAGGTAGCCAGGATGGTCAACGGCGACCCGATAGGTCGCCGCTGTGAGCTCGTCGGTCCTATAGAACCCAAAGGCATCTGTCAGCACCTCGGCTTCAAAGGAGTCATCCACGGGCTCCTCGTCGACCCGTACCCAGGCGGAGACGACCGGCTGCCCTGACACGTCATCGGTAATCTGCCCGTGCAGCCGTTCGTCCGCGCCGACACCGCAAACGTGCAGGAGCAGCAGTGCCACAATCGCCGTGGCGCGAGCGTATCCATACCACCCGCCCCTCATCTGGTTGGTCAGCATCTGGTCCGTTATCATATCACGTCTCCTCCACACTCACGCTTTCGCTGATAATGAGAGTGTAGAGCTGTCTTTAGAGGCGTGCAACGGTTCTTTTCTTGTTATCTTGTCGGCTGAGATAACGTCACGCGGTGGAGCACTGAGCCGCGGCAGTACCACGTTGCAGAGAGGCAATCGTTGTGGCTCGCAAGGTCTTGAGTGCCATCGCCTCGATTTCCATGACCGTACGTCGCAGCGGGCATGTGGTACAGTCGGGACACGCCTCGCCGTGGAAGACGCATTCGACCAGGGCAATATCGCCTTGGAATATCTCAATGATATCAGACAGCCGTATCTTCGCGGGCGGTTTCGCCAGCTTAAACCCGCCACCTTTACCGCGAAAGGATTGCAGGATCTGCTCCCGTGCCAACGTCTGCAAGATGAGCCGGAGATAGGGCCGAGGCACCTGCAACTGTGGGTGCAGGTCGGCCACCGATACGATAGTGTCCGGGTGTTGCGCCATGTGGCACAGGGCCCGCACCGCGTAGTCTGTGTCTCGGTTGATCAGATTCATAGGGACAGAATGTTAGCGTCTTCGTGGCATGCAGGGAAGTGTCAAAGAAGAATGGGAACTACTTCACGGTTTTGGATAGTGCGGCGCCGGCCTTGAATTTGTCAGCCATTCGTATGGTGCCCCCGCTTCCGCCGCCTCCGTAATAGTGGGGCCGCGCCAGGGTTCCCCCGCTTGCGGCATCGAGACTTGGGTAGACATAGCGGGTTGGGAAGCAGTCGGTGTACACAAATGTGCGCGCGGAGCGACGGCCCGAACGTGCGGCTCGGGCACTAATACTGAACCGGCCAGAACCGATGAGCTGAACCGAGTTACCTTTTTTCAAGGATCCCTCGGTTTTCAACCCGTCGCTCCCGTTTCCACCGCCCCCTGGGTCAAAGCGGCTGGAGGATTTGTTGGAGCGGCTCGAATTATAGTCCTGCGTTTTTGCGCCTCCAGGACCCACATCGGCACGGCTGCAGGACTTGTTGGATCGGCTTGAGTTGTAGTCTTGGGTTTTTCCGCCTCCGGTGCTCCATGGATTATTCCCCACGTCGGCGCGGGACAAGGCGCGGCCTATGGAGGGATCGAAGTAGCGGCTATAACCCGCTTTTGCATCTTTGGCGATGGCGTCCACCAACTCTCCCTTATTCATGTGGGGCAGGGGATCATCGCCGCCGCCATAGAGGCCTGTCTCTTCGTTCCAGGTCATGCCGTGGAAGAGCTCCCGTACGCCGGAGAGCGGTGCGGTCGCACCGGGCCGCGGGGCGCCCTTGTCATCCAAGAACTGAGGTGTGCCGTAATCGTCGTAGTCGAAGCGCTCGATGACGACGCCCGCTTCATCGGTGAGTGCGAGGAGGCTGCCCTGGTCGTCGCAATGGTGAAACAAGACGTCGCCGCTGCTGGTGATGCTCGAGCGTCCATCATGGTCGACGACATGCATTCTGACCGTCGTCCGTACCACCGCGCCGCCGCCGTCTTCTTCCTCGATCAGCTCGCCACCCGCAAAGAGATAGCGGTTGGTGATCACCGGCATGGGTGGCAGGCCTGCGAAGACGACTTTGGCGATTCGGCGACCCAGTGCATCGTAGGCGTAGGTGGCCACCGGGCCCGATGAGCCCTGCACGGCGACGAGTCGGTCGGCGTAGTCGTAGGTGAACGTGCGCGTCTCGGGACTGATGGGGTCGCCGGACACGGTTTGATGCAGATTGCCGTTTTCATCATATTGCCGCGCATCGAAGGGCGTATCGGTGTATTGATGCACCTGGAAGTCAGCGGGGATTGGCAGCCTGGCGTCGAGCGTGTAGGGCTGGTTGGTGCCATCGCGAACGACGGAGAGGCGGTTGCCCACGGCATCAAGCAGATAGGCGGTGTCGTGGGCGATCGTGCCGTTGGTGCTGATGACGGACTGCACGAGGCGGTTGAGTGAGTCGTAGACGAAGACCTGCCGGTTGGTCGTCCCGCCGAGGACGAAGGGTTCCGTCAATGCACGAACGGCCTTGTTTTGGCTTCGATCATAGGTGAAGAGTCGGTCGTCAATCGCTACCGCGCCGAGGGCGTGGTGGACGCGCTGAATCTGGCCCCACCCGGAGTCGCCCGGTGCATTGGTCACGCTGTCAAGCCCGCTGTAGGTGTAGTCGGTCTGGACCCCGTTGGTGAAGGTCACGCGGGCAAGGCGGTCTGGTCCGGTATACGCGAATGCAGCCACGGGGTTGAGCGCCTTGCCGGCGTCGGCTTTGCTCAGTGAGGCGGTGCGGTCAAGGGGGTCATAGCTGTAGCCTGCCAGGCGTCCGGAGTAGTTGGTCTGCACGAGGAGCAAGCCGTGGGCGTCAAAGGTGCGCGTGCACTCCCTTGGCGTTAGTCCCAACGCGGGTGAGGCGGTCCCTTCGCGCACACAGCGGCCCAGAGAGTCGTATTGGCAGGTCACCTCAGTCTGGTTGTTAGCCGCGCGAACCATGCGGGACATACCGTCGTATTGATAGCTCTCAAACGTGGTGTCGGGGGCGACGCCTGGGCCGGGCGCGACGATCTTCTGGACGCAACGGTTCAGGGTGTCATAGGCCCAGAGGATCTGCGTGCCGTTGGCATCGTGCGTTTGAATGAGATTGCTGTGCACGTCATAGATATTAGTTGCGGAGGTGTTGTCGGCCAGCGTGGTGATGGCCAGCCGGTCCAACGCGTCGTAGGCGTATTGGGTCACATTGGTGTTGCTGTCGGTGGACGTGACCAAGCGGGAGGCGGCATCATAGGTATAGTGGGTAGAGCGTTGCGCGCTGCCGCCCACGCCCTGGCGATTTGACGTTGGGCGACTGAGGCCATCGAAGTCGCTTTCCTGAGAGAAACCCAGCGGATCGGTGTGGCGCACGCGGTTGTCGCGCGAGTCGTAGGCGTAGCGGTTGGTGTTGCCCACGTTGTCCCACTCGGCTACGCAACGGTCGAGAGCATCGTACGTGTAGCGCCTCACGAACACTTCGTCCGGACCGCCGAGGTCGGAACGGCCGGTCTGTGTGGCGGTGAGCACGTTGCCGTTGTCGTCGTAGATGTAATCCACGCGGTTTGACAGTGCATCGGCAACACCTGTCATGAATAGGGTGGTATCGAAGGTGTAGGTTGTGCGAAAGCCGCGGTCATTGGTCGTGGCCACGATGAGACCGTTGGGCGCGTAAAAGAAGGTGGTGTCGCGCCAGCCATCGCCAAGGGGGAGTTGTGTGTACACATCGAAGAAAGCGTCGCGCACCGCGACGCAACGGTCGAGTGCGTCGTATTCATAACGGGTCTCGCTTAAGCGCTGATTGCCCGCACTGCCCGGCACGTCGTTGGTCTCGCCGTAGCGGGTCACGTTGGTGCAATTTCGATTGGCGTCGTATTCGTAGCGTATTTCGTTGCCCATCGGGTCCGTAGAGCGCACACACCGGTCGAAGCCGTCGTAGTCGTATTGCGCAACCCGAGCGCCAGCGGGGCCTTCGAGGCCGCTACGTAGAACACAGAGGTTGCCGTTGTCGTCGTAGTCGTATTGGGTGGTGGCCTGCACGGGTGAACCGGGAGCGCGCGTTTCACGGAACAGCAGGTCGCGCTCGTCGTATTGGTAGTGCGTGACATGCGAGGGGTCGCCGCCCTGAACGGCCAGCGGCGAACGCAGTTGCACAAGGCGGTCGTTACCGTCGTAGACAAATTCGTTGGTGAGGCTACCGTAGAAAATACCTTCCTCTTCCATCAGGCGCGTGAGGCGGTAGAGGGGGTCGTATTCGTACTGCGTGGTGAACCATGCGTTGGTGGAATCAAGCGTTCCGTCGCCATCGCGGTTCTCCACGTCCTTGCGTACGAGGTTGTTGGCCGCGTCATAGGTATACTGCGTGCGCACCCGCTCGGCTAATGCGGTGCCCTCGGTCTGGCTCGCCACGGTCTGGTTGAGTGCGTTGACCTCTATAGTCGTGGGCGTGCCGCGTGGGTCGACGCAGCGGGTCACGTTGCCACGTGCGTCGTAGTCGTAGCTGGTCGTCACGTTCCGTCCCACCGGCCCTGCATCCATAATCGCCTGGGTCTGGTAGCCAAAGTTCGTGGCGCCAGGGCTCTCTCCATACAGGTATACATCGTACCGCCGATAGCCCGCGCCATCGGCGGCGTTGGTGATGGCGGTCAATTGGCCATGGGCATTGTATGTAAAATCTTCACGAGCCAGCAGGGGCGGACTGCCGCCGTCAGCGTCGCTGCCGTGCCGCGTACGCGCGACCAGGTTGCCGTTGGCATCGTATTCACAGCGTGCCTCGAAGCCGCGCGGGGTGATCACGCGGGTCGAGTGGCGCAGGACGACGTCATTAAAATCGAAATCCCCGGATTCGGGCCACTGATCTTCAAACAGCAGCATCCCGTGCTCGCCCGTGCCAAAGCGTGGGTCGTGCTCGAAACTGCTCACCAAGAGGTCGGGAAATCCATCATGATTAAAATCGCCGTTGCCGACGCGGCGCTCCGTCAACAGATTGCCACGATGGCGCGGAGGCGTGGTCGGGGCCAGATCGGCCTGATAGACCCACTCGATGCGGTTGGTCATTGGCCGCTGCCAGGCCGTACAAAGCGAGTCGTTGTTCCAGCGCCAGGTCGATTCGAAAAAGTCCGGATCGCCCGGCCGGAGTTTGCCGACGGGGCGGTTCTCGGTGGTTGTGACCGGCTGGCCGGGCTGTGCGCGACCGGTGAAGTCACGCAGGGCGACGCAACGATTGCGGCTGTCGAAGTCCTGCTCCGAGACGTTGCCTTCAGGATCGTTGACCATGCACTGCAACGTAGCGAAACGGTTATTCGGCGAGGGCTTCTGCGACAGGTAGACCACGCGGGTGGGAAGGTTGGTTCCGCGCTGGAGGGAAATGGCCCGCCATGCGGAGAACGAGGAGGGTGCGATGTCATAGGTACATTGGATCGGGGTCTGGCCGAGTGGATCGGTGATCGCAAGCAGTAGCCCGCTGGCGCCTGGCGCGGCATTGGTGCTGTAGGTGTAGGCCGTGGTCTTGCCGATGGGGAAGTCGTTACTGGTCGATGTGCCGGTAACGGGCGGCGAGGTTACGGACTTGAGGTCGCCGGGAAGGCCGTCTGGATCGCCCGCGATGCAGTAAGTATAGGTGACTGTGCGACCCGAGAAATCAGAAACGGACGCAATCTGTCCGGCGGGGTTGTAGGCGACGGTGTTGGTGCGTCCAAGGTCATCCACGAGCTCCGTGAGTTGGCCGGAACCGTCGTAGTCCAGGCTCATTATGTTGGCGTTGCGGTCCACGATACGGGCGAGCTTCCCGCTGGCGGGAGATGCGGCGTCGAACGGATTAAACTCCCAATAGCCCGTGTCCGCAAACGTCAGGCGAAAGACGTTGGTCGTGAGTGTGCCTTCGCGGAAAAATTCCGGGCACGTGTATGTACCATTGGCTTGGCGCCGGAAGGTATCCTTGCGGCCGGTGCCGTCGTGAACGTCAACGGTCGTGCCGTTGGTGACGCAGTAGACATCATAGCTATGGCTCCAGCGATTGCCCTGCGGCGTGGCGATGCCGGTACGGGATCGATAGGTGCGCGCCCAGACAAAATCGAGCCCGCGACCAGGCACGGCGAGATCAACGACTCGCTGTTCAATTTCGCCGGCATGCAGGCGAAGCTCCAGGATGCTGTCGCCTTCAGAATCATCGTCAAGGCGATCCTCTCCATCGCGGTTGAGGTCATAATCGGTCTGGCGACTGAATGCCGCAGAGCGGTCGCGGGTCGATCCGACGCCGTCATCACACTCCTCCGTGCCTATATACCTACGCCCGGAAGGCATCCCGGAGCCCTGTTCGTTGCCACCTCTCTTGAGCACGGTGATGTGGCCATAGGCGAGGATGCCATCGTCGGTTCCATCGCAATCTTCATCGCCGCCATGACTCTTTAGAACGGTGACGTGGCCGTAGTGTCTTGAAAGCGCGGGGGCGGGTCCAGCCGGCGGCCACGCAGGGGGGCTTGCGAGTGCGCGCAGGGGGTCTGCGAGCGGGTCGAAGATCTCGATCGCGTCCGCCAACGTCGCCAAAACGGTTCCGCCGATGTGATCAACGACGGTGACGTCGTACCGGCCCGGCGGCAGACCGGGAGGCAGATCCACCCGCAGGAGACCGTGCGCGTCGAACTCGACATGCGGGGAGGGTTGGCCACCGACCAGGACGGTGTCACCTGGATAGAATCCCGATCCGGTCAGAAAGATAAACGGAACGTCCTCGCCTTCCGGCCGCAGGGCGGGCTCGACACCTGCAAGCGTCGGTTGCGGAAACAGCGCGCGGAAGAACCGGGTCGGTGTTGTCGAAGGGGGGATCGGATAGGCCAGGCGGCCTCCTCCTCCGCCGGGAATCGTATCTTCGCCGAGCAGCGTATCCAGAGGCTCCCACTCACCACTCAACAGGTTCGTGCGGGTCTCGATTGGATAGACGGCCCCCTCAATGCCGTGGAGGCCCAGCGCCACGATTTCGGTGTCGATCACATCCGGCCGCAGTTCCACCCTTCGTCCATCCGTCGGCGCGATGTCTTTGGGCACTTCGCCGCTGTCCTGACTGATGTGAGAGATGGGCCACGTCAGGCCGGTGTCCTGCACCACTTCAATCGTCACAAACACGTCGAAGAAACTGTCTACAAAGAACTGCGGCTCGACCGGGAAGAAAAGCTGCACGCCTTCGCCCGGAAAATCGCCGACGGTACCGTTGTCCAGCTCGAGCGGAAGCTCGATAGGGTTGGTCAGAAATAGTGGCGGCAAGCTGGACTGGTTGGTAATCGTAATGGTCAACCCCCAGTCCGGCGGCAAAAAAAAGGGCTCGGAGTCTGGATCGAAAACTGGACCGCCCGGTTCGAATGGAATAAACACCGAGAAGCCGGGCACGGTGTTCGTGTCGTCCAGCAGATCCTGTGGATTCATGTCGAGACTCGAGAATGTCGGGAACCCGGTTAGCACGGCGAGTTGATTCGGAGGCAAATTGGTGACCAAGGATGCCGTGACATGCCGGTCGCCATGATCGGAGACGTAGAGGACAAATTGTTCTGCATCGGGGTCGGTCGAATTGGTGATCAGCGTACCGGCCGCCTGGATGGCCTGGCGCAGTCCGCGCGCACTGCCATCGTAGTCCCAGCCACCGTCGGTGGAGGCGGCCACGGCCCAGTAGGTCGTATTGGTCTCGCCCGCGTAGTGCCCCTGTAGCAGCGCATCCTGATCCACATCGCGTCCAGGGCGGCCGTCCGGTTGGCCTGCATACCAGATGACGTGCCGACTGCGAACGACGCCGGAGGTGCTGACCGATGTCATGGGGAAGTTGGTCGGGTTCATGCCGCCGCCGACGATAGGTGTTTCGATCGTATCGCGGTTTGCGGCTCCGGCAGTATGAATGTTCCCGGCCGTCCTTCCGGAACCGGGACGCATGGCGTTAGCCGCCCCGGCATCATAGCCGCCGTACACGGCCTTCTGTCCCGCCGAGGTGGCGCTGAGCACAACCGTATTGGTCTTGCCCGTGAACGCCTTGGCTGTATCGCCGCCGTAGCATTGCGTCAGGACCAGCAACTTCGGCGTATTGGTGGGGATGTAGGTGTCAATCCAGCGAGCCAGATCGTCATCGCGAATAGACGCGCCCGCGCTGGTGGCGAGCGTGCCGTGTACCGTCGCATTCGTGACCAGCGTTGCCGACGCCCATGCCGCCGATAGCAGCGTTATTCCGAATAGAATCGAACGAGTCGTATTGCGCATGAAACAGCCCTCCGCCTTGCATCCTCGTGTCCGACACGAAGGTCTCAATGATAGGGTGACCATATCATTTAGAGCAAGCGAAAAGCCATGGACGAGGGCGTTGAGCGATTCATCGCCACCCGCAATGGGTAATCGATAAAGGGGGGGGGCGAACGCCCAACAATCAACATCCAACTCCCAACATCCAGCTTGAGAGTTGGATGTTGGATGTCGGGCGTTGATAAAATCCGGCAACGGGGTGTCTACCCACGCAAAATGGCGAGGATTCTCTTACGCCGTCAGCCATTGTTCCTGGCGGATCTCGCCGTCGAGCCCCACAACGATCACCTTGACGGGGACCTTGCGCTCTGCCGCCGCGAGTGCGCGTTGGGCAATAGCGGAAAGCCCGCCGCAGCAGGGCACCTCCATGATCATCACCGTGAGCGTGTTGATCTTGGCTTCGTCAAACCATGCGGTGATCTTCTTCTCGTAGATATCCTGCCCCTCGTCCAGTTTGGGGCAGGCAATGGCAATGGCCTTGCCTTTCAGGTGTTCAGAATGGTAGCCACCCATCGCGTAGGCCACACAGTCTGCTGTCAGCACCACATCGGCCCCCTGATAGTACGGTGCGTTTGGGCCGATCAGATGCAGCTGAATCGGCCACTGGCGCAGTTGTGAGGCCACTTTTTCTGTCGTGCTTGCTTGCACGCTGCCTTCGTCCCTACGATCAATCGTCATCGAACCCGGACATCCACACTTGCTCATGTCATTCCCCCCTTTTGTGCCGTTGTTTCCCATCGTGTTTCAAGGTCCTGTATAAACTGTTGCTGTAGTCGTGGGGCTTCCCCGAACCGCTCGTCTACCTCGCGAAACTGCGTGAAGAGTTGGCCCACCTGCGAATCCGAAAACTGCCGATCCATCCACGGATAGAGGATGTCGTCCTCCTTCTTGATGTGTTCGAACAACAGCTCCCCGTAGGCCAGAAGATGCTCCCGGACGGCGGCGGCATCCTGCTGCTCCACACCCGCGACGACCGCTCGTACATGAGCGCGCGCGGTCTCGTGATCGGTGAGCATGACCTTCACCATGTCCAGGTCCGGATCGAAATAGGTGAAGAGGATATCCTCCTCTTTGGCGTGATGAAACTGGTCGGCGTAGGAACGAATGAAATCCACACCCGCGAGTATGATCGTGCGCCCCTCCTCCGTGGCCACGTCGGCGCGTTCCGTCACCACCGGGATCAGAGCGGCCCAGCGCTTGATCCACTTGTGCTCTTCGACCAGCTTGTGGAGCGGTGGCGAATACGCCGGTTTCGTCGACGTGGCCTTCCTCTCCCGCAAGGGGATCTGAATATCCCGATCCGGATAGATCACGCGAGCGATACGGGTCATCATCTTCTGCTCCGTCTCGGGTGCGAGGTTGTGGATATCCACGATGTCTTTCAGCAGGCAGGTGCCCACGCTGCACGGCACGCAGCCGATGTCGTATTCATCGAGGATTTCACCGACTTTCGGATAGTCGTCAATCAGCCCCTTGATCTGCCTGCCCAGCATTTTGTCCATGACTCTTTCCCTTTTTCGGTCGGCTCATCGCTCACTGTTGAGAAGGATAGTAATATACTATCGTTATGCGCGCAACAGATCCTTTGCACTATCTGCGGTGGGTCCATCCCTCGCGGGCGAAATATGGCCACATCTTTGCCAGGATCGTCTGGTGGGATCTCCGCAGAATACTCCGTCCACGCTTTGGTCGGGCAGGCGAAGTCAGACGAAAAATTGATCATGGCCCGCCGCCGTCTGATCGCAGGATGGCGTCAATAGGTATAGGCATCCTCGTATACGCATCCTCCAGATAGAGCATGCACAGATTGGAACCCCGCTCTGCTGGCGGAACAGACCCCATCCGGGAATCTGAACATTCAGATGGAACACATGCCCATATGGTTCGCCACCTATGTCACGGACCGGCTCAAGCCGTCCCGCTAAGACTCAACCACACCCTCCCCTGGGTTCTTCGCTACTTTGAATGGGTGCCAGGCACCCATTCAAAGTAGCCCCGGCAGCCAGTAGCCAACGCAACAGCAGGAGCGGGTCAAAGCGGAAGGCGTCTTCGTGTTGCTGATTGAAGGGGAGATTGCCGTGCTGGGTGGTGGAAGGCAAGCGAAAGCGGTGCATGGGGGCGCAGCTCCGCCGTG